>CAYVQL010000089.1:0-34155 GCA_964454135.1 uncultured Enterobacterales bacterium | reverse complement strand
AGATGATCTTCCAGTACAACCACTCGCTCTACCCGCTGTACATGGAGCGCATCGGGCTTGTGGAGTGGACGGGCAAGCTCTACGCCATCAACCCGGCCATCATCATCGTCCTGGTGCCCATCATGACCGCCATCACCGGCCGCATGGCGGGCTACAAGGTGATCCTGGTGGGCAGCTTCGTGGCGGCCGGCTCGGTCTTCGTGCTGGGCCTGGGGGAGTCCATCGCCCTGATCGTCGCCTACCAGGTGATCCTCTCCCTGGGCGAGGCCATCTACTCGCCCCGGCTGTACGACTACACCGCCTCCATCGCACCGCCAGGCAAGGAGGCCAGCTACATGGCCTACTCCAAGGCGCCCATGTTCTTCGCCAAGGTGGCGGCCGGGCCGGCTACGGGCCTGCTGCTGGCCCACCTCTGCCCCGGCGAGGGCCCGCGCAACACCGAACTGATGTGGATCATCGTGGGCATCACCACCATGGTCTCGCCGATCACGCTCCTGCTGGGGCGCCGCTGGTTGGACGTGGAGAAGCGCAAGGGGCTGGCGGGCTGATGATCCGCTCCATCCCCTGGCTGTTGCTGGCAGCCCCAAGCGCCGACGCCGCGGGCTGGCCTGACCTGTCCGTACCGCCGCGAGGCACCGCAAGCGGCGGCAGCGCCGACGCCGCCGTGATCATCGGCATCGAGGACTACGTGATGGAGGGTGTGCCGGACATCGCCGGCGCCGAGCAGGGCGCCCGGGACTGGTACGGCTGGTTCCGCGATGCGCACGGCATCCCCTCCACCCGCATCCAGCTGCGCCTCAACGAAGAGGCTACGGACCACCAGATCCGCGAGGCGGCCAGCCGGGCGGCTGCGCTGGCGCGCAAGGGCGGCACCCTGTGGTTCGTGTACCTGGGGCACGGCGCCCCGGCCAAGGATGGCAGCGACGGCCTGTTGGTGGGCGCCGACGCCTCGGCTAGCGCCGCAGGCATCTACCAGCGCTCGGTTCCCCGAAGCGAGATCGCGGATCTCCTGGGGCAGGGCTCGCAGGCCCGCACGGTGATGGTGCTGGACGCCTGCTTCTCGGGCCGCACGGCGAGCGGCGATGCGCTGGTGGAGGGCTTGCAGCCCCTGGTCCCGGTATCGGCGCAGGTGGATTCCGCGGTGACGATGCTGACCGCCACCCAGCGCGACCAGTTCGCCGGGCCCCTTCCCGGCGCCGCCCGGCCGGCCTTCAGCTACCTGCTGCTGGGCGCCCTGCGGGGCTGGGGTGACAGCGATCGCGACGGCCGCGTCAGCGCCGCCGAGGCCCTGGCCTACGCTCGCGACGCGCTGCTCACCGTGGTGACCGACCGCACCCAGGAACCGGAGCTGGTCGGGCCGGGAGCGAGCTGGATCCTGTCCGAAGGGACCGAGGTCGGACCGGATCTCGGAGACCTGGTCCTCGGCGGCACAACGCAGCCCGTCGCAAGGATGGGCAGTGGCGACCTCGCCGGGCTGGGCTTCAGCCCGCTCCATCTCTCCCGCATCAGCGGCGCCGACGCGGGCTCGGGCGCCGCGGAGATCGCGCAGGCCCTGCTGGATCGCGGCTTCAGCCACGAAGAGATCGCCAGCCTGGCGACGGACCAAGCGCTCTTCGTCCGCAGCTTCGAGGAGGCCAACGAGCTGGCCGGGCTCTCCCTGACCGGCGTCTCCCTGGCTGGGTTCGACAAGGCCCACGGCCGCGGCATGAGCGCGACCGACCAGTACAACCTGCTGCTAGAGAGGCGAGGGCTCGACATCGCCAAGTGGAGCTTGCTGGCGGGCAGCGCCGCCACGATCGCCACGATCCCCGTGTACATGAAGGGCTACGCCGATCCCAACGACTCCGGCTACGGCTTCGGCTACAGCTTGATCGGCGTGGCGTCCGGCATGTTGGGCACCTCCATCGCGCTCATGATCCGCGACGGAAGAAACCACGGCTACCTGCGCCCGGCCTTCATGCGAGAGGAGAGCAAGGCCCGCATCCAGCGGGAGCTGAGCCTGCACGAGTAGCCCCGAGGCGGTCAGAGCGGGCTGGGCCCAGTCCCTGCTCAGCGCCTCCTCCTGGGTCGCCGCAGCGCCCTGGGCGCGATCCCCCAGGCCCGCAGCGGCGCCAGGGGCAGCTCCTGGTCCCGCGCGCGACGGGAGGCCCAGGCGATCATCTCCGCGTCGCGCGCGGCGGCGATGCCCAGCTGTCGCGGATCGACGCGCGTCCCCACGCGGGGCAGATCCAGGCGATCCGCGGCCCAGCAGGTCAGGACCGTCACGTCGCCCCTCGTCCCGCCCCGGGTGTGCCCGGCGCAGGCGCGCACCAGCAGCTTCTGATCCCTGTCCCCCAGTTGGAAGTACCGGCCGCGCAGCCGGCGGGCCAGCGCCGCGCCCCGCTCCCCGTGGCGCGGGTCCGAACCCTCGCTGTGGCGGCAGGCGTCGTGGAAGAGCGCGAAGAGCTGTACGACCTGGACGCGAGCGCCGCTCTCGGCGGCCAGGCGCAGACCGATGTCGTGCACACGCCCCCAGTGCGCGGGCCCGTGGATCCCGTGCAGGGGCAGGCGAACCTGGTCCAGAACAGCGGCGACCAGGCGCGTGGTGATCAGCTCGGCCAGGGCATACTCCGTCGGGCGAGATCCGCATCTAGCCCACGTGTTTCTCCCCTTCCAACTTAGCCTGGTGTAGAATCCCAACGGCCTCTCATCCACCAGGAGCGAAACCATGCGCCTCCTCCTCGTCTCCTCCCTGCTGCTCGGCCTCTGCCTGGCCTGCTCCGGTAGCATCGGCACCTCCCAGACCGAGATGCCCGCCGCCGAGGATGCCGAAGAGGAGGCCTCGTCCGAGGATGACGCTTCTCGCGATCGGTCTCGCAGGGGCTCGACCCGCCGCGGATCCTCGGAGAACAGGCGCGGAGTCGATGCCAGGCGCCCGCGCAGCGGCACCGACAACCGGAGCGGCAGCGGATCCAAGAGCGGAACGGACAGAAACGACGATGGATCCACGGGCAGCGACACCTGCTGCTGCGAGATCCAGCCCACGGACGCCGGCCCCGTGCGCTACGAGATCGTGTCCCGCTCCAGCTGTCCCAGCCAAGGGGATGGGGGCAAGTGCCTGTCTTCCATGAATATGTGCCAGTAGCCCTGCCCCCAGCGTCGCGAATTCCGGTTTCAACAAGCCCCGCCCCTCTCTGACTCTGGTCACCAAAAAGAAAACGGGCCCCGTCAAGGGGGTATTCGCAATCAACCCCCTTGCAAGCCGCGATAGTCGCATGTCTTGCGCGGCCGGCAGACTCGACCGCGGTTGACAGCCAGGCGGAAACCGCGGTAATGGTTACCGTTATCGGTGACCAATGGAACCCAGCATCCACGATCAGATCCTGACTCTCCTATCGGCGGACCAAGCCGGTCGCCAGGTTGAAGAGATCGCGACAGCGCTGGGCATGACCAGGCACACGGTCGCCAAGTACCTGGAGATCCTGCGCGCCCAGGGGAAAGTGCACTACCGCAAGGCCGGCCGCAGCAAGATCTGGAAAGACATGTCCGCCGCCGCCACGGTCAGGATCCTGTGCTCTGACGACCTGGAAGACATCCTCCGCATCCAGAAGGCCATCGAGCGGGAGCAGGGCGCCGACGATCCGGAGCGCATGAGCTTTCTGCGAGAGACGGCGCTGTACCACCTGCGCGGAAAGGAACCCGCGCTGAACCTGGGCGCCGAAGTGGACGGCGTGCTGCGGGGCTTCGTGCTGGCCGAGACCCGTCACTGGGAGTTCGGCCGCGGTGAGAAGACCGGCTGGATCAAGGTGCTGGGCGTGGATCCCCAGTTCCAGAGCCTGGGCATCGGGCGCAAGCTGGGCAGCACCCTGATGGACCACTTCGGCCGCGTCGATGTCCGCAAGGTCCGCACGCTCGTGGATTGGTATGAAGGAGGTCTCATCTCCTACTTCAAATCCCTGGGTTTCGATATTTTGAACATGATTCCTTTGGAGAAGGAGCTAGAATCATGAGGTTCGCCGAGACGGGGACGAATCTGGAAGTCGATCTGTCCAGAGGAAACATCGAGCGGGTCCGCACGGATCCCAAGCTATGCGAGCAATACCTGGGAGGTCAGGGCTCGGCCGCCAAGATCCTGTGGGATCGGGTTCCGCCTGAAGTGGATCCGCTCTCCCCCGACAACCTGCTGATCTTCAGCTCCGGCCTGATGCACGGCACGCTGCTGCCCGGTGCCAACCGCACCTCGGTGGACACCTTCTCGCCCCAGACCGGCCTGTACTCGCACTCCCTGTTCGGGGGGTTCTTCGGGCCCGAGATGAAGCACGCCGGCTACGACAAGATCATCCTGCGCGGCAAGGCGCCCGACCTGGTCTATCTGTGGATCCACAACGACCAGGTCGAGATCCGCGATGCCACCCACTTGGCGGGCAAGGGGTCGCTCGAGACCGCCAAGCTGCTCAAAGAAGAGCTGAAGCAGCCCGACGCCCAGGTGGCCGCCATCGGCCTGGCTGGCGAAAACAGGGTCTTCATGGCCACCATCGAGCACGCCTGCTCCAGCGCCTCGCGCGGGGTGGGGGTGATCATGGGCGACAAGCGGGTCAAGGCCATCGTGGTGCGCGGCACGAAAGACCTGGAGATGGCCCACCCGGCGGAGCTCTTCGAAATAGCCCACCCCATGTACCAGTCCATCCACGACAACGAGGACTGCGGCGACACCATGGCCCACGAAGACGACGAGGAGTTCCACGTCGACAACTTCGCCTGGGGCAACGCGCGCACGCGCAACCGGGGCTTCTGGAACAAGGAGCGCGAAGAGAAGTGGACCGCGGTCACCGAGAGCGTGCGTCTGCGCTGGACGGGCTGCTACAACTGCCCCAAGGACTGCCACCAGGCCATCAAGTACCCGGGCCGGGAGACCTACTTCCAGAAGTGCTACAGCAAGCTCACCTACGCCATGGCGGCGTTCGAAGAGATCGACTTCAACTACGACATCATCGGGCTGACCCAGCACTACGGCCTGGACGGCTTCTCCACCCCCCAGGTGCTGGCCTTCGCCATCGAGCTCTACGAGGCCGGCATCCTGACCGACGAGGAGCTGCCGGACTTCCCGCCCGACAGCGCGGGCCGCTTCTTCTACCTGGTCGAAAAGGTGGTGCGGCGCGAGGGCGTGGGGGACGCGCTGGCCAACGGCGTCTACCACGCCGCCCGCCAGATCGGAAAGGGCGCCGAGGTCTACGACCACAACAGCATGAAGAAGTTCGAGCAGGTGCCGCTCAAGCTCAAGATGATCAACTACCCGTACTTCTTGATGTACGCCACGGGCGCCAAGATGAACATCACCCAGATCGAGGGATCGTACCCGCAGATCCCCATCTGGAAGAAGGAGAAGCGCCAGGCCTTCGTGGACCAGTGGGAGGCCGCCCCCAGGCGCTTCAGGGAGTGGTTCCTGGAGTGGGAGCCCCGAACCCATCCCAGCGTCGAGGCCTCGGTGCACATCTGCGACTGGAACGAGCTGATGCACTACATCGACGACTCCATCGGCACCTGCGCCTTCCTTTCCTCGTTCCGCGGCCAGTTCGGCGGCCGCCCTCCCTACCACATCTACAACCTGCCGGCGTTCATCAACCACGCTGCGGGCCTGGACCTCGATCCCTGGGAGCTGTGGAAGATAGCCATACGAAACCGCACCCTGGTGCGGGCGCTCAACATCGTCAGGGGCGTGCGCAGAGTCGACGAGAAGCCGCCCGAGGATCACTGGCAGATCCGCGATCCCGAGATGGAGCAAAAGCTGCTCGACGCCTACTACGAGTTCAAGGGCTGGACCGACGACGGCGTCCCCACCCGGCAGACGCTGGAGCGCCTGGGCCTGGACTACGTGGCCGAAGACTTCCAGCAGCGGGGCATCCTGACGGATGGACCGGCCCCCTACCACACAGATGTTTCGCCAGTATGAGCAGGCAAGGTGACAGGATGGCTACCGTGAACACCGCACCCACGAAGCGAATCGTCAAAGAGATCAAGGTGGACCTGGACAAGTGCATCGGCTGCCGAGCGTGCGAGCTGGCCTGCTCGGCCTTCCACGCCATGCCCAGGTACAGCAGCACCAACCCCGCCCGGTCCCGCATCCGCGTCTTGATCGACGACCTGAAGGACATCTACGTGCCCATCCGCGCTGGCGACTACACGCCGGCCGAGTGCACGGGTCGTCACACCTACACGATCAACGGCAAGGAGTACAAGGAGTGCAGCTTCTGCGGCGTCTCCTGCCCGGCCAGGGACTACTTCAAGGAGCCGGACTCGGGTCTGCCCCTGAAGTGCGACATGTGCGAGACCGATCCGCCCCTCGAAGAGCCGATGTGCGTGCAGGTCTGCCGCGTGGACGCGCTGACCTACGCCGAGCGCGAGGAAGAGGGCGAGCAGGAGCCACCGCGGGACGAGCTGGAGATCGGCCTGGAGGCGCTGGCCAACAGGCACGGTCTGCAGAAGATCCTCGACACCGTGGCCCGCATGAAGCAGGCCTAGAAG
This sequence comes from uncultured Enterobacterales bacterium, assembly GCA_964454135.1. Taxonomy (GTDB): domain Bacteria; phylum Myxococcota_A; class UBA796; order UBA796; family JAFGLY01; genus CAYVQL01. The sequence goes on along the minus strand of CAYVQL010000089.1, from coordinate 27,654 downwards.
GGAGCAGGAACAGTGGAAACAGCAGCTCCCTTCATCGAGATCGTCGACGAGATCAAGGCCTCGGGCGGAGAGGTCTTCAAGCTGTGCTACCAGTGCGGGCTCTGCGACGTAGTCTGCCCCTGGAACAAGGTCAGGGACTTCAGCATGCGCAAGATCATCCGCCAGGCCGCCTTCGGCCTGACGGAGATCGAGGAAGAGGAGATCTGGCGCTGCACCACCTGCGGAACCTGCCCCCAGGAATGCCCCCGCGGTGTGAAGCACATCGACCTGGGCGTGGCGCTGCGCCGCATCGGCGCCGCCTACGAGGTCTTCCCGGGCCATGTCGGCTCCCTGACCACCATCCGGGCCAATATCGTCACAGATGGCAATCCCCTGCAAGAGGACAAGGAGAAGCGCGCGGACTGGGCCAAGGGCCTGGGCGTCGAGCCCTTCGACGAGGAGATGGAGATCCTCTACTTCGTGGGTTGCTATCCCAGCTACGACCCGCGCATGAAAAAGGTCGCAGTCGCCACCGCCAAGATCCTGCAGAAGGCAGGGGTCGCGTTCGGCATCCTGGGCGAGCACGAGAGCTGCTGCGGCGAGAGCATCCGCAAGACCGGCGCAGAAGACATCTTCAAGCGCCTGGCCAAGGAAAACATCAAGACCTTCATCGATCGCGGCGTGAAGAAGATCCTGGTCAGCTCTCCGCATTGCTATCACACGTTCAAGAACGAGTACTCCGAGTTCATGGTGAACTTCGAGGTGATCCACATCTCCCAGTACCTGGCGGAGCTGATCCAACAGGGCCGGCTCGAGATCAAGGGTGAGTACGGCAAGCGCGTTGCGTATCACGACCCGTGCTACCTGGGCCGACACAACGACATCTACGACGAGCCGCGAGCTGTGTTGAAGGCGGCCCCAGGCCTGGAGCTGGTGGAGCTGCCGGACAACCGGCAACGCAGCCTGTGCTGCGGAGGCGGCGGCGGCCGGATCTGGATCGACACGCCCAAGGGTGAGCGCTTCTCCGATCTGCGGATGGCACAGGCCCACGCGGTCGGCGCCGAGGTGCTGGTCACCTCCTGCCCCTACTGCATCACCAACTTCGAGGAGAGCTGCCTGAATCCCGAATACGAGGGCCTGGAGGTCAAGGACATCGCCGAGATCATCCAGGAAGTCAGCTAGGGGATCCATCATGGAAGAACAAGGCGCAATGATGACAGCTCCTCTCACCGCAGGTGAATTCGGAGATGTGATGGTCGTGGGTGGCGGGATCAGCGGCATCCAGGCCGCCCTGGATCTGGCCACCGCGGGCTTCAAGGTCTACCTGGTCGAGAAGTCGCCCACCATCGGCGGCAAGATGGCCCAGCTCGACAAGACCTTTCCCACCAACGACTGCTCGATGTGCATCGAGTCTCCCAAGTTCATCGAGTGCGACAGGCACCCCAACATCGAGATCCTGACCTACACGGACGTCGACCAGGTCGAGGGCGAAGCCGGCGATTTCAAGGTCTCTCTCACCAGAAAGCCCAGGTACATCAAAGAGGACAAGTGCACGGGCTGCACCATCTGCGTCGAGTACTGCCCGGTGGAGGTCCCCGACCCCTTCAACCAGGATCTGTGTGGCAACAAGGCCGTCCACATCTACTTCTCGCAGGCCGTCCCCCTGGTGCCCTACATCGATGACCGCTGTCTGTTTCTGGAAGACAAGAAGTGCTCCATCTGCGTCGGGGTGTGCAAGAACGACGCCATCGATCTGCACCAGAAGCCGCAGCGCATGGAGGTCGACGTGGGGGCCATCATCCTGTCCCCCGGATACGACGTGTTCCACCCCGAGCTGCGGGGCGACTACGGCTACGGCGCGCTGCAAAACGTCGTCACCAGCTTGGATTTCGAGCGCCTGCTCTGCGCCACCGGGCCCCACGAGGGCGAGATCCTGCGGCCCTCGGACAAGAAGCACCCCCACAAGATCGCCTGGATCCACTGCGTAGGCTCGCGCCAGGTGACCGAGGGCGGCAACAGTTACTGCTCCTCGGTGTGCTGCTCCTACATCCAGAAGCAGGTGATCCTGGCCAAGGACCACGACGCCGGCACCCAGGCCACCATCTTCCACAACGACATCCGCTCCTACGGCAAGGACTTCGAGCGCTTCTACCAGCGCGCAGCCAACTTGCCCGACGTGGAGTTCATCCGCAGCTACGTGCGCGTCAGCCGCGAGGATCCCGAGACCAACAACGTCACCCTGCGCTACGCCACGGCGGAAGAAGGGGTGAAGGAAGAGGTGTTCGACCTGGTGGTGCTGGGTGTGGGCCTGGGCCCTCCGGCCGACGCCCAGGGCATGGCGCGGCAGTTCGGCATCGATCTCAACGAGCACGGCTTCTGCCAGACCGACCCGCTCAATCGCATGCTCACCACGCGGCCGGGCGTCTTCGTCAGCGGCGCCTTCCAGGGCCCCCTGGACATCCCCGAGGCGGTGGTGTCGGCCTGCGGCGCGGGCTCGCTCACAGGGCAGCTGCTGGGCTACCGGCGCGGCAAGCTGGCCAGGGAGCGCAGCTACCCCCAGGAGCGCGATGTGTCGGCCGAGGAGCCCAGGGTGGGCGTCTTCGCCTGCCACTGCGGCGCCAACATCGGCCGGGTCGTGGATATCCCATCGCTGGTGGAGTACTCCAAGGGCCTGGATCACGTGGCCCACGCCGAGGAAGGCCTCTTCATCTGCTCCACCGATGCGGCGGCCCAGATAGCCAAGACCATCGAGGAGAAGCAGCTCAACCGGGTGGTGGTGGCGGCCTGCACGCCCCGCACCCACGAACCGCTCTTCCGCGACACGCTCCGCGAAGGTGGCATCAACCAATACTTCTTCGACATGGCCAATATCCGGGAGCACTGCTCCTGGGTGCACTCCAAGCAGAAAGAGGCCGCCACCGAAAAAGCCAAGGGCATCGTGCGCATGTCCGTGGCGCGCAGCACCCACCTGGAACCCCTGCAGGAGTTCGATCTGCCCGTCAACAAGCGGGCGCTGGTGGTGGGCGGCGGTCTGGCCGGCATGACGGCCGCGCTGTCCCTGGCGGACCAGGGCTTCGAGGTGCACCTGGCAGAGAAGGACAGGGATCTGGGCGGCATGGCCCGCAGGATGCACTACACCCTGGAAGGGCTGGACGTGCAGGCTGCCATCGCCGAGCTGGTGAAGAAGATCTACCGGCATCCCCTGGTGCAGGTCTCCCACCAGGCCACCATCACGGATGTGTCGGGCTACGTGGGCAACTTCACCACCACGCTTCGCTCCGAGGGGCGCGCCAAGGTCATCGAGCACGGCGCCACCATCATCGCCACCGGCGCCGACGAGTACAAGCCCAGCGAGTACCTCTACGGCGAGAACGAGCGGGTCATGACCCAGCTCGAGCTGGAGGGGCGCATCGTGGCCGGCGACGAGCGGCTGGCCGAGGTCCGGACCCTGGTGATGATCCAGTGCGTCGGCTGCCGGCAGGACGACCGCAACTACTGCGCCCGCGTCTGCTGCAGCCAGGCCATCAAGAACGCCACCAAGCTGCGGGAGATCAACCCCGAGGCCGCCATCTACGTGCTCTTCCGCGACATGAGGACCTACGGCTTCAGCGAGGACAGCTACCGCGCGGCGGCCGACAAGGGCGTGATCTTCATCCGCTGGGAGCCCGGCGACATGCCCGAGGTGGAGGCCTTCGACGAGGGCCTGCTGGTATCGGTGCCCGACCCCATCCTGGTTCAGCGCCTCGAGCTGGAGGCCGATTTCCTGATCCTCTCGGCGGCGGTGGTCCCGGCGGCTGGCAGCGCCGAGGTGGCGCGCCTGTTCAAGGTGGCCAGCAGCCCCGACGGCTTCTTCCAGGAAGCCCACGTCAAGCTCAGGCCGGTGGACTTCGCCGCGGACGGCGTCTTCCTCTGCGGCACCGCCCACTACCCGAAGCACATCACCGAAGCCATCAGCCAGGCCTACGGCGCGGCCGGGCGCGCAGCCAGCCTGCTGTCGCAGGACACGGTCACCGCCTCGGGCTCGGTCTGCGAAGTAGACGAGCACGACTGCGTCTCTTGCGGCGCCTGCGTCACCGCGTGCAAGTACGGCGCCGTCGAGCTGCGCGACACACCCAAGGGCATGAAGGCCCAGGTCAATCCCGTGCTCTGCAAGGGGGACGGCCTGTGCTGCTCCAAGTGCCCCACCAATGCCATCGTGCTGAAGCACTACACCGACCAGGAAGTGTTCAGCCAGATAGACGCGGCCTTTGCGCCTCGCTAGCCAACAATTATCTCGGAAGAAAGGAGAGAGAGATGGGACTCAAGCCTAAACTCAGGGTCATCGGCTTTCTCTGCAACTGGTGAGCGTATTCGGCTGCTGACCTAGCTGGAGTGTCCAGACAGCAATATGCCGCAGAGATCAAGATCATCCGGCTGATGTGCACCGGCCGCGTGGACTTGTCCTTTCCCATCCGTGCCTTCCTGAATGGCGCCGACGGCGTGTTCATCGGGGGGTGTTGGCCCGGTGAGTGCCACTACATCACCGAGGGCAACTACGACGCGCTCGGCAATATGCACCTGTGCAAGAAGCTGATGACGCATATCGGGATTTTGCCCGATCGGCTGCGCCTGGAGTGGATCTCCGCTTCCGAGGGCAGTCGCTTCGCCGAGCTGATGGACGAGTTCGTCCGGCAGCTCGAGGCCATGGGGCCGCTCGGCCAGGGCGAAGGCCTCGAGGAGCAAGCCCTGAAGCGCAAGCTCGAGGCCGTCAGCAAGCTGGTTCCCTACATCAAGCTGGTGGAGCGGGAACGGCTGCGGGTCCCCACCAAGACCGAAGAGGCCTACAACGAGTTCTTCGCCAGCGACCTGGCGAACAAGGTCTTCGACGAGGCCATCGCGGATGAGCTGGTCATCGGCCAGATCGTGTCGCTGCTGGGCGAGCGGCCTCGCTCCACCGGCGAGATCTCCGGGATCCTGGAGCTCAGTCCATCGGATGTGTCGCGACACATGAAGAACTCATCGAAGAGAGGATTGGTCCGCTACGACGTGGAAGCCAAGCGCTACGCTCCCGCGTGAGCAGCAGGTTTTTCGGACCAGAGAACGAAGAGGATGTGAGGCGGCCATGGACATGCGCAGCGTAGATCGGATCATCGACGGACACCAGGGCGAAGCCAGCTCACTGATACAAGTGCTGCTGGAAATCCAGGAAGAGGCCCACTGGCTGCCCAAGGAGGCGATGGAGAGGGTCAGCGAGCGGCTGAGCGTGCCGCTGGCCCGCGTGCAGCACATCGCCAGCTTCTACAAGGCCTTCAGCCTGGTCCCCAAGGGGCGCCACGAGATCCACATCTGCATGGGCACGGCCTGCCACGTGCGAGGGGCCTCGCGGGTGCTCGACACGGTGCAGGACGTGACCGGCATCAGCCCGGGTGAGACGGACCTTGAGCTGAAGTTCAGCCTGGAGACCGTCAACTGCATCGGCTGCTGCGCCCTGGGGCCCGTGATGGAGATCGACAGGAAGACGCACGGCAAGGTCACACCAGGCGCCACCGCCGAACTGTTGAAGAGCTACGAGTAGGGGAAAGCCATGCCGCGCATAGATACGCCGCAAGAGCTCGAGAGTCTCCGGCAGGAGATCGTGTCCGCCAGGGACCCTGACGCCACCCGCGTGTCCGTCTGTGCCGGCACCGGATGTCTGGCCACCGGCGCGAAGGAGGTCCTCGCCGCCTTGAACGAAGAGCTCGACAAGCAGGGCCTGCAGGTCGAGGTCGCCCTCAAGGGCACCGGCTGCCACGGCTTCTGCGAGAAGGGCCCCATCGTGGTCATCGATCCCGGTGAGATCTGCTACCTGCAGGTCAAGCCCGAGGACGCTGTCGAGATCGTGGGGCGGACCATCAAGGGGGGCCAGGTTCTCGAGCGCCTGCTCTACGTCGAGCCCAACAGCGGCGAGAAGACGGTGCGCGAGGCCGACATCCCCTTCTACAAGAACCAGGAGCGGATGGTCTTCGGCCCCAACCGCAGCATCGATCCCAAGAGCATCGAGGACTACCTGGCCATCGGCGGCTACGGAGCGCTGGCCAAGGCGCTCTTCGAGCTGACGCCCGAGCAGGTCATCGAGGAGGTCAAGGCCGCTGGCCTGCGCGGCCGCGGCGGCGCGGGCTTCCCCGCGGGCGTCAAGTGGGATTTCTGCCGCAGATCGCCCGGCGATCAGAAGTACGTGATCGTCAACTGCGACGAGGGCGATCCCGGCGCCTACATGGACCGCTCGCTGATGGAGGGCAATCCCCACAGCGTGCTGGAGGGGCTGCTGATCGGGGCCTACGCCATCGGCGCCAGCGAGGGCTACGTCTACATCCGCCAGGAGTACCCCCTGGCGGTGGAGAACCTGGGAGTCGCCATCCAGCGTGCCCAGGAGAGCGGGCTCTTGGGCAAGGACATCCTGGGCTCCGGCTTCGACTTCGAGCTGAAGGTGCATCGCGGCGCCGGCGCCTTCGTCTGCGGCGAGGAGACGGCCCTGCTGATGTCCCTCGAGGGTCGGGTCGGCGAGCCCCGGCCGCGGCCGCCCTATCCGGCGGTGAAGGGGCTGTGGGGCAAGCCCAGCAACATCAACAACGTCGAGACCTGGGCCACCGTGCCCCTGATCATCGACAAGGGAGCCGCCGCCTTCGCGGCCATCGGCACCGAGGGGAGCAAGGGCACCAAGATCTTCTCCCTGGTGGGCAAGATCACCAACACCGGCCTGGTGGAGGTGCCCATGGGCATCTCCCTGCGGGACATCGTCTACAAGATCGGCGGTGGCATTCCCGGCGGCCGCAACTTCAAGGCCGTGCAGACCGGGGGGCCGTCTGGAGGCTGCATCCCCGAGGGTCAGCTGGATCTCGAGGTGGACTTCGACGAGCTGACCCGCGCCGGCTCCATGATGGGCTCGGGCGGCATGATCGTGATGGACGAAGACACCTGCATGGTGGACGTGGCCCGCTACTTCGTCAACTTCCTGATCGACGAGTCCTGCGGCAAGTGCGTGCCCTGCCGCGAGGGCCTGCGTCAGATGCACGGGATCCTCACCAGGATCACCCAGGGCGAGGGCGAGGAGAGCGACATCACCCTGCTGCAGGAGCTGGCCGAGACGGCCCAGGAGGCGTCACTCTGCGCGCTGGGCAAGACCGCAGCCAACCCCTTCCTGAGCACCTACCGCTACTTCAAGCACGAGTACGAAGCGCATATCCGCGAAAAGCGCTGCCCGGCCCTGTACTGCAAGGAGCTCATCTCCTACACCATCGATCCGAGCCTGTGCAAGGCCTGCTTGATCTGCATGCGCAAGTGCCCGGTGGACGCGGTCATCGGCGCCAAGAAGACGATCCACGTGATCGACCAGGACAAGTGCACCAACTGCGGAACCTGCTTCGAGGTCTGCCCCGCCCGCTTCGGGGCGATCAAGAAGATCTCTGGGGAGCCGGTTCCCCCACCCATCCCCGAACAAGACCGCGTCATCGTCAGAAAGCGAAAGGGGAAGGCAAAATGAGCGACATCAGCCTGCAGATCGACGACAAGCACGTCGCATCCAGCGCGGACACGACCATCCTGGAGGCGGCTCGCAGCGCGGGGGTCGCCATCCCCACGCTCTGTCACCACGAGCAGCTCGAGCCCTTCGGCGGCTGCCGCCTCTGCATCGTGGAGGCCGAGCAGGGCGGTCGGACCCAGCTCGTGGCGTCCTGCGTCCACCACGTTTCGCCGGATCTGAAGGTGCGGACCCGATCGGACAAGATCGACCGCATCCGCAAGACCTTGTTGGAGCTCTTGCTGGCGCACGCCCCCACCTCCCCCCAGCTGCAGGAGCTGGCCGAAGCGTACGGCGCCGACGCCGATCGCTTCGAGCACGACAGCTCCTTCTGCATCCACTGCGGGCTCTGCGTGCGCTACTGCGCCGAGGTGGCCGGCAAGCACGCCCTGGGCTTCATCGACCGCGGGCCGAACAAGGAGATCAGCTTCGTGCCCGAAATAGCCAGGAAGGAATGCGACGCCTGCAAGGGCTGCTTCCCTCTCTGCCCGACCTCCTACCTGCAGGCGGCCTATGTGTTGACCGCGGCCCTGACGAAGTTCTAGGCCGCGCGCAACACGTATCACAACCACCGCCAGCCGACACAGCTTCAGCGATGCCGCCATGATCACGAGGATCTACGAGGCGCTCAGATGCAGCGGGGAAGACTGCCAGCCCTGCTCGCTGGAGCTGATCGGCGAAGAGCCGCTGCTGATACGCATTGAGGACAAGCCCTACGTCGTAGTGATGAGAACGCCTGGGAACGAGATGTATCACGCGGCCGGCTTCTGCCTGGCCGAGGGCATCATCGACGGCCGCAGCGACATCGAGACCATCGGCCACGACGCCGACCAAGACCCCAACCTGATCGACGTCTGGCTGAGACCTGAGCGGTGTGCACTGGTGAGCGACATCCTGGATCGCAGCGGCTTCGTCAGCCAGACCAGCTGCGGCATCTGCGGCAAGGAGAAGATCCAGGACATTCAGCAGCTGGTCACACCCGCGGCGGACGGCTTCGAGATCGAGGTCGACGCACTGGCGAGCTGCATGACAAAGCTCTCAGAGAGCCAGCAGCACTACCAGACCACGCGCGGATCCCACGCCGCGCTGATCTTCGACGAGCAGCTGAGACCCATCTCCTTCGCAGAGGATGTGGGACGTCACAACGCGCTGGACAAGGCCATCGGCAAAGCCTTGATGGACGGCGCGCTCGCTCAGGCACGGGTCGCCGCCCTCTCCTCCCGAATAAGCTACGAGCTGGTCCAGAAAGCCGCCCGAGCGCACCTGCCGATGATGATCAGCGCATCCAGGCCCACCTCCCTGGCCGTCGACGTGGGCAAGGCGCTCAACATCACCATGGCCTTCTGCACCGGCGACCCGCCACTGACCGTGGTCTGCCATGCGCAGCGCGTCAGGGGGGCTTGACGGCCCGGGTCGAGCAGCTACCTCCCCCCATAGCGGCGGTAGGCCTCCTGGTACACCTTCCAGAGCTCCCCCATGTCGTGCACGTTCTGACCCGGGTAACGCTGCGGCGGCAGCGAGGCCCACACGTGGCTGAGGTTCCTCACCGCGGCCTCGAACTGCACGCGAGAGCTGGAGTTCAGCACGTGCCGGTAGGTGTCGGCCCCGTTGCGCTGGATCAGGTAGATGGCGGCGCGGTCCTGGTTCACAGGCGTGAAGGCGTTGCGGGAGACGCCGATGGCGTCGGCCGCCTCGTCCCACGAGGTGGACAGGAACTGGTAGCGACCGGCGGCGTCCGAGCCCACCCCCGGCGTGCCCCAAGGCGAGGCGATCCACCTGCGCGGGTGCTGCGTGCCGGAGAAGCTGCTGCCCCCATACTGCATGTTGTAGTTGTCGTGGGTGTCCTCGGCATAGGCGATCATGTCGAGGAAGGCCTTCTCCTCGGGGCTCAAGTCCTTCGTGGCCACCCCGCGCGGGCGGGTGGCGGCGGCCAGCCGGATGTCGGCGATCAGCGTGTCGGTGGGCAGGGCGCAATCGCCGGCCTGCGCCGCGCCCAGGAGCAGCAATGAGCAGAGGGTGGTCATTTCCTGAGTCCGAAGGGGGTTCACTCCCAGAAAATGCAAGCCCTGTGCCGGCCCGCTCCACGGTTCGAGCGCGCTTATGGCGCGCCCGATCGGGATATCCGAATCCCGTTCGAGGTAGGCGTGCTCGGGTGCGCTTGCCTCAGGTGGGTTGCGGTGGCTGCGCGTGCGGCAGGGTCTCTGGTCGTGCCTGTGGCTGCCACAGCTGGCGCAGCGGAGTCGCTGTCCGCATTGCCGTCGGTGGCGCCCTAGGCTAGGCGGAGATGGGGATCGAGCCGGTGAGGTCGCGCGGGCGTCTTTCGTCCCGAGCAAGACCGATGCCAGGAATCCAGAGCTTCAGCTCTCAGTCGGGAGGTATCGTGGTATTCTCTGGGGGTCTACCCCAGAGAGAGGGCGTCGTGAAACAACAAGCACAAAGAGATCCCGGCGGCGAGTCGACCCAGGACGCTCCAAGCCAGGACCCGCAGGAGCAGCGCACCGATTTTCTCGTTGATTTCCTCCCCGAGTGGGCGTCGTCCATGCAGCAGCAGATGGGGAACGCCGCCTTGCTCGAGATGATCGCGGATCGTGAGAGTCCTCCTTCCGATCAGGAGCTCGAAGAGGCCACCAGCGTCCGTGTCGACGAGGGCGAGGAGTCCGATTTCGGGATCTCCGGCGAGGGCAAGGCGGCTGACTGGCGGAAGCTCCGAGAGGAGGTCGCGGCCTTCGAGGCGGCCACCCCGGGAGTCCTCCTGGAGAAGACCTCTGACCTCGAGGCCCTGGAGGGGGGCGAGATCCTCTCCGCCACCGAAAAACGCGACGACGGCATGATCGAGGAGATGACCGTGGGCAACGTCGACGTGCCCTACGAGAAGTTCATCCAGCGTGTCATCCCCTCGGAGTGGTCGACCGAGCTCGCCGGCAGGGTGGGGGGCGATGTGGATCCTCTCGCCGTAGACGAAGAGGGCCGCACAGTGTACCAGGAAGACCGCATGGTCCTCGAGACCCCGATGAGCAAGCACCTCTCCTGGTTGGGCGACGCCTTTCCGGCGTTCAAGCACCTCGACATGACCAAGTCGGAAGACATCGAGTACGGAGAAGACGAAACGCGGGTCCGCTGGCGGGTCTATCTCTCCGACAACGAGACCGTGCTCCAGGACATCGGCTACGTGCACTTCTCGAAGTGCGGCAACAGCACGCAGGTCAAGTTCCACTCCGCGCACGCCTTCACCCAGGACTACACCGCAGGGCTCAACTGGGGTCCGCTCGTCTCCGTACGCGACTGGATGGTCGCCGGGCAGCTACGCGACGCCTTCACAGCGCACATCGAGGCCTACCGTGAGGCTGCCAGGTAGAGCCCGGCAGGGGCGGGTCGGTGTCATCACGCGAGATCACGAGCCTGGACCAGGAGAAGGCCCGCGCCTGCCCGAACCGCGGCGGGAAGCGCTGGGCGATGAAGCCTGGGCCCCCGTCGTCGTAGCGCCTCCTCGCGCACATCCGCCGCGGTGAGAGGTCCTTCGGCCGAAATCTCGTCCACGATCCCCCGCATGGCGCTCCAGCCGTGCCCGGACACGAGGCGATGCGGTCCCCTGGACCGGTGCTGTGCCCTGACCAACTCTCACCGCACTGCGCCCTCAGCCACCCCTGCCAGATATCATAGCACCTCCCCTCGGACAGCCCTCACCCGACCGCGAGGCCGACCAGGAACGCCCGATCCTGGGGGACAGTAACTGTCCCCACCAAGAGAAATAGAACTTGTTCCGCAAGCCCCGCATGGTTATATTCTTCCCAGTACAGGCAACTGCATAGCCTCCTTAACAAGCACTCTTCCCGCATCGCAATCCCCACGTGGCCACCAGCTCGAGGCAGGTTGCCCGCAATCTCCGAATGGTAGAAAACATGTGCGACGACTGCTCTCCAGACAGCACCGCGAATCCCGACCGCCAGGCCTCACCCGAGGGCCCAACGCCAGCCTCTGGCAAACTCACCCCGGCCGAGCAGCTGCACGAACGTCTACGACAAGCCGTGCAGATCGAGCGCCGCGCAATCAGAGAGATCGCCCTGGGCCTCGCTGAGATGAACCGCACCCAGCTGTACAAGGAGCTTGGGTACGCCGGCCTTGCAGAGTACGGCGAGCAAGCCTTCGGCTTCTCTTCACGCAAGACCCAGCAGCTGGCCCTGCTGGGCAGTCGTCTGCCCGAACTCCCCGCCCTGGATCTGGCACTATGCGCAGGCGCCCTGGGCTGGACCAAAGCGCGTACTGTCAGCCAGGTCGCCACACCGGAGACGGCACAAGCCTGGGTAGAACGCGCCCTGCAGGTCAACAGCCGGGATCTGGAGGATCTCGCCGTCGACGCCCGCCTGGGCGACCCGCCACCCGACGCCGAAGAGGACTGGCAACCCCCACGCCACGTCTGGGCCCGGTTTCGCTTGGACGTCTTCCACTTCGAGCGCTTGATGCAGGCGCTGAACGCGGTGCGGCAGCACTTTGGCGATGCCGATATGTCCTCCAGCCAGCTGCTGCTCTTCCTGGCCGAGCGTTGGCTGGACGAGGAGCATGAGGAGGCGGAAGAGCCCGCGGAGTCCGAGCCTGCGGCCGCACACGTGTGCGAGGAGGCCCCGGCCCCGAGCGGGTCGCAGGAGCCAAGCCACCAGCCAGAGCATACCGCCGAAGCGGAAACCACTCTGCAGGAAGTGGCCTCAGAAACGCCCTCTCCCCAGCCTCGCAACGCAGCGAACACCCCCCAGCCCATCCACTACCGAATTATCGAGCACCGTTGCCCCTCCTGCGAAAAAGCCTGGACCGAGACCCTCGCCGGCAGGATCGAGCTGGACGCCCAGACCCGCGCCCTGGCCGAATGCGACGCCGAGGTCGTCGCAGGCGACGACAGCGCCGGCACCCCCGGCCACCTCAGCCGCACCATTCCCCCGGCCACTCGGCGCGCCGTATTCATCCGAGACAAGGGTTGCTGCACGGTGCCGGGCTGTCGCAACCACAAGCACCTCGAATTGCACCATATCAAGCACTATTCCCGCAAAGGTACGCACGATCCCAAGAATCTCGTCTTGATATGTTCAACGCACCACGGGTTGGTGCACCGCGACGTGCTGCGCGTGACGCGTGAGCCCGACGGCACGCTGCACTGGGAGCGCGGCTTCGGTGAGCCCCTGGGCGTCCTGGTCAAGTTCTGGCAGGAGCAGGCGGAGTTGGAACACGGCGACCTGGAGCAGTTCACCGGCCCACCGGGAAGCTGGCCCTGCATCGAAGGCTACTGGCCTGGCATCGAGCCGCCGGAGGGCCTGATCCGACCCAACGCTACGCAGCCAGAGCCAGTCCAGGAGGAGGATCCCACCGCCTGCGCTGCACACGTGTGCGACGAGAAACCGACCGCCCTCTCCATCCGGCAACGCCACCCACGAGGCAGCCAGCTCTTCCGCATCGGCGACGAACGAGGGATGGCACCGCCTTGGCTGGCGCCTGGCATCCGAGCCTAGCCTCCCCCGCAGCCCGGCATCGCCGGACCCAGAGGCCGCTACCAGCCCGTCACCTGCAGGCGGGCTCCCAACAAGGCGCTCTCCCCGTCCGTCACGGAGGTGGGCGCAACCGCCCAGGTGCCGGGCAGCTTGAGGTGAGGCTTGGGAAGCAAGAACCTGATGTCCCCTTCGCGGTCCCTGCGCTCCAGGGCCGCACCCAGGAAGCCGCCGCCCAACGCCCCCGCGGCGCCGCCTGCCAGCGAAGCCACCAACATGGGATCCCGGTCATCCGCGACCAAGGCCGCCACCACCGCGCCCGTGGCGGCACCTGCGGCGCCAAGGGCATGGGCCGTGCCCGTCACCCAGGGTCAGGCATCCACTCTCGGTGAATTCAGCAGGATGCCAACACCGAGGCCGATGTCCGACAGCACCAGCGCAGGTGGCAGGGCATCGTCCGCATCCGCCAGCCCAGCGCCCACTGCCCCCAGATAGGCCCCCCACAGTCCCAGGGACGCGGCACCGGTGGTGTCGGTCCAGCTGATGTCGGTGCGGGGAGCCGTCAGCGCCGCAATAGAGCCGACGGCGGCGGGAATCAACACGTTCAATCCCCTGGTGCTGGCGGGCCTGCCCGCCTGGTTCCACCAGCCTATCGTCTGCCAACTGGCCCAACCCACGGCCACACCGCCGAGCATGACGTCGTCGGCGCTGATTCCGGCTGGGTTGCGCCAGGCCAGGTACGCCCCCAACCCCATACCCGCCGTCCCCGCGATGGCGATGCTGCCGTGGATCAGGTTCCAGGAATTCCACGGGCCGAGGCCCAGCCTGTCCCCTACCACCCAGCCTGCACCCAGCCCTGCCGCTGTTCCGCACGCCAGGCCCACATGACCGCCTACCACGACATCGCCTCCCAGCTCCAGGGGCGTGGCCAGCCCGTAGCCGAGCAGCGTTCCGAGCCCGGCTCCGACCAGATAGCCTGTCCCGGGGAAGCCCTCCGCCTGGCCCGCGACGGTCGCGCCCCATGCGCCACCCAGGGTCATCAACCCGATGTCGCTCCCGCTGATCTCCACATGGGGCGCCAGAACCTGGCCCAGCGCCAGCCCGCCCATCATACCCAGCCCTGTGGCTGTCAACGCGGCCTCTTCCGAGTAGAAACCGTAGGTCGGCGACCACGTCACGGGATGCCAGTACCATTCCATCATCGACACCATGAAGTAGCCGTACTCACCTACCGCAAGGGCAAGGCGGACCCAGTCCTCGACGAGGCCTTCGAGAAGGTCTCCGCACCGTGCACGGATAGGAAGAAGTCCTGGGAGCTGGCCGACGGGGAGGTGACGGTCGGTCGCAACAAGCTGAAGATGAGGCAGATCGCCCGGCGCAAGCCTGTGGTGTCCCCGCTGGTGCAGGACACGTGATCCCCGCCGCCCCGCCCGATGGACATTGCCACCCCGAAAGGCCATACTCGAAGTGGCGGTTCCAGGGAGCAGACATGGCCTGTCCACACAGATCGAATATCCGGATCAAGGCGCTCTTCCTCTTCGCGCTCGCAGGCTGCAGGTGGGCGCCTCAGGGCGAGAACTGCGGGGAGCCCGACGAGCAGGCCTGGGAACCGACAGAAGAAGCGCCCCACGGGGGCCAGGACCAGGACTGCGACGGCGCCGATCTGACCGACATGGATGGCGACGGCTTCGAGTCTGTGATCGCGGGCGGCGAAGACTGCGACGATTCGGACGCAACGGTCCATCCCGGGGCGGATGAGGTCTGCAACGATCGGGACGACGACTGCGACGGATTGAGCAACGGGCAGGATGACAGCCTGCTGGATGGATCGGACTGGTGCCAGGACAAGGACGGTGATGGCTTTGGCGACGCGGCCGTGACGGAGCATCGCTGCTCTCAGCCAGTGGGCTACGTGGATGATTGCAGCGATTGCGATGATGGTGATGCCAGTGTCGTGGCCTGCGAGGGCTGGGCTGACGATCTCTCCATCTGCGCCGCGCTCGTCGGCACCGATCAGGGCGACGTCCCCATCTGGGACGGCAACTGCGACGAGGACGCCGGTTTCGAGAGCTACGGCGATCATTGCTACTATCCAGTCGCATCCAGCACCAACTGGCCCAACGCCCGCAGCAGCTGCGTGGCCGCCGGAGGCTACCTGGCGACCATCGCCGACAAGGGCGAAAACGAATTCATCGTCGGAATCCACAGCCGTCCCCACCTCGGTGGCTGCGACGCCGACGAAGAGGGGACCTTCGTCTGGATCACAGGAGAAGACTGGACCTTCGAACAATGGGCGGGCTCGGAGCCCAATGACTTCACGACGGGCGAGGATTGCATGGAGACCTATTCGAGCGGCAACTGGAACGACATCTGGTGCGACAGCAATCCCTATACCGCTGGCTACGTCTGTGAGTTCGAGGGCGTCATCGACGGAGGGGACGACACGGGGGATACGGGCGTACCCGACACGGGGGACACGGGCGCACCCGCCACGGGGGACACGGGCGCAACCGCCACGGGGGATACGGACGCAGCGGAAGAGGACACAGGCTGTGAGCTGGGCACCGAGACCTGCCCGGCCGAGAGCTGCGCCAAGATCCTGGCTGCCGATCCCGCGGCCGCCAGCGGCTCGTGGTGGCTCGATGCGGATGGAGACGGCGTGGCCGCGGAGGCCGTCTGCGACATGGACCAGGAGGGCGGGGGCTGGACGGTGATCGCCGACTACGATTTCTCCAGCGATACCTGTCCGGGCGAATGGGTGCAGCACAGCACTGAGGGCCTGTGCTACGGCAACCTGTCCAGCGGTGGCGAGCGCTCCGCGACCTTTGACGCGCTGGGATTGACCTGGGACGAGGCGCTGGTGGAGGTGTGCATGCGGCAATACCGCTCCGACGATGCCTTTCAGCGGTCCGGCAGCCCAACGCTGGAGGATAGCTACGTCGACGGCTTGAGCCTCACCCATGGCGCATCTGGCGCGCGCCAGCACCTGTATAGCTGGGGCATCGGGAGCACCCAGGGCCTCAATCCCACGTATGATTGCCCAGCGGACGGAGGGCAGTCGCCTCCCTCGTTCGTCGGCTCCGCCTGGAGCTGCGATAGCGGCGACTCGGATTCTGGCCGCGAGAGCGTCTGGTACACGCCCCGACTCTTTGAAGGCGATCTGCAGCAGGTCGCGCTTTCGACCTCCACAAGCGAGGATGTGGAGGCGCGGATCAGCTTCGACCAGGCGACCTCTGACGAAGACATCGGCGTCTGCGCCTTCTGGTTGGCCCTGCGCTGACGCCACCTGGTGAACGCGAGCCGCGGCGCACTGGGTTGCCCGCCGAGTCGCCCTCCGCACGGCGTAGGAGCTCCAGCGCACCACCCCAGTCGACTCCCCCTCCCAGTTTTGCCATACTCCCACCCGCCCACCGCAGGACAGACCACGTCAGGTATCCCCGTTGCACCTCCCCCCAGCCTTCGCCGTTCCGCTCCTCTTCTCCGCCTGCGACGGAGACCGACGCGAGCCCTCCGAACCGGAACCGCCCGGCACGAGCTGCGACGGCGACGCGTCCTGCGACACCGGCGCCGCCGGCGACACCGGCCCCGCCTGCGACACCGGCCAGCTCGACGACGGCGGCGACTGCGTGCCCGCCGCCTGCGGCCTCGGCACCTGGGGCGACCTGCAGATCGACGGGAGCACGGTCTTCGTGGACAGCGCGGCCGCAGAGGGCGGCGACGGCAGC
This sequence comes from uncultured Enterobacterales bacterium, assembly GCA_964454135.1. GTDB lineage: Bacteria > Myxococcota_A > UBA796 > UBA796 > JAFGLY01 > CAYVQL01. The sequence continues at coordinate 10,945 of CAYVQL010000089.1, read as the reverse complement.
GAGCTCGCGCCCTTCGGCTCCATCCAGGCCGGCCTGGACGCGGCGGGCGCCGCTGGCGGCGGGATGGTGGCGGTGGCGGCCGGGACCTACCCGGAGAACCTGCGCCTGACGCGCGCGCATGGGGACGCGCACCTGGCCGGTCGCTGCAAGGAGCTGGTGATCATCGACGCCGGGGCCGGAGAGGAGGGAACGCGGGGGATCGACGCCTACCTCAACTCCGGGCAGGCCGTGGTCTCGGGCGTCACGGTGACCGGGGCGCAGGACATCGGCGTGGCGGTCGGTTCCGGGACCGTGACCCTCCGGGACTCGAAGGTGGTGGGAAGCGGATACATCGGCGTCGCGGCCTACCGGACCAGCTTCTACCAGACGTCGCTCGTCGTGGAGTCCAGCGAGGTGCTGGAAAACGATGCGGTGGGCGTCTACGCTGCCGGTTCCAGCACCGCGGTCACGCTGCGCGGGGCGACCATCGCGGACACCCGGTCCGCCGAGAACGGGGAGCAAGGGTTCGGCATCTGGGTCAACAACGGCGCGAGCTTGAGCGCGGCGGCCTGCGCGTTGTCCGGAAATGCGGGGGCGGGCCTGTTCGCGACGGACTCCGGCAGCACGGTCACGCTGCGGGACACGATCATCGAGAAGACCCTGCCCAACGGAAACGGAGAGTTCGGCTACGGCATCGAGGTCAACAGCGGCGCGGACCTGACCGCGGAGGCCTGCGAGCTGTCGGGGAACGCGGAGACAGGCGTCCGCGCCACGAACTCGGGCACCACGGTCCTGCTGCGGGAGACGACCGTCCAGGACACCCAGCCCGATGACAACGGGGACCACGGGTACGGCATCGAGGCCCATGCCGAGGCAAGCCTGACGACGGAGGCCTGCCAGGTATTGAGGAACACAGGCTCCGGCGTGCTCGCCGCCGATGCCGGCACCACGGTCAGGCTGCTGGGGACGACCATCCAGGACACCTGGCCAAACGAGATTGCTGGATCCGGCATCGGGGTCCAGAGCGGCGCGAGCTTGAGCGCGGAAGCCTGCGAGCTGTCCGGAAACGCGGTGGTGGGCGCCTATGCGACGGACTCCGGCACCAGGCTCTCGCTGCTGGACTCGACCATCCAGGGCAGCCTGCCCGATGAGAACGGAGAGCTAGGGATCGGCATCGGGGTCTTCGACGGCGCGAGCCTGGAGGCGGAAGATTGCCAGGTATGGGAGAACGCAGCGGCTGGGATCTCCGCTGGTGATTCCGGCACCACGGCCAGCTTGCATGGGACGACCATCCTGGACACCCAGCCCGCGAGGGATGGGAGCCGCGGCTTCGGCATCGAGATCTTCGGCGGCGCGAGCCTGGAGGCGCAAGACTGCGAGCTGTCGGAGAACGCGGCGACTGGCGTCCTGGCAACGGACTCCGGCACCGAGGTCAGCCTGCGAGACACGACCATCCTGGACACCCAGTCCGACGAGAGTGGATTGAACGGCTTCGGCATCGACGTCTCCCGCGGCGCGAGCCTGGAGGCGGAGGGCTGCAAGCTCTCGGGGAACACCTGGGTCGGCGTCCTCGCCTCGGATACCGATACCACGGTCATCCTGCGAGATACGAACATCCAGGACACCCAATCCGACCAGGCCGGTGCCGGCGGAGTGGGCATCCAGGTCCAGGGTGGCGCGGCGCTGGAGGCAGAGGCCTGCGATGTATCGGGGAACAGAGCGGCTGGCCTCTACGCCCTGGAAACAGGCACAGCGGTCGTGCTCCGAGAGTCCGCCGTCCTGGACACCATTCCCGACGACAATGGGGACTACGGATACGGCATCGAGGTCCAGGACGGCGCGAGCCTGGAGCTGGAGGCCTGCGTGCTGTCGCGGAATACGGGCCTGGGCGTCGTCGCCACTGGCCATGGCACCACAGCCAGCCTGCAGGGGACGATGGTCCAGGACACCTTGGAAAAAGACGGCGAGCCGGGCGCATACGGCATCGGGATCGCCAATCGCGCGCACATGACCGTAGAGGACAGCGACGTTTTGAGGAACATCGGGGCCGGCCTGATCGCGACTGGACCTGGCACTTCCGCCACGCTGCGAAACACCAGCTTCGCCTCCAACAAGCGCGGAGAGACCTACACTGTCGGCATGGGCGTCGTCGCCCAGGATCGGGCTTCCATCGAGGCGGCGGCCATCGAGGCGTCCGCGAACGAGGGACCCGCTTTCTACGTCGTGCATCGCGACACCACTCTCACCTGCTCAGGATGCAAGCTGCTGGACAACCACTTCGCCGGGGCGGTGGTGTGGTACGGGGGCTCTCTCCTGCTCGAGGACTGCAACGTGGAAGACACTGCCGAGCAGGAGAACCTGGGCGGCGGCATCGGCATCTACGCCGAGCCCTTCTCGGAGGGCGGCGCTCCCTCCCTGCAGCTCATTGATAATCACATCCAGGGCAACCCGGTCGCCGGCGTCTGGCTCGCCGGCGATGGCAGCTACGCCCTCTCCGGCAACGCCATCCACGGCGGCGAGGGCTGGACGCGCGCGGGCCTGACCAAGTGCGGCGACGCGGTCTACGCAGGAGCTGGCGCGAAGGCGTGGGACGGGATCTCGGGCCTGCTGCTGGAGGACAACGCCCTGTCGGACGGCATGGGCGCCGGCCTGTTCCTGGAAGACTCCTCGGCCAGCCTGGCAGGGAACAGCTACGAGAACAACGCCGTGGATCTCGTCAGCCAGGGCACGGGCTGCGCCAGCCCGCCCGTGGGCTTCGAAGGCGAGGCGCTGGGCTCGGCCGAACTCTGCCCCAGCTACGACTACGCCACCTGCGCGGAATCGTTCGCCCTCTACTTCGAGCTGGCCACGCCCGAGCCCGGACCCGCCCGGACGCCGGCGCGCAGTGAACGATTCGAGCCAGGGGGCCTGCCCCTCCCCGCGCTGCCTATTCCGGCCCCCGTCAGCTTCGACCTCCGCAGAGGGCGTGGCCGGCGCTGAGAGCTGCCGCGGACCGACCGACAACGCGGCGCCTTCCACGACCTGTCGAGCGCAAGCTATACTCCGCGCTGTCCCCGCTGGAGTCCCGCCATGTCCGCTCCCACCCGGGTGCTGGTGATCGACGACGAGCCCGCCATCCGCGAGAGCCTGGCCTTCGCCCTGGGGCGCGACGGCTTCGAGGTGCTGGCGGCCGGTAGCCTGCAAGGGGCGCGCGCCGCCTGGGAGCGGGCCGACCTGCTGATCCTGGACCTGATGCTGCCCGACGGCAGCGGCGTCGATTTCCTGCGCTGGTTGCGGCAGCACTCGCGGGTGCCCGTGCTGATCCTGTCCAGCCGCGGGGACGAGACGGACCGGGTGGTGGGCCTGGAGCTGGGCGCCGACGACTACGTGGTCAAGCCCTTCTCGCCGCGCGAGGTGGTGGCGCGGGTGCGGGCCGTGCTGCGCCGCACGGCGCCCCAAGAGCCGAGCGCCGCGCCCCTGGGCGGCCCGGGCCGGCGTGACGCGACGCTGCACGGACCCGGCGGCCTGGTCCTCGACCGGGAGCGCCGCATGGCCTGGATCGCGGCCACGCAGCTGGAGCTGACCAAGCTGCAGTTCGACCTGCTGGCGGAGCTGCTGCGGGCGCCGGGCCGCGTCCGCAGCCGCGAGGCCCTGCTGGACCGCGTCTGGTGCGGCACCTGCGTCTCCGATCGCACCGTGGATGTCCACATCAAGGAGCTGCGCCGGCGCGTCGAGGCCGCTGGCGGCGATGCGGGGCTGATCGAGACCGTGCGCGGGGTGGGCTACAGGCTGCGCGAGGCATGAGCTGGATCTACTACCTGCTGGACAACACGCTGCTGATCGTCAGCGTGGTGGCCTTCTTGGGTGCGCTGGTGTCCGTGGAGCGGCTGGTGCACTCGCTGCGCCACGGCTTCTCCATCCGCAACCAGGTGGTCTTCACCCTGGTGGGCACTACCTTCGTGCTGACGGTGCTGCTGACGGCCGCGCTGATGGTGGGCCAGACCGACGGCGCCCCGCTGCTGCTGCTGCTGCCCCAGGTGGCCTTCGTGGTGCTGGTCCTGACGGGCGCGGCCGCCGTGTCGGCCATGATCATCGGCCGCACCCTGGCGCGGCCCATCGAGCGCCTGACCCGCGCCTCGCTGCGCATCGCCGCCGGCGAACGGCAGGCCGCCCTGCCTCTGCCGCGGGGCAAGGAGGTGCGCGAGCTGACCCGCGCCTTCGAGGCCATGCGCCGCGAGCTGGAGCAGCGCAACGCCATGGAGCGCCTGGCCTCGGACCTGTCCCACGAAATAAAAAACCCGGTGGCCTCCATCCGCGCCTCGGCCGAGGTGCTGCAGGACGCCATCGGCGAAGACGACGCGGCCGCCAGGCGCTTCGCCCGCCGCATCATGGAGGCCTCCCTGCGCCTGGACGCCCTCACCCGCGACCTGCTGGACCTGACGCGCCTGGAGGCCAAGGGGCTGGCCGATCCCGCCGGCACCGCGGACCTGGCGCAGGTGGTGTCCCTGGCCGCCAAGGCGCAGCGACCGGTGGCCCAGGCCGCTGATGTGGAGCTGGCCCTGCAGCTGCCAGACCGCGCCGAGATCCGAGGCCATCCCCGCTGGCTGCAGGCCGCGACCGAGAACCTCCTCTCCAACGCCATCAGCTTCTCGCCCGCCAGCGGGCAGGTCCAGGTGCGGCTCGCAGCCTCTCCGGAGGGCTGGGAGCTGACCGTGCGTGACCAGGGGCCGGGCGTGGATCCCGCCCTGCGAGACCGGCTGTTCGAGCGCTTCGTGGGCTCGCGCCACGGAGAGGGCGGCTGCGGACTGGGGCTGGCCATCGTGCGGGCGGTGGCCGAGGCCCACGGGGGCGAGGCCGAGCTGCGCGAGAGCGGCGAGCAGGGGAGCTGCTTCGTGCTGGCACTGCCTGCCAGCTGCTGAGCACAGCCGCTTCTCCAAGACCTCACAGCACCCAACGCCGCCGAGGATCCCTCGACGGGCCCGGACGGCGGCACCAGCGGGCTCCTGGGAGAATCCGGACCCCGACACGTACTTGGGGGGCTTGACGTTCTTTCAGGTGCGCGGTAGAATTCAGGTGCGCAACAGAATTCAGGTGAACACTTGATGAAGGCGATGGACGCCGAGTGCCGCGCTCTTCGGATCCTACAGGAGCACTTGCCAGAGAACGACCTCCATCCCGGGATCGATGCTCAGGAAATCAGGGGTCGCTCAGGACAATCCGTAGTTATTGCCCTGGTGAAGAGGACGGGCGTGGCTCGGATCGATGACCTGATCGGACGCTTCTCAGCAGCGGCCTTGCAGCTCCAAGGGGACCGAGCGCCCGGGTGCGTGCTCATTGCCCTGGTCGGCGTAAACAGGATCGGAAAGAGGTCCGCAGCGGCGGTCGAGGAATTCCTCTCACGCTTTGCGCCTTGGCTGGGCTGGGGTGTCTTCGACGACAGCGGAGGACTCCGACTCCACATCCCGAAGCTGCATATCGAACGGTTTGACCCGCCCCGGCCGCTGGGCAGCAAGAAGACGGGAACGGGAAGGGTATTCACCGACCTCAACCGATGGCTCTTGAAGATTCTGCTGCTATCCGAATCGCCTCCGGCGAACTTCCCGGAAGGCAAGCGAGGCAAACCCCGCAATCCCAATGAGCTCGGCGAGCTCGCTGGCGTCTCCCACGAGACGGCCTACCAGTTCTTTCGCCGCATGCAGCGACGACGATACCTGGCCCGGACCCATCGAGGATTCCAGTTCGTCGCCATCGATGAGCTGCTCTCGGACTGGCTCCACGAGGATGGTCGGAGCATGGCCGACAGAGTGCCCGTTCGTGGTATCATTTGTGACAAGCATCATGGCCCGTTCCCGCTTGATGCGGTCCTGGAGCCCGCGCTCCGGAGCATGGACGTCGCCATCGGGGGCTTCGAGGCGTGCAGTCGTCTTGGACTCCTGCACACCCGATATGCCCTGCCCGAGGTTCACGTGAGAGAACGACTGGAACGGGTCCTGGAGTCTCTGGCCGTCGAGGTCTGCGAACCAAGAGATGCAGAGTTCAACTTGATCCGTTCCCCTTATCCGGAGTCCATCTTCAGAGGCGCCCAGGTTCTCCACCGCATACCCATCGTGGACTCCTGGCAGGCAGCGCTCGATGTCATCGGGATTCCGGCGCGAGGCATGGAGCAGGCCGAGTTCATCGCCAAGCGTGTCGCCAGCTGGGGAGCTCATGACGGGTAGGAGACCCAGACCTTCCTTCGAGGAGGCAGTTTGCGACCTCGCTGCGATCATCGAGGCTCTGCAGCCCTTCAACGAGGTGCTCGTGCTTTGCGGGGGCTTCGCGGCCTGGCTGTACCGCTCGCACCCTGACTTTGGCGATCCCCATGGCGAGTTCCTGGTCTCGCTTGACATCGACTGGGCGGTTCCTCCCCGCCTTCCCGAGAACCTGGGTTCACTCTCCGCGGCGCTTCGTGAAGGTGGATTCTCCCCCCTACGTTTTCGGGGGAGCACACCGCCCGTGATCAAATACCAGCACGATCGCTGGGGTACGGAGCGACCTGAACCTATCTGTGTCGAGTTTCTCACCCCTTTGATAGGCAAGGACATGGGAGGAGCGGCACTTCAGGTCCAGCCCGGCGTGACCGCCATCCTGCTTCGGTTCATGGATCTGGCGTTGGATCGACCCATCACCATGGAGGTGCAAGCTGTCCCAGAACTCGAAATGCGAGAGGGAACGAGGGTACAGCTCCCTCACCCGGGGAACTACCTGCTCCATAAAGCTTTGACCGCCCCGAGAAGAAGGAACGCAGCGAAGATGATGAAGGATCTGGCCTACATCTTCGACGTGGTCGTCCTGTCGCGTCCGGAATGGCCGAGCATTCGCGAGCGCATCGAGTCCTTTGAAGGACAGGGTGAGCGTGGGATCTGGCTCAACAAGGCGCGAGCCGACTTGAAGAGATGGTTTGAGACTCCCCAGTCCTACGGGTGCGTTGGGGTTGCGGACGTCTTCACCGCCGCCGATCCGCGCAGCCCGATGAACACGGAACGGGTCTGTCGAGTGATGAAGCACGCCCTGCCTCGACTGGCGCTCTGGCCTGCCCGATAGCGCGGCAGGCCAGCAGCCGGTCATCATCCTGCGCCTGACACCGTTATGAGCTACCCTGGGCCGACCCCTAGGCCAGAGCGCTGATGCGCATGAGTGCGGCCAGGGCTCGGCACCTGGAGGAACTGCACGAGGCCGCGTTCCCCATGCAACGCTCGGCACCAGCTGCTGAGCACAAAGCCTTCTCCAACACCTCACACCCGCTTCATCAAGGCTTCACAGAGCGCTGCCAAGCTGCTCCTAGCGGCCCCATGGACGGCAATGCAGCCGACCGGGCCCGCGGAGGAGCCCATGGAACACGCTGCCGCCCCCCCCCTTCCCCACCGCCACGCAGGTGAGCTGCTCGAGCTGCTGCGGGCGGCCATCGACCGCCCCAGCTACGCGGCCCTGGCCCTGGCCCAGCGCGGCGCAGGCCCAACCCTGGCCCAGGCCGGCCTCGGCCTCGTGGCGGTGGCCACCGCCTCCCCCCCCACCCACCAGCAGCTGACCCGGCACCAGCACGCCCACATAGACCGCCAGGCCCCCATCCTGGAGGTCGCCGCGCTGCTGGTGCCGGTGGCGCTGCTGGCCGCCTTCCTGCAGATCCACGTGTCGCTGCGCGCGCTGCTGGGGGCCGGCGCCGTGGGCCTGCTGCACGCCGGCCTGCTGGCGGTCTGCCTGCTGCCCCTGGTGGCCTTCGTCGCCATCGTGGCGGACATGGAAGGCGTGCGGGCCGTCAGCCCCCTGATCCACGGCTCCATGATCGGCCTGGCCATCCCGGCCGTGGCCCTGATGACCCTGCTGGCCCGCACCTGCGGGGTGCTGCGCTGCCTGGACCCCAGCAAACGGGCCGCCTTTTTCTCCCGCTGCATCCAAGCCGGACTGCTGGTCGCATTCCTGGCCCGCGCCTGGCACCTGGTCTGAGAGGAACCCGCCATGACCGCCGACACCGCCCCCGCCCGTAGCGAAGCCCTGTCTCCCTTCCTGCCCTGGCGCGACGAAGAGCGCTGCCTGCCCGGCGAGCGCGACGACAGCAGCGAGCCCCTCGTCATCCAGCTGCTGCAGTCTCCGGACGCCATCCTGGAGCGCATCACGGATCCTGCCCGCGTCCAGGACACGGTGCTGTCCTCCATCGCCATCATCGCCGCGGCCGGCGCCCTGGCCGCCCTCATCATGCTCTCGGGCTGGCAGGGCACGCGCCTCGAGCTGCTGCTGAACGCCGCCATGGTCTCGGTAGGGCTGCTGGGGGCGCTGGCGGCCACCATCGTGCCGGTCTACGGCGCTGGCATCCTGCACAGCGCGCGCATGCCCATCGGCCAGCTGGTGGCGGTGCTCACCACCTCGGTGGCCACGGCCTCCCTGCTGCTGGTGGCCCTGGCCGCGCTGCCCTGCCTGCTGTGGCGCCTGGATCCCGTCTGGGCGGGGCCCCTGGCCCTGGTGGCTGCCTTCTTCGGCGCCGCCGCCGGCTGCGGCCTGCGCTTCCGCGCCCAGCTCTGCGGGCTGATGGAGCGCGCCTTGCCGGAAGACGCCGCCGCTCGCTACGCGCCCGACGCCCAGCTCGCGACGCAGCGCGTCCAGGCCTTCGCGCGCATCGCCATGTTCCTGCTCGGCTTCACCAACGCCCTGGCCGGCTGGGCCTGGCTCGCCGTGTGCTGAAGGGAGGCGCCATGACCGCCACCGCCATCCTGTCGCTCTACCTCGCCATCGGCCTGGCGGCCGCGCTGCGCACCTGGCTGCTCGGCCGCAGCGAGGGCAATGCAGCGCGTCCCGCGAACCTGGCCCTGACCCTGCTGCTGTGGCCCTACCTGCTGCCCTTCCAGCGTGGTCCGAAGCCGCCCGAGACGGCGGGCGACGCCCCGCCGGAGCACGCAAGGGGCGACGAGATCGCCCTGCGCGAGCAGCGGCTGGCCGAGGCGCTGCACCGCGCGCGCGCCAGCGCCCAAGAGGCGGACCTGGGCCGCGTGGCGCAGCTGGCCAGCCGCCTGGGTGAGCGGCTGCGCTGGCTGGACAAGCGGCTGAGCGCGCTGGATCGAGCGGCGGCGGGCGCCACCGCAGGAGTGCGGCCGCAGCTGGAGCAGCTGCGCCAGGCCAGCGAGGCCGAGCTCGACGAGGGCCTGGCCCTGCTGGACGAGCTGACGGGCAAGCTCACCCTGGTGGCCTTCTCCGACCTGGCCGGGGCCCAGGGCTCCGGAGGCGAGCTGGCCGAGGTGCAGCTGCTGCTGCGGCGCCTGGAAGCCCTGGCCAGCGCCAGCCGCGAGGTGGCGGCGGTGGGGGCGTGATCGTGGAAGCCCTGCGCCTGCTGCAGGCCGATGGCCACGACGCCCACAGGCTGCTGCGCCGGCTGCTCGCCAACTTGCAGCGCGTCTTCCAGGGCCGAGAGGCGACCCTGGAGATCCTGCTCTGCTGCTGCGCGGCCGGCGGCCACGTGCTGCTGGAAGACGTGCCCGGCACCGGCAAGACCACCCTGGCCCACGCCCTGGCCCTCTCCATGGGCTGCCAGAGCAAGCGCGTGCAGCTGACCCCCGACCTGCTGCCCGCCGACATCACCGGAACCAGCATCTTCAACCCGCGGCAGGGCAGCTTCCAGTTCCGGCCAGGACCGGTCTTCACCAACCTGCTGCTGGCCGACGAGCTGAACCGGGCCTCGCCACGCACCCAGTCGGCCTTGCTGGAGGCGCTCTCCGAGGGCCAGGTGTCGGCCGACGGCACGACCCGCCCGCTGCCCACGCCCTTTCTGTGCATCGCCACTCAGAATCCGGTGGAGCTGCACGGCACCTATCCGCTGCCAGAGGCCTCCCTGGACCGCTTCAGCGCCCGCGTGCGCCTGGGCTACGCCAGCGAAGACCAGGAGCTGGCCATCCTCGAGGCTCAGCGCGGCGCGCACCCGCTGTGCGATCTGCGGGCCGTGGCCAACCAAGAGGACATCCTGCGGCTGCAAGGCGCGGTGACGCAAGTGCATATGGAGGAGACGGTGGCGCGCTACCTGCTGCGCCTGGTGCGTTCCAGCCGAGATCACGCCCTGCTGCGGCTGGGCGTGTCCACGCGGGGAGCGCTGCAGCTGGCTCAGCTGGCCCGCGCGCGCGCCCTGCTGCGCGGCCGCGATTTCGTCCTGCCCGACGACCTGCGCGCGCTGGCCGAGCCCGCCCTGAGCCACCGGCTGGTGCTGGCCCCTGGCGCCCGGCGCAGCCGCAGCGAGCTGCTGCAGGAGCTCCTCGCGGCCACCCCGCTGCCGCGATGAGGCCGCCACGCCTGTTCCTGATGCGCCGGCTGCTGCAGCTGTGGCAGCGGCGCCTGACACCTGCAGGCCGGGCCGCGTTGCTGGGGCTGACAGCAGCAGCCTTCCTGCGCATGGGCGCGCTGTCGCCGCCGCTGCACGGGGTGCTCGCCTTCTTCGCGGCCGCGCTGCTGGCCGCCTGGCTGACAGGCCTGCCCTTCCGCCCGCGGGTGGCGCTGAGGCGGCGCCTGCCGCCCTGGCCCAGCGCTGGCGAGCGCTGGCGCTACGAGCTGCTGGTGGAGAACCTGGGGCCCCGCACGCTGCGCGACCTGCAGCTGGCCGAGCTTGACCTGCCCGACGCCTTACGCTGCCGGATCCCCCCCATTCCCCACCTGAAGCCCGGCGCCCGCATCCGCATCGCGCCCGAGCTGCGCTGCGAGCGCCGGGGCGCCTACACGCTGGCCGGCCTGCAGGTCAGCAGCAGCTTCCCCGCCGGACTGATCAAGCTAGGTCCGCGCCAGGCGCTGCCCGAGCGGCTGCTGGTCCATCCCAGGCCGGGCCAGGTCCCAGCCGGCGCCCTCCCCACCGGCGGCGCCGGCGCCCCGTCCGCCTGCGGTCGCCCCGGCGATCCCGGCGAGCTGGCCGGCTTGCGCCGCTGGCAAGCCGGGGACCGACCGCGGGATGTCTGCTGGACGGCCTTCGCCCGCACAGGAC
>CAYVQL010000088.1:17763-34558 GCA_964454135.1 uncultured Enterobacterales bacterium | reverse complement strand
AAAACAGGCCGACTCATCGTTGCGGCCGAATGGCCGCAACGATGACCAAGGCCGACGCGCACCACCAGCCTGAAGGCCGGACGGTATTGCAGGGGCGCGTAGCGCTGCAGCACCCTGGCCTCCACCAGCACGATGGGGACGAAGCCCACCAGGGCCAGGGGGTAGGCCATGACCAGGGGCGTCAGCCCGCTGTTGGCCAGCGCCACGCTGGGCAGCAGAGCGGCCGCCAGGGCGACGGCGAGGGTTCTTGCAGAGCGCATGCGGATCGATCGTAGCTGCGGTCCCGACGGTTCGCTTCAGCGAGAAGCGAGGGGCTTCACACCCTCGGCCACCACCGAGATCTCCAACAGGAAGTCTCCGGGGCGCACCTGTCCCAGCTCGGCCAGGGCCTGGGGCACGCCGTCCAGCTCCTCTCCCAGGGCGGAGCCAATCCCCTCCAGCGTGCGGATCCAGTTCATGCGGTAGTCCTCGAACAGCGGCTGATCCGCCAGGCAGGTGTGGGGCAGCACGTGCACGCGCACGTCCTGCAGCCCGGCCCTCACCATGCCCGTGGCCAGGTGCAGTCCTTGGTCCGGCGCCGCGCCCCGGCCGCGCATCACCTCGATGATGCGACGGAGCAGGGCCGCAAAGGCGGGCTTCTCGGGTGAGTGCCAGATCCCGCTGTGCACCATCTCGTGGGCCGCGATGCGCCCGCCGGGGCGCGTGACGCGCGTCATCTCCTGCAGCGAGCGCAAAGGATCGAGTGCGTGCACCAGCACGAAGCGGCAGTAGACGAGGTCGAAGCTGTTGTCTTCGAAGGACAGCTCGGGGAGGCTGCCCCGCGCGAACTCCAGGTTCGGCAGGCTGCCCTGCGCGCGGGCGAAGCGCCGCCGCTCGTCGTCCGGCTCCACCCCCGTCACCGCGCAGGCGGGCAGCCGCTGGGCCACGTAGCGCGCGAAGAGGCCCGTGCCGCTGCCCACGTCGAGCGCGCTGGCCGGGCGCCCCTCGAGGAAGGGATCCAGAAAGGCTGTGCCCCCGTAGAGCCGAGCGCCCTGCATGTGCAGGCGCAGCGACTCGGTCTCGGTCGAGGGAAGTATGTAGTCTTGCGACTCGGCCATGGCTTCAATCCCAGGAATACGGATAGGCACCCATACCACGTGCCCGGAGGTCCCATGTCTTCGATCCCCAAGCTCCACGAATACGGCCCCACACGCTCGGCTCGCTGCCTGTGGATGCTGCGCGAGCTGGGCGTGCCCTTCCAGGCCGTCGAGGTGGATCTGCCGCGCGGGGAGCACAAGTCGGCGGAATACCTGGCGCTCAATCCCTTCGGGCGCGTCCCAGTGCTGCAGGACGGTGAGCTGGTGATCTTCGAGTCGGCGGCCATCTGCCTGTACCTGGCGGACAAGCACCCGGAAAAGGGGCTGGCCCCGAAGCCCGGCACGCCGGCGCGGGCGCGGCACGACCAGTGGGTCTTCTTCGTGATGACCGAGCTCGACCAGCCCCTGTGGAGGATCCGCCGTCATACGGTTCTGTACGCGGAAGAGCGCCGCATCCCCGGCGAAGTGGCCAACGCCCGCGCCGACTTCGCCGAAGCCGCCCTCGTGCTGCAAGGGGAGCTCGAGCAGCGACCCTACCTGGGCGGGGAGCGCTTCTCGGTGGCGGACATCCTGACCCCAAGCTTCAGAGCAATTTCTCCATGTAGTCGCTCCAGTGCCGATACCCCAGGCTGTCGTAGAAGCCGCGGGCCGCCGAGCCGGTCACCACGTCGAAGAGCACCTTGCTGCAGCCGGCAGCCCGCGCAGCGTCCTCGAAGCGCTCCATCAGCAGCTTGCCCAGCCCGCTGCCCTGCTGGTTGGGACGCACCAGGATCATCCTGAGGTGTGCGACGGTGTGGGCCGAGGTGTGGTCATGGTGCCTCTCCCAGGCCGTGTAGCCCAGCAACTCCCCCGCCGGATCCGCAAGCAACCGGGCGACAGTCATCCAGTAGTCGGGCGCGTCGAGGCGAGCCCGGATGTTGGCCTCGATGCGCCCGAAGTGGTGGTCGCGGCCGTACTCGATCCAGACCGGCAGGATGGCCTGGCGGTAGAGCAGCAGGACCAGGGGGATGTCAGGCTCGACCAGGGGGGCGAGCAGAAACCGCGATGGGGCTGCGCTCATCTATTCTCCGCCGCACGCGACCAGGGGTCGCCTTCGTCGTTCAGCCAGCGCTTGAGGTTGTCGGTCCAGCTTCCTCTCGAGCCGTGCCCCGCACAACATAGCATCCAGGAAGCGGCTCTCCACTGCAAAGACTCTCAAGCCCCGGGCACGCCCTCCTTGCCGTCGAAGAAGCGGCTGACCAGCCCGGCCAGGGCTGCTCCCACCAGCGGCGCCACCCAGAACATCCACAGCTGCGCCAGAGCCCAGCCACCGACGAAGAGCGCCGGACCCGTGCTGCGCGCCGGGTTCACCGACAGGTTGGTGATGGGGATGCCGACCAGGTGCACCAAGGTCAAGGTCAGGCCGATGGCCAGGCCCGCAAAACCAGCCGCTGCACCGTCGGCGGTGGTGCGCAGGATCACGGTCAGGAAGATGAAGGTGAGGATCACCTCGGCTACCAGGCCGGTGACCATGCTGTAGCCCCCCGGGGAGTGCTCGCCGTAGCCATTGGCCGCCAGGCCGCCCACCGTCGGGTCGTAGCCCCCAGGGCCTCCCTTGAGGAGAAGCAGCAGCGCTGCCGCTGCCAGGATGGCCCCGATCAGCTGAGCACCCACGTAGCTGGGCAGCTCGCGGGCGCCGAAGCGACCGCCCACCACCAGGCCCAGGGAGACCGCTGGGTTGAGATGGCAGCCGGAGATATGCCCGAAGGCGTAGGCGCAGCCCAGGACGGTCAAGCCAAAGGCCAGGGAAACACCCAGCAAACCAATGCCCACGTCGGGAAAACCAGCCGAGAACACCGCGGCCCCACAGCCGCCGAAGACCAGGATGAAGGTCCCGAGGAACTCTGCCAGCAGCTTCTTCGCCATGCTCGCCTCCTGCCCCGGCTGGGGCCGCTGTTTGAAGGCCCTGTAGGGGCCGCGCAGGCCGCCTCGCTGGTTCCCGAGCGAGAAGACGGGCTGCGGGGCCGAGTGTACTGCACTCAGTGGGGGAATACACTGTCTCGCCTCTTTCGCACGATATGGGGTTTGCATGTGCGACACGCTGGCCATCGTCGCCGCGGGACAGGTTCTCTTCGCCAAGAACTCGGACCGGGATCCCAACGAGGCCCAGCTGCTGGAGTGGCATCCGCGGCGCAGCCACGCCGCCGGTGCGATCCTGCGCTGCACCCACGTGGAGCTTCCCCAGGTCGAGCGCACCTGGGCCGTGCTGCTCAGCCGCCCCTTCTGGATGTGGGGAGCCGAGATGGGGGCCAACGAGCACGGCGTCGTCATCGGCAACGAGGCCGTGTTCACCAAGCAGCCGACCTCCAAGACGGGCCTGACCGGCATGGATCTGCTGCGCCTGGCCCTGGAGCGCGCGCGCAACGCTCGCGAAGCGGCCGAGCTGATCGTGGCTCTGATCGCGGCCTATGGCCAGGGTGGCAGCTGCAGCCTGGAGCACCCGGGCTTCACCTACCACAACAGCTTCATCCTGGCGGATCCGGCCGGCGCCCTGGTGCTGGAGACAGCCGGCCGCAAGTGGGCGCTGGAGCCCATCGAGGGGGCCCGCAGCATCTCCAACGGGCTCACCATCCCGGGCTTCGCCCAACGGCACTCGGATTGGCTGAAGACCGCTGTCTCGGCCAGCAGGATTCGCAGAGCCCGCACCGAGGAACTGGCCCGAGATGTCGGCGACGTTCGCGGCATGGCCGCGATCCTGCGCGATCACGGCGACGCGGTCTGGCCGCGCTACCGGCGGCTCAACGGCAGCCTGCGTATGCCCTGCATGCACGGGGGCAGCGAGATCGCCTCGTCGCTGACGACGGGCAGCTGGATCTCGCGCCTGGGCCCGCAGGGCGTGCGGCACTGGGTGACGGGCAGCTCGTCGCCCTGCCTGAGCCTGTTCAAGCCGGTATCGGTCGAGCGGCCGCTGGACCTGGGGCCCCCCTCGGCGGATGGGGCCGACGACTCGCTCTGGTGGCGACACGAGCGCCTGCACCGACGCGTGATGCGTGATCCCGCTCGGCTGGCCCCCGTGTTCCTCGCGGAGCGCGATGCGCTGGAGGCATCCTGGTTCTCCCACCCCCCCGACAGCGCCGAGGCCTTCGCCGAGCACCGGCGCCTGATCGAGGCCTGGTTGGGGCGCATCGAGGCTGGCGCACAAGACCAGCGGCCCGGCTTCGTGCGACGCTATTGGGGGCGCAGGGATCGGCGGGCGGGGTTGCGTTGACCTTACCAGCAAGCTGGTAGACTCGGCTCATGCTCGCCGTCCTCCTGCTCGCCATCCCGCTGGCCACCGCCGTCACTGCCCGCTGGTCCTACGAAGAGGCCTACGACAACGTGGCGCACGGCGACTGGTATCGCGACTACGACAACGAAAGCGCCACCCTGGCCTGGGGCGAGTCCTACGTCATGATGTCCCTGGCGGCCATGTACCGGGCCACGGGTGATCCCCGCTACCTGGAGCGCCTGGCCTGGCACGCCGACGGCGTGCTGGCGCAGCGCGACGACGCCCGCGGCGTCAGCGACTACCGCGGCGTGTCTGCCGCCTGCTGGCGCAACACCAGCTACCAGTCCGAGCCCTACTGCTACGTGGTGCACTCGGGCATGATCGCCTACCCGCTGGCCGAATTCGCCCGCCTGGTGCAGCAAGACGAGCTGGGCGAAGAGCTGGCCTACGACGGGATCAGCTTCGCCGAAAAAGCCCAGATCTACGCCCAGGCCTGCGCCGAGACCGTGGCCGCCCACGACGACCAGTGGGATGACGAAGGCTTCTACCGCTTCCGGCAGGACGCCAGCTTCCTCGACTACGCGGGCGTGGACCTGCCGCTGAACCAGTCCAATGCCATGGGACGCTTGCTGCTGGCCCTGCGCCAGGTCACGGGCGGGGACGCCTACCTGGACAAGGCCTCAGGCCTGGCCGCGCGCTTCAAGGACCAGCTCAGCCTGGACGGCGAGGCCTACGTCTGGAACTACTGGGGCGGCAGCTACAGCGCCTACGGCGAAGATGTGAGCCACGCGGCCATCAACGTGGACTTCGCGGTCCTCTGCGCCGAACAAGGGGTGGTCTTCGACGAGACGGACCTGGAGCGCTTCGCCGCCACGCTGCTGGACAATGTGCTTGTGGACGACCGCACCTCCTGCGACCAGGTGGGCGGCGGCAGCACCAACGGCTCTTCGTACCGGCCTCAGATCGCCCGCTGGCTGCGGCTGGGAGCCCTGCGCACGGGCATCTACACTGGCGTGCGCACCATGTACGACCTGGAGTACCCCCCCAGCGCCATCGGCTCCGGCTCCACTCTGCTGGGCTGGGGGCTGCTGGCCGAGCTCGAGCCGCTGCACTGCCCGCCCAGCTTCTACTACGTGGACTGGCTGGACGAGGATCCCCACAGCGACGAGAGCTGGCGCCAGGCCGCGGCCTACGGCGCCAACGTCCTCACCCTGCCGCCCGACTTCGCGGAGAACTGCATGCTGCCGCTGGAAGTGGACGTGTCCCGCAGCGTCCAGGCCCAGCAGTGGGACGGCAGCGCCTACCACACCGTGGCCACCTGGCAGGCCACCGCCGGCGAGGAGGCGCGCTTTCTGCCCTACGACACCCGCTGGCCCTACGTCTACTGGGACGGCATGGTCCTCTTTCAGTTCGCCGACAGCTTCGTGGACGGCGACGGCATCCGGGTGCGAGAAAACCCGGGTTTCGACTACCCGGCCATCATCAGCGCAGAGCCCGGCAGCTTGCAGGCCGGGGAGAGCCTGGGGCACCAGGCCGCGGGCACGGGCGACGCCCCCTTCTGGTGGTCGCTGGCGGAGTTTCCCGCAGGCGCGCGCGTGGATCCGGGCAGCGGAGCCCTGACCTGGACGCCCGCGGAATCCGGCAGCTACCCCTTCACCCTGCGGCTGGAGAACGACGCGGGCGGCGCTGAGCAGAGCTTCGAGTTGGAGGTAGTGTCGGGTGGGGGGGACAGTGGAGGGGCGGGGGACAGCGAGGTGCCGGGGGACAGTGAGGCGCCCGGCAACGAGGATTCCGCAGCGGAGGGGGGTGTGGGACCAGACGAGGCCGCCTACACCGCGAGAGAGGGCGGCTGCGGCTGTAGCGGCTCGGGTGTGCTGGGCTGGGGCTGGTTGTTGGGGATGGGGGTGGCGGTGCGCAGGGCTCTCTACTTCAACCGCTCCCGGAAGAAGATCCGCGGATCCATGGCATAGCGCTCCAGCTCCTCCATGCTCATGGAGGCGAAGCTGGCCACCCCGCCGTCTTCGATGCTGCGGCGGATCTCGAAGTGCAGGTGGTTCTGGCTCCAGGGTGCGCTGCGCTGTTCCTGCTCGTCGAAGACCCTCGCCAACTGGGTGGTCTCCTCGACTCGATCACCCACGGCCACCTGCAGCTCGGCGACGTGCTTGTAGCTGGAGTAGAAGCGCTGGCCCTGCTCACTGGTATGCTCCACAACCACTGTGAGATGCGGAAAGGCCAGGTGCACGTCTGCCACGCGACCGGGGCAGATGGCGTGGACGGGCTCGCTGGCGCGGGTCCGCAGGTCGATGCCAGCGTGCAGGTGCCCCGGACGATAGCTGCGGCGACCGTCGCCGAAACCCGAGCTGATGCGGGCGTCCAGCTCCGCGAAGGACCGCCGATCCTGCGCCGGGAGAGGGGAGTGCACGCGCAGGCAGGGGCGCTCCTGCACGGCCGGCTCCTCGGCTCCGGCCAAGGAGATGAGCAGCGCCAGCAGGGGGGAGAGGGCCATGGCTCAGTGGGACCGCGCCCGCGCCTGGCGGTTCCCCGCGTGTTCCCGGGCGGCCGCGGCGAACGCCGCCCAGAGATCTTCGTGAGAGTGCTGGCCCGCCTGCTCGCGCTCGGGGTGGTACTGCAGCCCCAACAGGAAGTGGCGTTCGGGTGCGTAGAAGGCCTCGAGCACACCGTCCGGCGCCCAGGCCGCGGGCGTCAGCCCTGGGCCCAGCTCGTCGGCTGCCTGGTGGTGGAAGCTGACTACGTCCAGCTGAGGCGCCTCGTAGATCTGGGCCAACAGCGTACCTGGCGTCAAGGCGATGGCATGGGGCGCGTAGTGATCCATGGCGTCGGGCAGCTCGCTGGGGATGTCCTGCACCAAGCTGCCGCCACTGGCCACGGCCAGCTCCTGGGCTCCCAGGCAGATGCCCAGGGTGGGCACGCGCGCCTCCAGCGCAGCCCGGGCCAGCGCCATGTCCATGGCTTGGCGCGTCTCATGCTCCAGGGTGAGCGAGGGGTGGGGGGCCTCGCCGTAGAGCGCAGGATCCAGGTCCACGCCGCCGCCCAGCACCAGGCCGTCCAGGCTGGCCAGCGTCTTTGCGGCCTCGCCCTCCAGCGGCGGATCCAGCCACAGGACCTGCAGGCCGGTACGGACCAGCTCCCGACCGACCGCCGCATTCTGTCCCGGCGCAGACCGGGTGACGCCGATGCCCGGCAGGCTCGCCCGCGGCGCGGGCGGGGGCAGCGCACGCGGCTGACAAGCACAGAAGAGGGTCAGAGACACGAGGTTCATGGACCAAGCCTATCGCAGCACCGAGGGGATCCGTTTTTCCACGAGAGGCTCGCCCAGGGGAAGGCCCTCGATGACCTCGCGCCTCTCCTCAGCAACAAGGACCGGGATGAAGGTTCAAACTCAGCGACAGGATCGAGGTGAAGGTTCCACTTCGAATCCAAGATCTGGATGCCAGGCTGTTCCAGACGGCCGGCACACCGCGAATCCACTGAAAACGCACCTTTGCTCGTGCCGAGCTCAACGTGGCAATGCCGCTTCGCCACGCAGTGGAACCTTCGACCGGACCCTGTCGCTGAAATGGAACCTTCGGGGCCACCCTTGTTGCTCAAGAGCGCCGCAGCCCCCATCGGTGGTAGCCTGTCCCCATCCCCCCAAGCGGAGCCAGACCCATGATGCGCATTCCCACCATCCTGCTGCTCCTGGCGGCCTGCGACGACGCCAAAGACAACGACGACAGCGCCGTACCGGACACCGAGACGGGCAGCCCCTCCACCACCACCCCCCTCGAGGACTGCATGGCCAGCTCGGGCCTCGACTTCGAGTGCGCCCAGGAAGGCAGCCTGGAGTGGGCGGCGGATGGCGAAGACGTCCCCTGCATGGCAGCGGGCGACTACGATCCCGCCGCGCGCTTCCTCTTCCACCTGGACGAGGCCAAGGGCGACTCGGTCCCGATCCGCGGCCTGCGACTGGAGCGGAGCTCGGGTGGCATCGACGGGGACCTGCTGGAGTTCATCCCAGCGAAGCCACAGCAGCTCAGCGACGCTGAGCCACTGCCCACCGTGCTGCCCTGGCCCCTGTCGCTGACACCCTCCAGCATCGCCGCTGCCTTCGGCTTCACCCAAGCCGAGGTCGAAAGCGCCAACGTCTACCTGCAGGACGAGATCACGTTGCAGGCCCTGATGCAGGGCACCACGGTGCGGGGCACGTTCAGCTGGAGCGGCGGCTCCTACCTGCTGGCCGACGCCGACCAGGCCACCGATGACAGCAGCGCCGGCGGCTACGGCTGCTTCCACGCACCAACAGAGCTCTACGCGGACGATCTTTAGCCCGATATCGGGACCAGAATATCACCATTGTAATTTCATCTTCGGTGAAATAGTAATGGTGACATCCTGACCCCTACCCCCCTACCCTCCTACCCCTCCTATCCCTGACCCCTATCCCTCTGACCCCTATCCCTGACCCCTATCCCACACCGAACCTGCGCCGCAGCTGGCGGGCCGCGTGGCGCGAGACCACCACCTGCGAGCCATCGCTCATGCGCGCGTGCAAGCCGCCGCTGTCGGCCGGCACCATCAGCTCCACGTGGTCCAGGTTCACCAGGGCTCGGCGGTTGACGCGCACGAAGCGCTCCTCGTCGTCCAGCCGGCGCTCGAGCTCCAGCAAGGAGCCGTCGGCGTAGAACTGGCCGCGCTCGCTGTGCACCAGCACCGCCGTGCCGTCGTAGACGGCGTGGGTGATGCTGCGCGGATCGGCCAGGCGCAGGCCGCGGGGGGTGGGGATGGGCAGCCTCCGGGAGCGCGCCTCCCCACCTGAGAGCCGTTGCCGCACGCGCTCCACAGCGCGCCGCAGGCGCTCGGCGTCCACGGGCTTGAGCACGTAGTCGGCCGCCCCCACGCCGAAGGCGTCCAGGGCGTGCTCGGGGTGCGCCGTCACGAAGACCACCTCGGGTCCATCCGCGGGCAGCAGGCCCGAGGCGTCCAGGCCCGTCAGGCCGGGCATCTTGATGTCCAGCAGCAGCAGGTCGGCCTGCTGCTTCTCCAGGAGCGCCAGCACCTCCTCCCCGCTGGCGCAGCTGCCCACCAGCTCCACGCCGGGCAACGCCTCGGCCAGGCGCGCGATGCGGCGCCGGGCCGTGCGCTCGTCGTCGGCCACCAGCACGCGCAAGGAGCGGCTCATGGCTCCGCCTGCGGCAGCAGCAGCTCGGCCCGCGTCCAACCCCGCTGCCCCTCGATGGACAGCTGCGCGGCTCCCTGGAAGGCCAGGGCCAGGCGGCGCTCCACCAGGCGCAGGCCCTCCCCTCCGGGGCGCGGTCCGGCGAAGCTGCCCGGGTTCTCCACCACTATGCGCAGGCCATCAGCGGCCTGCTCCAGGGCGACGCGCACCATGCCCTCGTGTCCAGCGGCCGGTCCGTGCTTGAGGGCGTTTTCCGACAGGGCCAGCAGGAGCATGGGCGGGATCCGCCAGTCGCCGGCGAGTTCCCAGCCGCTCTTCTCCAGCTTGAAGCGCTCGGAATCGCGAATCTGGTAGAGGAAGAAGAGCGCCTCGGTCAGCTCCAGCTCCTTCTGCATGGGCCACAAGGGCTCGCGCACGGCCGCCAGCACGGTGCGCAGCATGCCCGACAGTTCCAGCAGGGCGCGCTCGGCCACTGCCGGATCCTCGGCGCACCACTCGGCGATGGCGTTGAGCGTGTTGAAGAGGAAGTGGGGATCCAGGTTGCTACGGATGGCCATCAGCTCGGCGTGCTCGGCCTCGCGGGCCAGGGCGTCGGCGCGCTGCTTTTCGCGGGCCAGAGAGAGCTCCAGGTCGATGTCGCGCCCCAGGCCCCAGCCCCCCACCCAGAACAAGGTCAGCACGATCAGCAGGCTGGGGCTGGCGGACAGGAAGGTGCTTCCCAGGCCCAGCGCCGTGCGCAGGCCAAAGCCGATCCCCAACACGGTGACCACGCCCGCCAGCCCGTAGGCCAGGGCTCGCAGCGGCAGCCAGGACACCGGCTGTCCCAAGGGAAAGAGCGCCCTCCAGCACACGGGCGCCACCAGCACGAAGGAGACGCAGAACACGGCCCCCAGCGCCAGGGGCGCCATGCCCGGTGTGAACCAGACCTGGGCCCAGAGCATGGGCAGGGCCACCAACAGGATGGGCACCAGGCGCCGGGGCGCAGCCAGACCGGCCCAGGTGCTGCGCAGCACCTCAAGCATGGCCCAGCCGCTTGGCAAGGGCGCGCCCCTGCGCCCTGCCGGCCGCCTTGCCCAGCAGGTTCACCCCCACGGTGCTGGCCAGGATACGCAGGTCCAGCGCGGCGGAACGCCGCTGGATGTACAGGGCGTCCAGCTGGCTGGTTCCGCGCACGCTGCCCAGCTGGCAGACCTGGGCCAGGCCCGTGATGCCAGGCCGAGCCGCCAGCCGCGCGGCGAAGGGCGGATGGGCAGCCACCAGCCGCTCGTGATCCGCGCGAGTCAGAGGTCGGGGACCCACCAGGCTCATGTCTCCTCGAAGCACCGAGAAGAACTGCGGTAACTCGTCGAGCCCGCGCTTGCGCAGCCAGCGTCCCAGGGGCGTGACCCGGCGGGCGCTGGCCTCGGGCTCGCAGCTCATGGTGCGCAGCTTGATGACCTGGAAGGGCCGCCCCTTGCGGCCCAGGCGGGTCTGGCGAAAGAAGATGGGCCGCCCCTGCCGCCACCAGGCCAGGCCGACCATGGCGAACACAACGGGCCCGTAGACCGGCAGGGCCGGCAGCAACAGGGCCAGATCCAGGGCTCGCTGCCGATCCATCTCAGAGCCCTCCCTGCAGCGCCGCCGGGAGAGGGGGGAGCGACAGCGATGCGGGGGGAAGCTTCCCCCCGCCATGGAGCGAGGCCGGCTCCCCCTCCTGTCGGGCCAGGGCCGCTCGGAAGCGCAGGTGCCGGCGCCGCGTGCGCTCCACCAGGGGCGCCCAGGTGCGCCGCACCAGGCGCCGGCGGATCAGCTGCGGCCAGAGCCAGTTGCTGCGCTTGTACAGGGCGGCCATGGCCAGGTAGGGAGGCACGGCCGCCAGCTGTCGCGGCCGGCGGGCCCAGATGGAGGCCGCCGAGAAGCTGCGGCGGTACATCCAGGCGTAGCCCCGCTCCAGCTCCTCGGGGGACATGCGCGCGGGCTGGAACACGGCATGGGCCGTGTCGTAGCGCTCCCAGTCGCGGTGCAGGATGCGACCCTCGGCCTCCAAGCGGCGGAACAGGGGCGTGTTGGGGTAGGGCGTCAGGATGTGGTACGTGGCGGACTCCAGGCGATTCTCCTCGGCCCAGCCCACCGTGCGCTCGAAGACATCGGGCCCGTCGCTGTCGAAGCCCACCACGAAGCTGCCGTTGACCTGGATGCCGGCGCTGTGCAGCAGCTCCACCCGTTCGGCGAAACGCGCGGCCTGGGGTCCGCGCTTGCCCGCGCCCTGCAGGCTCTCATCGTTCAGGCTCTCGAAGCCGATGAAGACGCCGGTGCAGCCCGCCAACGCCAGCTCACGAACCAGCTCCGGATCGTCCGTCACATCCAGCGAGATGGCCGCGCTCCAGATGCGCTCCAGGGGTGCCAGGCCACGACAGAGCGCCCGCAGGTAGGCCTTGGAGCTGCCCAGGTTGTTGTCGGTGAACACGGCGTAGGGCTCGCCGCTGTCGGAAAACTCGGCCACCACCTGCTCCACGCGGCGCGTCTGGTAGCGCACGCGCGCATCCCCGGTGGCCAGGTAGCAGAAATCGCAGCGGTTGTGGCAGCCCTGGGTGGCGACCAGCGACAAGGGCGTCAGGAAGGCCCAGGGGGGCAGCACGCTGCGATCGGGGGATGGGTCCTGGCTGTAGTCCTCGTAGCCGGCCTCGTAGCGCGGCCTGAGCACGCCGGCCTCCAGATCCGCCAGGATGCGCGGCCAGAGCGCCACGCCGTTGCCGATGGCGATGGCATCGGCGTGGGGTGCCACCTCTTCGGGGCAGCTCAGCGCGTGCAGGCCCCCCATGACCACGGTGCTGCCGCGGGCCCGGAACCAGGCGGCCAGCTCGTAGGCCCGGCGCGCAAAGGTCAGGTGCACGGTGATGCCCACCAGCTGGGGCACCTCGTCTATGGGAGGCGGGCCCTGCAGCAGGTTCTCGTCCCAGAAGCGCACCTGCCAGCCAGGGGGCGTGGCGCCGGCCAGGCTGGTCAGGGCCAGCGAGGGCGTCAGTACGTGTTTGCCGTAGCTGGCGTGGCTGTCCTTGGGGTAGAAGGGCTGCACCAGCAGGATGGAGCGCGGTGTCACCACAGCCGGATGGCCAACTGGGAGCGGGGGCGGGCTGCGCATGGGATCGCGGCGCGAGGGGATGATGGCTGGCATGGGGCGGCTCCTGGCGAGGGGGTTCCCCATGGATGTAGAGCCATTTTTTCGCTGTCGTGGGTGCCTTCGGGACGAGCGGTCGCCAGGCGGGGTCGAACGGTCGCCAGACGGGATCGAGTAGTTAGGGCCCAGACGACGGAACCCGCAGCCCAGGCACGAGGTCCAGCTCCCCATGCATCCCGCCACCCCAGCGCTGATCCTGGCGGCCGCCATCAACCTGGCAGCCTGCACCGCACCAACACCGCCCCCGGCCGCACCCCCGGAAGAGCAGGAGCCCCCCCCACCGCCCCCCTGGCCGGAGCCCGGCTCGGTGCTGCGCATGGTCGAGGTCGAGCTGCCCGAGCCCCTCCAGCAGCCGCGCCGCATCTTCCTGGATCCGGGCCACGGCTCCCGGGGCAATCCGGGCAACACCTCCTGCCTCTGCATCCAAGAGCAGGACCACAACCTGCGTGTCGCCCAGCACCTGGCCGAAGTCCTGGAAGCCACAGGCGCCTTCGAGGTGCGCCTCAGCCGCCAGGAGGGCGCCGTGGTCGACTACCCGGCCCGCCTGAGCGCCGCCCGCGCCTGGCATGCCGAGCTCTTGCTCAGCCTGCACTCCGACGCCCGCGGCCAGGGCTTGCGCTGGGAGGACACGGGCTGCCACTACAACGACCTGGATCCGGGCTTCTCCGTGCTCTGGTCCGACGAGGGCGACCAGGAGCTGACCGCAGCCCGCCACGAGCTGGCACGCGCCCTGGCCGGGCGCTTCGTGGAAGCCGGCTTCGCGCCCTACCCCGGAGGCGTGTACGAAGGGCTCTACGAGGTGGATCCCGCGCAAACCGGCGTCTTCGTGGACCGCCACAGGCCGCGCCGGCGCATCATGATGCTGCGGCGGCCCGCCATGCCCTCGGTGATCATCGAGACCCACAACGCCTGGGACCGGCGCGAAGAGCGGCGCTGGCAGGAGCGGCTCACGCTGGACAGCTTCGCCAGCGCTGTGCTGGCGGCCCTGGCGGACCTGGACGCTCGCCGCTCGCAAGAGCCCGGAGAAGCGTCATAGCAGCCCGGCATCCATGTGCCTGTCGCGATGTCCGATGCTACAGCCTCTCAGGCCCCACCAGCGAGGAGGATCGCCATGAAGAGCTTGGCCCTTGCACTCTCGATCACGTCCCTGTTGGCGCTCTGCGCCTGCGACGACGACAAGGACAGCGGTACCCCGCCCGAGGCGGACACCGACACCGACGCGGATGCCGACACCGATGCCGACACCGACGCGGATGCGGATGCCGATACCGACACGGACACCGACCTGGATCCCGCCATCGTCGGCTCGTGGTCACGCCAGCTGAAGATGAAGGGGCAGCTGATGATGGTCACCTGGACCGGCAACATCGACGGCAGCTGCGACGTGCTGATGGAGGCCGGGCCGAAGCAGATCGGCTTCCTGTGCACCTACACCGCAGATGGCGCTCAATTCACCATCGACAACGACGACTGCCACGAGCTCACGGGAGTGTACAGCTACACGATCTCAGAGCCGGTCCTCAGCTTCACCTTGATCGACGACGGCTGCGAGGGTCGCGCCGAGTCCATCCCCGGCGACTGGACACGGCAGTAGGACTCCGCTTCAGAACTGCAACCCGACCGATCCGCAGAGATAGGCGCAGGCCGTCGCGTATTGCCCGTACTCCCCCGAGTCGTGGTACACGCCCCACTCGTCCCAGTGGTAGTAGGTGTCGCAGGAGTTCTGCACCTCGCCCAGCAAAAAGCGGGCGTTGTACCAGTCGCCGCACTCGCGGCAGCTCTCGGTATCCGGCGCGCTCTCGCAGGCCTCTTCGTAGGCCTGCTTGTCGAAATCGCCATCCGAGCCGAAGCCCGGGACCACGTCGGGATCCAGGACATCGAAATCCGCCACCAGCTGGGGGTAGTAACGCTCCCCGGCCAAGCAGAGCTCTTCGCAGGACGGCGGCTCATCGTCCCCGCAGGCCGTGAAAGCCAGCAGCGGCAATGTCACCACACTGGGAAGTGATCGAGGCGGCACCTAGTAGCTGCAGGCTCCGACATAGGTGCCCTTGTCCGAGAACGACCCCGCGACCATCACCTCGTGCATGCTGTCGGACCCGACTTCGGCCAGCTGCATGCTGGTGGAGTAGCCATCAACGGGATCGACAGTCATGAACATGGGCCCCACCATCGTGCCGCTGAACATGCCGTAGGCGTAGCCCAGAACCTCATCCGCTTCCTGCACCGACTGGAACGTGATCACGACTCCAGCCTTGCCCTCGGACCAGCTGCCCGCGTTGCAGATCCCCGTAGTGTGGCCTTCCTTGCGGCCGACCTGGTCGTCGGCAACAGGCAGGAAGAAGAAGGGGGAGTACATGGCCTCGGAGCAGGTCACACCCGCCTCGGCCGACAGCACCTCGGCGCCCCACACTCCGTTCTTCACGTCGTAGTCCATCGGCACCGGCGTGCTGAACTCCTTGGTGTCGAGATTCCAGGCCACGGCATAGGCCATCTGCGCCTCGTGTTCGCCGTCGGCTACCGAGAGTGTCCAGAGATTGTTCGCGCACATAGCCGATCCGGCGCGGAAGGGAGCCAGCTTCTCGTTGAAGCCCGCCAGTCCTCCCATCAGATCAGCGAGCGTGAAGCCCGGATCCACATCGGCGTCGGCGTCGGCGTCGGCGTCGGTATCGGTGTCGGCATCGGCATCGGCATCGGCGTCGGTATCCGTGTCGGTGTCGGTGTCGGTGTCGGTGTCGGTGTCACCCTCGGCGCTGTCGTTCTTGTCGTCGCAGGCAAGGAAGAGCAGCGACAGAGGGGCGAGGAAGAGAATCGTGCGAAGGGAGAGCATGGATATCCTCCAGGGTCTTGCGGGCGGTTCACATCAATTCTCCTATGATTCACGCAGCCTCTGCGCGCAACATCTGTGGGCAACTTTTTCTTCGCTTTCACCAGTCTGGTTCACCGAACGCCCCCGCCCTCGGTAAACCGGGCTGGCAGCTGGGGTGTCCAAGCCATGAACGCGGAGAGAGGATGAGCTCGAATCCAGCCAGCAGCGCCGTATCCCCGCCGACTCTCATGGAGCCGCGTCAGGGAGTTATCGTCCAGGCGCCCCCTGGAACGCGAGACGGGATGATCCGCAGCGAATCCCGCGACGCGCGCTTCGCGCGCTTTGTCCGCCAGCACCGCGCCCGCGCGGTGCGTACAGCCTGGCGCCTGACCGGCGAAGACCTGGCCACGGCCGAGGAGGTGACCCAGGAGGCCCTGCTGCGCGCCCACAGCGCCCTGGCTCGCTTCCGGGACGACGCCTCCCTCTCCACCTGGTTCTACCGGATCCTGGTGCGCCAGGCCGCCAACCACCGCCGCTGGCGCGGCGTGCGCCAGCGTTGGGCGGCCCTCTGGGGCGAGGGGAGCGAAGCCGGCCGCCGCGACGTCCTGGGCGACCCCCCGTTGCGGGACCAGATCGCCGCAGCCATGAACCAGCTCAGCCCGGCGCAGCGAGAAGCCTTCACCCTGGTGCGCCTGGAGGGCTTCACCATCGTCGAGACCGCCCACATCATGGGCAAGGCGCCCGGCACCATCAAGAGCCACCTGCATCGCGCCCACGAGAGCCTGCGCCACGAGCTGGCCCCGCTGCGTCAACAGGAGAGCCCATGAGTCGGCAAGAACAGTCTTCGAGCTCCTTGATCGAGCTGATCCGCCAGGAGTGGGCACCTCCCGAGACCGACGCCGCGGCCTTCGACACCGCCCTGCGCGCCAGGCTGGTGGGTGTCCGACGGCGTCGCCGGCTCCTGCTGGTGGCGGCCGGCGCCGCCGCATTGCTGGCCGTGGCCGCCCTGCGGCAAGCCCCCCCGGCTCCGGAGCCCCTCCCCCGACCTGCCGCCCAGTCCGACAGCGCCGGCAGCTCCCTCTGGTGGAGCGAAGCGACCCCGCAGCCCGTGGCCCTGCCGGGCCAGTACCAGGCGCTGTCTGCGCTCTTCCTCGAACCCCTCGAAACGGAGGCTCCCTGATGCTCCGCTACATCCGCTTTCTCAGCCTGACCGCCCTGCTGTCGATCGGCGCCACCGCCCAGGCCGCGCCCCCCCCCCCCCCCCCCCCCCCCCCCCCCCCCCCCGCACACCCCCCCCCCCCCCCCCCGCGGGGAGGGAGGGCCCCCCCCCCCC
>CAYVQL010000088.1:0-17753 GCA_964454135.1 uncultured Enterobacterales bacterium | reverse complement strand
CCTGACCGCCCTGCTGGCGATCGGCGCCACCGCCCAGGCCGCGCGCGCCGACGGGCCGCCGCCCCACCCCCACGAGCTGATCCGCGACCAGGCCGCCGAGCTGGGTATCGATGAGCCCACCGTGCAGAGCATCATGACCATCGCCGAGCAGGCCAGGCCCGAGATGGAACGCCTGCAGGGCGAGCTGCAGCAGGCCGGCCAGCAGCTGCACGTCCTGCTGGAGGCCGAGAGCCCGGACCGCGAGGCCATCATGCGCCAGGTGGAGCTTGTGGGCGAGATCCAGATCGACCTGCAGCAGCACCAGATCGGCACGCTGCTCAGCATCCGCGCCCTGCTTTCGCCAGAGCAGCTGCAGGCGCTGGAGCAGCTGGCCGGCATGTCCGGCGGCCACCATCCCCCACCGCCCCCGGGCATGGCCCCGCCAGGAGCCCCGCCCCCTCCCTTCCCCGGCCTCTAGAAGGCCACCCCCAGGTAGGGAGCCAGCAGCAGCGTGGAGGGATTGTAGGACATGGCGTAGGCCTCGTCCTCGTCGCCGTCTTCGGGCGCGTAGTCGTAGAGGAAGCCGCTGCGCATCATCAGCGAGAGGCTCACCCGGGCGCCCACCAGGAAGCGGGCCCCGTCCTGGCCCAGGCCCAGACCGATGCCCAGCACCAGGCCCGGACCGAAGGCCAGGTCGTTGGTGTCCAGGTCCTGGTTGGCGATCTGTGCGAACTCGAAGCCCGCGCCTCCCTCCCAGAAGGGGTGCAGCTTGGGTTTTTCGGAGAAGTGACCGCGGTAGCCCAGGTTGATGCGGTACTGGTTGAAGCGCCCCAGGTCGGTGGAGGCCGTGCGGAAACCCAGGTCGAAAAAGAAGCGCTTGACCGGTGTGCGGCCCAGATCCATGCCCAGAAATCCCCCCGTGCTGATGGGGTTCTTGTGGGGCCGCCCCTCGTAGTAGCGGGCGATGGCCGTGTGGATCGAGGGCCCCTCCACCGCCGCCCGGAAGCCCACATCGGCGACGGCGACGCGGCAGACGAGGCAGAGCAGGATGGCTGAGAGGACCAGGCGCATCAGGGGCTCCGGACGCGGGGCGCGTAGAAGCGCCTCAGGAAGGTATCGTTCCGCTCTTTGAACAGCTCGGCGGCCACCCTATCGGCCTGCTCCACCATGCGCTGCTCGAACCAGCAGAGCAGGCCGCTCACCCCACCCACCCGGCCAGTCATGGCGTGGTTGACGCAGCCGCACCAGTGCATGCAGCGCCCCAGCAGGGCGCAGTCGGCGCAGTCCTCCAGCACCTCGTTCTTCTGCGCGATCAGGGCGTCGCGCGCGGCCAGGTCCACCCCCTTCCACACATCGCCGATCACCACGTCGTCGCGGTCGTCCTGCCCCACCAGGCGGTCGCAGGGGTAGAGCCGGCCGCGGGGCGAGACGGCCACCTCCTCGCAGCCGAAATCGCAGCGATCGCGATCCGCGTATCCCAGCTTGAGGTGGGTCACGATCTTGGAGTCCAGCAGGTTGAGCGTGAAGACCACGCCGCGCCGGTAGGCGGCCAGGTAGCGCTCCCCCAGCTGGTGCAGGGCGACCTGGAAGCGCTCCCGCTCGGCCTCGCCCCAGTCGGCCTCGTAGTTGACGTTCATGGACAGGTTGCGGGCGCCCAGATCCAGCAGGGCGTCGAAGGAGTCGGGCAGGTGGTCCACGTTGAGGGGATCGATGACCGCGATGAGCTTGTTGCCCGGCCGCAGGGCCAACAGGCGACGGGCGTTGCGCGCCACGACCGCGTAGCTGGAGCTGCCGTCGGCGAAGGGACGTGTGGCGTCGTGGGCGGCGGGCCCGCCATCCACGCTCAAGGCCACGTAGACGTCGTGCTCCAGGAAGAAATCCAAGCGCTCCTGGTCCAGCAGCACGGCGTTGGTGACCACCAGGTGGTGCACTTCCCGCTCCAGTTCCTGGGCGCGCCGCCGGGCGTAGTCCATCACCCAGCGGATGCGCTCCAGCTCCAGCAGCGGCTCGCCGCCGAAGAAGGAGACCCGGTGGCGCCCCGGCTGAGCCAGGGCCAGCTCCACTCCCAGGCGTGCCACCTCCTGCGGCATGGGCCGCTGGAACTTGCTGCCGTTGTAGCAGTAACGGCAGCGCAGGTTGCAGGCGTGGTTCAGAAAAAGCGAGACCCGCATGCGTCCTCCAGCAGCTCGCGAGACAGGGGAAGCTCCGGTTGTTCTGGTGACAGAGATATCGCGCCAGGTGACGAGCCGGGTGATCCTGACCGCCGACGTGCTAACTGCTGTGGACGAGCACGAGCGCGAGGATCAGCATGGACGCCAACGACTGTCCCAAGTGCGGCGCGCCCCGGGTTGCGGCGGACACCTGTCCGCACTGCGGCATCATCTACGCCAAGTACCGAGTGCTGCCCCTAAGCCCCCCTCCCGCGACGGCCCCGCGTCAGGCCCCCTGGCCGCTGCTGGCCGGCGTGATCGCGCTGGCGGGGCTGGTGGTCTTCCTGCTGGTCAGGAGCAACCGGCCTCCGGTCCCGGAGGTGGGCGCGCCGATCCCGGCGACCCCGAGCCAGGCCCAGGCCCAGGACGTCCAGGACCCTGTCGAAGAGCCGGCCACCCCGCCGCAGGACAGCGGCTCGGCGGAGGCGCTCGAGGCCGCGGTTGCCGCCCGCGCCCCGGATCCCGACGGCGAGGCCCCGCCCTCCGGCTTCTTCGAGCACACCTCGGACCGCGGCGTCTGCCGCGCCAGGATCCCCACGGAGCACGGCCCCATCAGGAAGTCGCGCCGTAGCTACGACACCTCCGCCGGCACCGAGACCATCCACGCCTACCACACCCGAACGCTGCAAGAAGAGCAGGCCATCCAGCGCTACCAGCTCTGGCACGTGGACGTGCCCCTGCTGGCCGACGCCGAGCTGGGAGAGCAGGCCTACCTGGAGTCCATGGTGCCGCGCCTGCTGGGGTACCTGCGGGACCTCAGCGAGCGCTCCCAGTGGACGCGGGAAGGCTCCCTGCGATGGCTGGAGGTCAGCTTTCGCGGGCTGTCACGAGAGACGCCCGTGGCGGGCAGGTTGCGCCTGACGCGGGCCACCAGAGGAGACCTGGTGGCTCTGATGGTGGCCGGCCCGGGCGACGAGGCGCGCACCGATCCCAAAGGGCGCGCCTTCTTCGAGGCCTTCAGCTTCATCCGCAGCGGCGGAACGCAGACCCCCAGCTGCCAGGCCTCGCCGGGCCGCAGCAGCCGCCTCCGCAAGCTGCAGGTGGGCCAGCTGCCCAAGCTGCTGCGCGGCTCCCACGGCTGCGTGGTGCTGATGGAGATCTACGCCTCCTGGTGTCCCACCTGTCGCCAGGTGCTGCCCGAGGTCAGCGCACTGGCCAAGCGCTACGCCTCCTACGGGCTGGTGGTGCATGCCCTGGCCACCGACGAGCAGGAGAGCCAGATCAAGGCCCTGCTCAGGGCCGAGAAACCCTACTACCAGCCCCTGCTGCTGGAGCGCTGGCGCGAGGGCGAGCTGGACAGCACGCTCAGCGGCCTGGGCGCCCGCTACGAGGGGGCCATCCCCTACTTCGCCGTCTTCGACCGCCAGGGCAAGCTGTCCATGCAGCACACCGGCGGGGGCAATATGGGTCAGCTGGAGGACCGCATCCGACAGCTGCTGCAGTGAGCGCTCAGGGAGCCAGCGCGTAGAGATCCTCCAGGGGCGTGGAGCGCCCCAGGTAGGTGCCTCGGCTGAAGCAGACATCCCAGACCACCTCGCCCTCGGAGGTGACCTCGCGCAGCCTGGTGGCGGCGCCCAGGTTGTGCAGCGTGTTGCCGTTGCCCAGGCGGTGGGCCTCGCCCATCTCCGGGGCGTAGATGCCCTCGCCCTCGCCAAAGCTCCACACCTGCCGCAGGAGCTGGGCCTCGTGGTCCAGCTCGTACTCGCGCACCACCGTCTCGGCGGTCTGCGTGGACAGGCGCGCGGACATCAGCATGGTGCCGGCCTCGGTGTAGTGCACGCCGTGCTGCCAGAAGAAAGCGGAATCCTCGGGCTCGAAGCCCCAGGCGCCGTCCAGGTAGCCGAACCAGCGCAGGGTCTCGCCGCTGGCGTGGTCGATCTCCACCACCGAGGCGGTGGAGTAGATCGAGAACAGGAAGCTGTCCGTGGCCTCGTCCCAGGAGATGGTGTTGGAGCCGCAGAACCAGTCGCCGCCCAGGCTGGCGTGGAAGTCCTCGCAAGACCAGAGGGCCTCCTGCTCACCCTCGGGGGTCAGCTTCATCAGCGTGTCGAAGTTGCCGTCGGTGGACGCCCAGAGCACCGAGCCATCCGGCAACGAAGTGAAGGGGTGGTGCATGCCGGGGGTGTCGTAGGTGGCCAGCACGCTGCCGTCGATCTTCATGCGCAGCACCTGCGAGGCGGCGCCGCCGTCGAAGATGGACCAGAAGCTGTTGTGATCGATCAACAGGTCCGCCCCGTCGGGCGAGACCTGCGGGAAGAGCGTGGTGCGATCGCTGGGGGTCTGGCGCGCCCAGAGCACCTCCCCCTGGCGGTCGAAGATGAAGCTCCACATCCTGGCCGCGCCCAAGGAGTTCTCCCCATCCAGGCTCACGAGCAGGTAGCGCAGGGAGGGATCCAGCGCCGCTTCGTCCATGGTCAGGATCTCGGGCAGGGGCATGCCCTCGGGCAGCGACCTGGTGGCGATGCTGCCTTCTTCGCTGGTCACGGGCCCTTCGTCCGCGTCGAGCACCACCCGGTAACGCAGCTCCACGCCGTAGGGGATGCCCAGCAGCAGCTCCTCGTGGGTGCCCGCCTCACGCTCCTGGGCCGCCAGCGGTTCCCAGAGCTCTCCGTCCAGGCTGTGCTCCACGTGGGCCGAACCGGCCACATCCTGTTTCCAGGAGACGTAGACCACGGAACCGTACTCTTTGTGCAGCCACGACTGCAGGGCGCTCACGGGGCCCTCTTCCTCTGGTGGCTCGCTGTCCCCGCTGTCCGCCGACGGGCTGCTGTCCCCCACGGGGACGCTGTCCGTCACTGCCGGAGGCGAGCTCTCGCCGTCAGGCCGACAGGCGAGCGCGAGCAGCGCGGCCAGGGACAGGGAGAGATCCGGGACGCTCACGATCCCCGACGCCCCCTTCTGAGCCAGGGCACGACCAGCAGACCCCAGAATCCCAACAGCGCCCAGGGCCAGGCCTTGCTGCTGCCGGCGTGGCAGCCGCAGTCCGTGTAGGTCTCGTCGATGTAGCCAGTGTCGCCGCTGGTGACGTTCAGCGAAAAGGCTGCGCTGGCCGTCTTGGGCGTGCCGCTGGAGTCGGTGACCTGCACCTCGAACTCGGTCTGCTCGACCTGGCGCGCCGTGCCCGTGATGACGCCCGAAGCCGAACCCAGGGTCAGGCCCTCGGGCAGGATTCCGGACAGCAGCTCCCAGGCGTAGGGCTCCATGCCCCCCGAGGCATTGATGACGCCGGTGTAGTACTCGCCCTCGACGCCGTCTTCGAGCTCGGTGGTGGTGATCTCCAGGTCGGCCCAGCCACCCTCGCAGGCGCCCAGGTCCGGGGCGCTCCCCGAGTCGCGGGCCGTGCCGAAGATGTCGTCTTCCGGGGCATTGGCGGCCTCGCCCATGTCCAGCACCGGGCTGCCGGCGTCGGGACAGCCGTAGCTGTTGGCCAGCGCCAGGAAGACGTCGTCGATGGTGGTGGAGCCGTCGGCGAAGACGGCGTCGTCGGCGCTCCAGCTGGGCAGGATCAGCTTGCTCTGGTCACCCAGCAGGGGATCGCTGGTGACAGCCCCCTTGTCCTCGGTGTAGCGCAGCAGCTCGAGGTTCTCGTCGGGGATGGCCTCGCCGCCGTTGAAGTACAGGTTGGCGTGCAGCTCGAAGGAGAGGGTCTCGTCCGTGGCCGCGTCGCAGAAGTCGTTGACGTCCCAGTCGTCTTCGGCGCCCATGGTGCCCACCGGATCGGACCAGACGTTGTTGTAGAAGACGATCTCTTCGTTCTCGTCGTTGAGCCCGTCCATGGCGATGCGCGCCGCGTAGGTGTGGCCAGGCATGTCACCCACCACCGTGTTGTTGCGGAAGACCACGTCCTTGGCGCCATTGATGCCCAGCGCCGCGCGAATCAGCTCGCTGGAGTTGCCCAGCATCAGGTTGTTCTCGATGGTCACGCCATCGGCTTCCCGAGCGCTGTTGCCATGTCCGCCCACCTGCAAGAAGAAGTGCTCCTCGGAACCGTGCCAGTTCAGGAAGATGTTGCGCCCCACGTAGATGTCGCTGGCACCCTCGATCTTGTCGGAGGCGCCGTTGCTGTCGGCCACCTGCAGGAAGCTATGGCTGTCGCTGACGCTGCGCCCGCTGCTGGCGTAGTCGTTCATGAAGACATTGCCCACCACCGACACATCGCTGACGCCGTCCACCAGGACCTGGGCCGTCTCCGAGGGCTGGTTGTAGAAGAGATTGCCCTCGAGCAGGACATCTCCCGCCCCCCCGGAAACGCAGACCAAGGAGCCGTCGTAGCTGTCATGGATGATATTGTCGCGCAGCGTGATGCCGCCGACGAACTTCTCCCCCTTCGGATCGTTGATGCTGTCCCGGAGGTAGACGACGTGCTCGCCGTCGGTCTCCCCGCTGTGGGCGATATCGAAGCCCTCGATGGTGATGTTGCGGCCGGTGTAGGCTGCGATCACTTGGGCGGTATGGCGCAGGCGGGCCTGGTAGGGTTCCTCCGACAGGATGAAGGTCTCTTCGTCGAAGGCCACCGAGAGCTGGACGGCGCCCTCGTAGGTGCCCGGCTGCACCAGGACGGTGTCGCCGGACTCGATCTTCTGCAGGGCGTAGCTGATGGAGTTGAAGGGATCCTTCTCGCTGCCGACGCCCGCCCCCGAGGCGGGCTCTCCCACGTACCAGGTGGTCTGGGCCCAGGCCGCGCCCGGAAGCGCGAAGGTGAGGAACAGGGTGGGAAAAAGCAGCGCAGGCCGGGACTTCATGGCGCTCCTCCACGAGCAGGGGGACGACTGGCTGTCTGCGCTATAGCCCCTCGGCGCCAGGCCGGCGATAGGCGCGCTCACCCATCCGGAGGCAGGCTCCCGCGGATCCGCGCCTGGCCCGCCGGTCCCTCCAGCACCCGGCCGATGACCGCAGCCACCAGGCCCTGGGCGCGGCAGTCGTCGAGCAGCTCGCCGGCCGCCGCAGGGGGCAGGGAGGCCAGCAGCCCGCCGGAGGTCTGGGGATCGCAGAGCAGGTGCGCCGTGGTGCTGTCCACCTCGTCGAGCCGGGCGCGCTCCGACACCCAGAGCCGGTTGGCGGCCATCCCTGCGAAGTCGGCTGCCAGCTGGGCGGCATCCACGGCGCCTGGCAGCAGGGGCACGGCGCTGGCGTCGATCTCAAGACCTGTGGCGCTGGCGGTCGCCAGCTCCAGCGCATGCCCCAGCAGCCCGAAGCCGGTGATGTCGGTCAGGGCATGGCAGCCGGCGGCGATGCAGGCCTGGCCCGCCTGGCGGTTGCTGCGGGCCATGGACGCCACCATGACGGCCTCGTGCTGCGGGTCCAGCTCGCCGCGCTTCAGCGCCGTGGCCATCACGCCCGTGCCCAGGGGCTTGGTGAGCACCAGGACATCACCCGGCCGCGCGCCCGCGTTGCTCAGGATGCGCTGCGGATGCACCGTTCCAGTGACCGCCAGGCCGTAGGTGAACTCGGGGCCCTTGACCGTGTGGCCGCCCAGGGGCACCACGCCATCCGCCTGCAGCACCTCCAGCCCGCCGGCCAGGGTGCGCTGCAGGGCCTGCAGCGGCAGCACCGTGGCCGGGAAGGCGCAGACGGCCAACGCGGTGATGGGCCGGGCGCCCATGGCGTAGATGTCGGACAGGGCGTTGGCCGCCGCGATGCGCCCGAAATCGAAGGGATCGTCCACCACCGGGGTGAAGAAGTCGACCGACTGCACCAAGGCCAGCTCGTCGTCGACGCGCCAGACACCAGCGTCGTCGAAGCCGCCGGCACCGACGAGCAGATCGGGGTGCTCGACCTGAGGAAGGCTGGAGAGGACTCTGCGCAGGTCGCCCGGACCCAGCTTGGACGCTCAACCAGAGCAGCTGACCAGGGCGGTGAGCTTGGCGATCTCTTGGCGTGTCATGTAGGGCAGGTATCGCGTGAGTGGCGCCCGCAACACCAGGTTGTCGGGATCCTGTGAGGCGGGCTGCGATAGGATGAAGCGACATCCCCAGCTTCGCCGAGGAAAGGCCCCGTGAACGTCTACGACAAGCTGAGCGAGCCCCTCGCCTTCTCGGTCTTCGTGGCCACGCTGCTGCTGCCCATCGCCGTGGGCCTGCTGGCCATGCGCCGCACCCGTGACCAGTCCGACTACTTCGTGGGCGGCCGCGCCATGGATCGCTTCACCGTGGCCCTGTCTGCGGTCTCGTCGGGCCGCTCGTCCTGGCTGGTGCTGGGGCTGTCGGGCATGGCCTGGAAGATGGGCCTGGGCGCGGTCTGGGCCATCGTGGGCTACATCACCGTGGAGGCGCTGCAGTTCGTCACTATCGGCCGGCGGCTGCGCAGGGTCACCCAGCAGCAGGGCGCCATCACGCTGCTGGACTACTTCGAGGCGCGCTTCGACGACCGGCGCCACCTCGTGCGCCTGCTGGGCGCTGCGATCATCGGCATCTTCATCACCGCCTACGTGGCGGCCCAGTTCAACGCCGGCGCCAAGACCCTGACCACGGCGCTGGAGATCCCCCTGTGGGCCTCGCTGCTGGCCGCCGGCGCCCTGATCCTGGTCTATATGGTGCTGGGCGGCTTCGTGGCCGTGGCCTACAACGACGTCATCCGCGCCATCATCATGCTGATGGGCCTGGTGCTGCTGCCCGTGGTGGGCCTGGTCCAGCTGGGCGGCTGGGGCGCCTTGAGCGCCTTGCTGCAGCAGCTGAGTCCCGAGCACCTGGATCCGCTGGCCCTGGGGGCCGGAGCGGCCATCGGATTCCTGGGCATCGGCCTGGGCTCGCCGGGCCAGCCCCATATCGTCGTGCGCTATATGTCCATCGACGACGAGCGCAACCTGGTGTCCTCGGCCATCATCGGCACCTTCTGGAACGTGGTGCTGGGGCTGGGCGCCATCGCCATCGGCCTGGTGGGGCGAGCCGTGGTGCCCGAAACCGCCGGCCTGCCCAACGAGGACCCTGAGATGGTCTACCTGGTGCTGTCCTCGCAGTACTTCGGCCCGGTGCTCTACGGTCTGCTGGTGGGCGGCGTCTTCGCGGCCATCCTGTCCACGGCCGATTCCCAGCTGCTGGTGGTGGCCTCCACCTTCGTGCGCGACATCTGGGAACAGGTCCTCCGCCAGGGGCAGGTCATCGAAGAGCGGCAGAAGCTGATGCTGTCGCGCGTGGTGGTGGTGGCCTCGGGCCTGCTGGCCATGGCCCTGGCCTTCATCGCCAAGGACCTGGTGTTCTGGCTGGTGCTCTTCGCCTGGGGCGGGCTGGGGGCCTCCCTCGGGCCGGCCCTGATCCTGAGCCTGTACTGGCGCGGCACCAGCAAGGCGGGCGTGGTGGCGGGCATGCTGACCGGTACGGCCGTGACCATCGTCTGGAAGCTCTGGTTGAAGGCGCCCACGGGGATCTACGAGCTGATTCCGGCTTTCTCGGCCAGTTTGTTGGCTGTCGTGGTGGCGAGTCTGCTGTGGCCGCATCGGACGCTGCAGAAAAAACCCGCTTGACATGTTCACAACATGCGTGCATGCTTGAAGCATGTCCAAGATGATCCAGATACGCAATGTGCCCGATGACGTGCACTTGGCCGTCAAGCTGCGCGCAACGCTAGCAGGCAAGAGCCTCTCCGACTTCCTGCTGGCCCAGATCGAAGCTGTTGCGCGCCGTCCCACTCTGGAAGAGCTGGAGGCACGCATCCGCGAGGCGGGCTCCGTCGAGCTGAGCGAGTCCACCGTCGACGCATTGCGGGCAGAGCGAGAGCGCTGAATGCTGGTGCTCGACGCTTCGGTCGTCGTGGATTTCCTGCTCGGCCGTGGGCCGCACGCGGGGAGCATCGGCGATCGAATACGTAGGGCAGGGCACGACCTGGCAGCCCCCCAGCTGCTGGACGTCGAGGTCGGCCAAGTCCTGCGGCGCTTCGTCCTTCGCGGCGAGCTACATGCAGACCGCGCCGACCTGGCGCTGCAACACCTGGCGCAGCTGCCCGTCCGCCGCTACGGGCACGGACCTCTCATCCGGCGCGCCTTCCAGTTGCGGGACAACGCCACGATGTACGATGCGCTCTACATCGTCCTCGCTGAGGGTCTCAACGCGAGCTTGCTGACTCTGGATGCGCGGATGGCGGGCGTTCCCGGCCACAGCGCCAGGATCGAGGTGCTCGGGTGAGTCGGACCGCTCAGTAGTCCCAATCCCCGTCGTCGAAGACACAGGGCTCCTTCCCACAGGGGTGCACGATGCTGCCCTCGGCGCCGGCCGCGAAGAAGGCCGCCGCCTGGTCGTGCACCTCCTGGGTGTGGCGGATGAAGGTGTGGGCGCCGGTGTCCTCGGCTGGGCGGTTCTCGTCGGGAGGCGTGCCCAGCTGGGGATCGAACTGCATCATGGCCGTGGAGCCGGGCCCCAGGGGGGCCGGCAGCCGGTCCAGGGCGAAGGGCGCGTTGACGGCGGGGGTGATCAAGGGGGCGCCCACGGAGCGCACCAGGGCCTCGGTGGTCATATTGGGCACCTGCTCGTCGCCCACGCTCTCTTGCCAGAGGATGGAGGGGGCCTGCAGGTCGGCCACGTGGGTGATGGGATCCACCGCGTCCCAGTGCAGCTGGGAGATGGCGTAGAGCAGCTGCCGGTCCTCGGGGGCGGGCACGCCGTACTCCATCTGCAGCTCGAAGGTGGGCCAGTTGCTGGAGCGCTCCAGCATGGTGGACCAGATGGCGCCGCTGGCGTGCAGCACGCCGTAGTCCAGCTCCTGGCTGTTGGCCATCAGGTTGGCGCCCTGGATGCCCCCCAGGGAGATGCCGAAGTAATAGATGCGCTCGGTGTCCAGCAGGCTGCCGCTGCCATCGGGCGCCTGGAAGAACTCCGCCTGCGCGAACTGCGTGCGCAGCAGGCGCGGCAGGGCCGCGGCGTTGGCCAGGCCCTGGATCATCTTCTCGGTCAGGTGGTGGAAGGTCCCGAAGTCGTTGGCCACGTCCACGGCGGCGGCCAGGTCGTCGGTGGTCAGGCCGCGCCACTTGGTGGCGATGACGGCCATGCCCAGGTTGTCGGCCAGGGCCTGAACGGCGTTGGGATCGTCTTCGTAGGCCAGGTAGGCGGCCGGCGCGGACAGCAGGCCGTGGCCGAAGACCAGCACGGGCACGCTGCCGGCGGCGGCCTCGCG
The DNA here is from genome assembly GCA_964454135.1 of uncultured Enterobacterales bacterium. Lineage (GTDB taxonomy): Bacteria > Myxococcota_A > UBA796 > UBA796 > JAFGLY01 > CAYVQL01. The sequence goes on along the minus strand of CAYVQL010000088.1, from coordinate 6,462 downwards.
CACTGAGCTCGGCAGCAGGACCATGTAGTAGATGTCGTCGGCGCCCTGGGGGACGGGCAGGCCTTCGGCGTCCAGCTCGAAGGCACCCTCTTCGGCCAGGAAGCTCTCCAGCTCGAAGTAGCCCCAGGCCTGGCGCCAGGCGTGCTCGTTCAGCGTGTCGCCGGCCTCGCTGTCGTAGAAGGACTCCACCGTGTAGCTGGGCTCCAGCGTGGCCTCCGAGGGCAGATCCTGGCGCGTGGCCTCCAGCACGTGGTCCGCCTGGGCGTGGGTCACCGCTTCGGAGCCGGTATGGAAGTCCCAGGCCAGCACCAGCTCGTCGCGCGCCAGGCCGGCGGCCTCCAGGTCCCGGAAGAGGGCCTCGTAGTGCGCCACCCAGCCCTCCAGCCCCGCTGGGGCGGCGCCGCCATCGCGCAGGGCGGCGAAGCGCTCGGGGGCAGGGTAGCTGCTTCCGCTCTCGGTCTTCAACGCGCCGGTGAGCACCACGGCGTAGCGCGTGGTGAAGTCCAGGGCCTGCAGCGGACGGATCAAGAGGGAGCGGTCCTGGGGGCCCGTGCAGGCTTCGTGGGCGTCCAGCTCGGCGAAGAGGGGCACGCGGTCGCCGGTGGCCAGGTCGATGATCTGCACGGAGGCGTCCTGCTCCAGCGAGGCGCCCAGGTCGTCCGCCGAAGGCAGGCTGGAGGCGTCGATCTCGGCCTCTTCCAGCAGGACCAGGGCCGTGTTGGCCACGGAGAAGCCGTCCAGGCGCGCCAGCCGAACCAGATCAAGCGGCGTGCCCTCTTCGGATTGGGGCAACGCCCCGTCCGGGAAATCGAGCCGATAGCCCGTGGCGCTCGCGCTGTCCGCGGCCATCAGGTGCATGGAGGGGTAGGGATTGAGCCCGTGCTGGTCCAGCAGGGCCCAGGCTCCCGGCGAGCCGGGGACAACGTCTTCGTCCTTGCAGGCGCCCAGGACCGCCAGCAGCAGCAGGGAGCACGTCGAAAGGCGAGCTTGGCAGGTCATCCGCACCTCAGCCAGGGCACAAGGCGACCTAACGCGCCGCGGAGGGCCGCGTGTGTGGCGGCGTTGCCGGCTCAACCGCGCGCGTTCTGGATGACGACGCCCGAGACCGGCACACGGGCAAGGGGACCATCCGCCGTCAGCAAGAGAGCCCCGAACAACTCGCAAACCGCGAGGTAGAGTGCGTCATAGGCCGATACCTTGTGTCGCCAGGCCCAGGCGCGCAGCAGCAACCCGGGATGCGCCACGCGTTGCACGGGCCAGGCGGAGAGATCCTCGACTGCCTGAGCGGCCCTCTCCTCGGTGATCGTCCCGCGCAGCATCAGCTTGCGGATGACCCAGAGCACCTCGGCGTCCAGCAGCTCGGGCGCCATCAGATCGGCGGCTTCGAGCTGCGGGGCCAGCGAACGGCCCAGCGGAGTGCGCAGCAGGTACTCCACGGCCACAGAGGCGTCGACGACGCAGATCACCCTGGCAGATCCCGGTCGCGAGACGCTCGAGTCTCTTCGAGCAGGCGGGCCGCCGGACGATCCAGTTGGACGGGGGCACGGCTGCGCAGGTGGGTGCGGAACTCCTCTCGCTCGACGCGACGACGGATGGCCTCGAGCACCACCACGCGAATGGAGGTGCCCTCGCGCGCAGCGATGTCGCGCAGCTTCTGGTGCAGGTCGCAGGGGACGTTCTTCACCTGTAGGTGTGCCATATCATGCATATAGCATGACTCAGGCATGCCCATCCGCGGCGCCTTCCATTTTTGACATCTGCCCCCCGTCTTTTCTGGTAGCGTGACATGGCTCGCAGCCCTTCGGCATCGCCACGAGGAAACCATGCCCTCGAACTTGCGGCGGACAAGCGCGCCTTCCGGGCCCCCCGTGGTTGCACGACACAGGCAGCCACGGCCCTGGATCAGGCCAGCCACCCAGCATCCGCGCGCGAGGATCCCCACCGGCCTGCCACGCCTGGACCGCCAGCTGGGGGCGCTCCGAGCGGGCGCCCTGAGCCTGCTGGCAGGGCGCTCCTCCCAGGCCTGCACCAGCCTGGCCCTCAACCTGGCGCGCCATGTGGCTGGCTTGCCGGGTGCCGCCGTGACCCTGCTCTGTCCCGCATCCTCCGAGCTGGAGGTGGCCCTGCGGCTGCTCTCCATCGAGGCCGGCATGGACAGCGAACGGCTGCGGCGCATGGGCATGCAGGCGGCGGCTCGAGCGGCTGTGGCGCGGCTGCACGGACTCTGCCTGTTGGCGGGCGAAGCAGCCGCACTGGAGCCCGACGAGCTGGCGGCCCGCCACCGCGAGCGATGCGCCGCGCACAAGGGGCCGCGCCTGCTGATCGCCGACGAATACGACCTGGTCAGCGGGGTCGACGCCACCGCCCACGCCTTGCGCCTGAAGATCCTGTCCGAGGAGCTGCGCTGCGCCACCTTGCTGGTCTGTCGCCTGCCCGAGCTGGGGCCTCCGCCGCGCCTCTTCGATCTGCGCCGCTCGGGGCTGCCCCTGGAGGCCCTCGAGACCATCCTGCTGCTACAGCTCGAATCCAGGCCCCCCGAAGGCGGATCCGAGCCCATGAGCGCCCAGCTGCAGGTCTTCCAGCCCGAGCAGGGTCACCTGCGCATGGCCCACCTGGCCTACCAGGAAGCCAGCGGGCGCTTCGTCGAGGTCGGTTAGGCGCGTGGTCGTCTTCAGGCTTTGGGTCGCTTGCTCGGTCCTGATCTGCGTGCTGGCCTGCAGCCCGCAGCCAGCAGTCGAGTCCCAGGCGCAGGGCCCGATGGAGCTGCGCATCGGCTACATCCCCATCGCCGACTGCGCTCACCTGTACGTAGCCAGCGCCCAGGGGCTCTGGGCGGCCCACGGATTGCAGGTGGAGGAGACCTCCATGGCGGGCGGCGCCCGCATCCTGGAGGCCCTGGCGGCAGGCGCCCTTGACCTGGGCTTCAGCAACGTGATCTCGCTGGCCATAGCCCGCTCGCGGGGCCTGCCCTTCGTCGCCGTGGGCGGCGCCGTAGTGGAAGACGCCCAGCACGCACCCCATCGCCTGCTGCTGCGGGCGGACCTGCCCTTCAGCGGCCCGGCCGACCTGCGCGGCAAACGCATCGCCGTGAACACGCTGCGCAACATCGACCAGCTGGTGCTGGGCGAGTACCTGGCCGGCGGCGGCGTAGGCCTGAGCGAGGTGACCCTGCGGGAGATCCCCTTCCCCCGCATGGAGGGCGTCCTGACCTCGGGCGAGCTGGACGCCGCCTCGGGCATCGAGCCCTATGTCACCATCAGCGAGAGCAACCCGGCGCTGGCCCTGGGTCCGAACCACTACCTGCAGGTGGCCCCCCGCACCCTGGTCAGCAGCTACGTGATGAACCAGGAGCAGGCCCGCGGTCCGGCGGGCGAGGCGGTGCGGGCCGTGCTGGTGGAGGCGGCAGCGTGGATCGCCGAGCACGACGCCGAGACCCGCGCCCTGGTGGCCCAACGCACGGGCCTCGATCAGGCCGTCACCACCGTGATGGGCATGTCCCGCATGGAGTCCGCGCCCGTACCCGAAGACCTGAAGGCCATGATCCAGCGAGCGGCGGCCGCCGACCTGCTGGGCCAGCCCCCCACCACGGACGAGCTGCTGGGCCTCGACGGGGGCACGGCCAAGCCATGAGCGAGCCGCTGAGCGGCCCTCCGCTGCTGCAGCTGCAGGGGATCCAGGCGGGCTACGGCTCCACGCCCGTGCTGCGGGGGCTGGATCTGGAGCTGGGGCGGCGCGAATTCGTCGTTGTGGTGGGCAGCTCCGGGGGCGGCAAGTCCACGCTGCTGCGGGTGGCTGCCGGCCTGCTGGCGCCCGAGGCGGGTACGGCCCGCTTCCAGGGGCGGCCCATCCAGGGGCCACCGCGGGGCATCCAGGTGGTCTTCCAGCAGTACAGCCAGAGCCTCTTCCCCTGGCTTTGTGTGGCCGGGAACCTGCGGCTGGCCCTGCTGGCCGAGAAGCTGGCTCCTGCCGAGGAGCGACAGCGCGTCGAGCAGGCCCTGCGCCTGGTGGGTCTGTGGGAGCAGGCCGCGGCGCTGCCCAACACCCTGTCGGGAGGCATGGCCCAGCGGGTGGCCATCGCCCGCGCCCTGGCAGCGCGTCCAGCCCTGCTGTGCATGGACGAGCCCTTCGGCTCGCTGGACGCGGTCACCCGACGCGGGCTGCAGGACCAGCTGCTGGATCTGCCCCAGCGCCCGGCCACGCTCTTCGTCAGCCACGACGTGGACGAGGCCCTCTACCTGGCGGATCGGGTGGTGCTGCTGCGCCCGGGCCAGCCTCTGCTGGAGCTGGCGCCGGACCTGCCGTGGCCGCGGGACCAGGTGCGCACGCCCGCCCTGCCCGCCTTTCAGCGGGCGCGGGCAGCCCTGATGGCGATGCTGGAGGAGAGTTCATGAGGGGCCGCAGCGCCTGGCTGGGCCTGCCGGTGCCCCTGCTGGCTCTGGCGGCGCTGGAGCTGGCCTCGCGCACGGGACTGCTGGACAGCCGCCTCTTCCCGGCCCCCAGCCGCGTGACCATGGCGCTGGCGGACTCGGCGCAGGAGATCGCCCTGCACAGCGCCCGCACCCTGGCCCTGGCCGGCCTGGCCTTCGCCCTGGCCTGCGCCTTGGCCATTCCCCTGGGCCTGCTGCTGGGTCGCTCCGCCCTGGCCCACAGCCTGCTGCGCCCCTCGGTGGACGGCCTGCGTACCCTGCCCTCAGCGGCCGTGATCCCCATCGCCATCCTGCTGCTGGGCATCGACGCCACCATGCGCACCGCCGTGGTGGCCTTCGGCACCAGCTGGCCCATCCTGCTGGCCACCATGGACGCCGTGCACGAGGTGCCGCCCGTGATGCGGGACACCGTGCGCACCCTGCAGCTCACGCCCCTGCAGGCCTTCCTGCGCGTGCTGTTGCCCGCTGCCCTGCCCGGCATCCTGACCGGCACGCGCATCGCCCTGTCCATCGCCCTGATCCTGGCGGTGACCGTGGAGATGATCGCCGGCGACAGCGGCCTGGGCTTCTACGTGCTCGATACGGAGCGCTCCTTCCGCTATCCGGAGATGTACGGCGGCGTGGCGGTGCTGGGCCTGCTGGGCGTGGCGGTCAACGGCGGGCTGCTGCTGCTGGAGCGCAAGCTGGTCTACTGGCGCCAGCAAGGGGAGTGGTGAGCGGCGCTCAGCCGCAGTCGCAGCCCCCGCAGTCGCAGCCATCACAGCCATCGCCGCAGGGGCAACAGCAGTCCAGGTCGGAGCAGTCGCAGACACCGCAGCAATGCACCGACGAGAGGCAACCCTCGCTCTTCTTCTTGGAGCCGGCCTCGTCCTCGTCGTCTTCCTCGCCCGCGGCCAGCAGGCGCGGCGGCCGCCAGCTGCGGCGCAGCCAGGACCAGGTGGACAACCAGGCTGCCCAGAAGACGTACCAGGTCCGCGCCAGCAGCGAACGGGCGCACTGGCGGGCCAGGGCGAGCTGCCCTTCCGGGGAGGCGCAGCGCTGCGCGCGGAGCTCAGCGCGCCGGGCGATGCGCGGCAGGTCCTCTTGGAGGACCTGCATGATGAGGGCCTGGTGGCGCTGCCAGGGCAGCTGTTCCGCCAGCCGGCCGAGGCGCTGCACTGCGCCATCCAACAGGGCCTCGCAGGCGGCCAGGCGGCTGGCGCAGGCCTGGGGCGTACCGTCGGCGGCCACCCGCAGGCAGGGGTTGAAGTCGCCCCGCAGCTGGTCCCGCTCCAGGTCGTCGAAGGCGTCCAGCAGGTAGATGGCCAGGCCCATGTCCCGACCCAAGGCTCTCAAGCGATCCGTGGTCGCGGGATCCGAGAGCGCGGCCGGCGCGCCCGGCAGCTGACCGAGCTGGGCGCTGAGCGTCCCCAGGAGCTCCATTGTGGGCCGGGCGGCCTGCTCGGGCGAGGTGCGGCCGATGATCTCGATGCGCTTCTGGCGTTGGGCCAGATCGCGCAGCGGCGCCAGGTCCATGCCCAGCTCGGCCAGGGAGGCGTGGGCGTCGCAGCTCCAGCTGCGGGCCAGGGGGCGGGCCAGCTCGGCCAGTCCCCGGCCATCCTGCACCTGGTCGGCCAGCCACTGCTCCGCCATCAGCGCCTGCACATGGGCGGCGCAGCGCACGGCCACGCTGTCAGGGGACAGCACGGCGCGCCGCCGCAGGGGGGACAAGGGGCAAGCGCCGCTGCGTTCTTCGGCGCCCTGCTCCAGCAAGCCATCCACCACGGTCGTCAGCAGCACCGCCTCGTGGCTGATGGTGGCCCGGCTGACCAGGCCGTGTTCCTCGCCCAGCCCTGCGCAGAGGCCGCAGTAGGCCTGGCGCCAGCGCTGCGCCTGTTCAGGAGCCATGGCGCGCGTGCAGGGTCGGATGGAGCCGAACATGGCTGTTTCCCTATCCCTCTGCCCTCTTCACGTCATCCAGGGAGGTGGGGACGGGGGGCGGATAAAATTTTTATTTTTGTTATATAAAAAAAGAAAGAGGGAAGACCCCCGCACA
>CAYVQL010000087.1:0-34563 GCA_964454135.1 uncultured Enterobacterales bacterium | reverse complement strand
CGTTGGCCGCGCCGTCCGAGGCGATCAGCTTGGTCTCGCTGGCCAGGTCGACGCCACCGCTGCTGCCCAGGTACACGTAGGCCGAGCCGGACATGTTGCCGTTGTCGTTGTCAAAGTAGGCCCCCACGATCACGTCGTCGTAGCCGTCGCCATCCACGTCCCCGGCGCTGGAGACGGCGTTGCCGAAGCAGTCCGACGCAGCCCCATCCGAGGCTAAGAGCTTGCTCTCGCTGGCCAGGTCGACGCCGCCGCTGCTGCCCAGGTACGCGTAGGCCGAGCCGGAGTTGCTGCCATTGTCGTCATCCGAGTTGGCCCCCACGATCACGTCGTCGTAGCCGTCGCCATCCACGTCCCCCGCACCCGCGACGGAGACTCCGAACCAGTCGCGGGCCGCGCCATCCGAGGCGATCAGCTTGGCCTCGCTGCTGGCATCCACGCCGCTGCTGCCACCCAGGTACAGGTAGACCGAACCGGAGTCGTTGCGATTGTCATCGTCTTTGTAGGCCCCCACGATCACGTCGTCGTAGCCGTCGCCATTCACGTCCCCGGCGCAGGCCGCCGCTGTGCCGAAACAGTCCGATGGGGCCCCGTCCGAGGCGATCAGCTTGGCCTCGCTGCCCAGGTCGATGCCACCGAAACCGCCCAGGTACACGTAGGCCGCACCGGAATTGGTGCCGTTGTCATCGTCGTACCAGGCTCCCACGATCACATCGCCGTAGCCGTCACCGTCCATGTCCCCCGCGCTCGAGACCGTGCAGCCGAACTGGTCACTCCCGCTGCCATCCGAGGCCGTCAGCTTGCTGTCCACGGCCAGCGTCGGGTCCACATGGAGCGGGTAGACCGCGTCCCCATCGTCCGCCACCAGGCGCAGGCCCCCATCTCGGGCCTCCATCCAGGCTGCCAGGGGCTCGCCCGCAGCGTCCCAGGCCCGCAGCCCCGAGTATCGCCAGCCCAGGCCGCTCGTGCCCTGGATGCTGGCCCCCAGGGCGTCGCCGTGGATCTCCCAGTGGCTGGCCTGCAGCAGGTCGAGCTCGAGGATCAGCGCGCCCCGCCCCGGAACACGCTCATCGATCCGCCAACCCTGCTCGACGCCCAGGGAGACGACCCGCCAATGCTCGGTCAGACCTGGATGGACCAGCTCCAGGCGCCCGCAGCTGGAAAGGGCCGGCTCATCCGCGCTTGCGCAGGCGCCCCGCGAGGGCTGCGCAGGCGCCACGGCCCGCAGCGCTCCTTCCCGACCCCAGGCCGAAAAGCGCAAGCCCAGCTCGTCGGCGCCACGCCGCACCCGCATTCCAGCGGGGCTCAGCTCGGCCCGCAGGCCGCCGGCCGAGGCCTCGAAGCGGCCCGTTCGCTCCTCCCACGCCGATTCGCCGCCGAGCGGCCCGCTGTGGGCGGAGTCGCCGCCGGGGGCGCAGGCCTGCAGCAGGAAGAGGGCGGCGAAGGGATGCATCGATGAGAAGGTGGTCCTCGGTCGCGCGAGAGATCCGATTCTCGGAGAGTGATTGATTATCTCTCGCAATCCTGGGACTGCGCAAACCCTTTCCCGCCCAGATCCTCCCGTATCCCGCCCCGGGCTCTCGTCAGGCCCGCACCCGCTCCATCTTGGGATCGTACATGGGGCGCAGCGAGGCCACCGCGGGATAGCGCTTGCCGGCGATGTCCACCTCCCAATCCCCTTCTTTCCAGAACTTCGGCCTGATGGGCCGGTCGGACTCCGCCATCGCCAGGCCCACCGCGCCACCCAGGGTGTGGCCGTAGGATGCCGCCCGGATGTAGCCCACCGGGACGTCGTTCCGATAGACCACCTCGCCGTGGTACATCATGGGCTCGGGGTCCTTGACCAGGATCTGCAGCAGGCGCCTGCACAGCGCCCTCTTCGCACGCTGGGCGGCCACCGCGTCCCGCCCGATGAAGCCGCCCGGTTTGTCCAGCGCCACCGCGAAGCCCAGGCCCGCCTCCAGCACGGTGTCGGTGGCGTCGATGTCGTGGCCGTAGTCGCGATAGGCCTTCTCCATGCGCAGGCTGGCCAGGGCCTTCAGCCCCGCGTGCACCAGGCCCACCTGCTCGCCGGTCTCCACCAGCCGGTCGTAGACCTGCGTGGCCTGCTCCGCCGGGATGTAGAGCTCGTAGCCCAGCTCGCCCAGGTAGGTGATGCGGATGCACAGCACGCGGGCCAGGCCGATGTCGATCTCGCGCGCGGTGCGAAAAGGGAAGGCCTGGCTGCTCATGTCGGCGCTGGTGACCCGCTGCATCAGCTCGCGCGAGCGGGGGCCCTGGACGTTGAGCTGGCCGTAGGCGCCGGTCATGTTCGTGGCGATGGCGTGGGCGTCGGGGGGCGTGTGGCGCTTGAGCCAGGCCTCTGCGTGGCCGTGCCCGGTGTCCGTGGCCACGATCCAGTAGCGGTCTTCCGCCAGCTTGGTGACCGTCAGGTCGGCCTCGATGGTGCCGCGCTGATTGAGCCACTGGGTGTAGACGATCATGCCCTCTTCGGCGGCCACCTCGTTGGCGCTGATGTGGTTGATCACCCGGCCCGCATCGCGCCCCTGCAGCAGGAACTTGGACATGAACGACATGTCCATCAAGATCACGCCCTCGCGCGTGGCCCTGTGCTCGGCCTCCCAGTACGGGAACCAGTTCATGCGGCCCCAGGACAGCTTGTCCACCGCGGGCTCCACGCCCGGCGGCGCGTACCAGTCGGCGCCCTCGTAGCCGCTGACATCGCGGAAGTAGGCGCCACGGGCGGCCAGGCGGTCGTGGAAGGGCGATCGCTTGGCGTCGCGCGCGGTGAGCATGGGCCGCGTGGGGTAGTGGGCCTGGTAGACCATGCCCAGGGACTCGACGGTGCGCTGGGCGCGGTACTCGCGGTTGTTCTGGTAGCGCTTGAGCCGGTCGATGTTGCACCAGCTGACGTCGACGTCGGGGTGGCCGTCGGCGATCCAATGCGCGATGGTGCGCCCCACCCCGCCGCCGGTGGTGATCCCCACCGAGTTGAGCCCCGAGGCCACGAAGTAGTTGCGTAGCTCGCGCGCCTCTCCGATGATGGGCAGCAGATCGGGGGTGAAGGCCTCGGGGCCGCAGAAGAAGAGCTTGACGCCGGTCTGCATGGACCGGGGCACGCGGGCCATGGCCTTTTCCACGTAGGGGCCCATGCGATCCCAGTCCGGCTGGATGGAGCCGAAGGAGAAGTCCTCGGGGATGCCGTCCAGGCGCCAGGGAGCGCACTTGGGCTCGAAGAGGCCGATCATCAAGCCGCCCCCTTCCTCGCGGTAGTAACCATAGGACGCCGGATCCTCGATCACGGGCAGGGAGATGTCCATCCCCTCCATGGGCTCGGTGATCAGGTAGTAGTGCTCGGCCGCCTGCAGGGGGATGTTGACACCCGACCTGGCGCCCAGCTGGCGAGCCCAGACGCCCGCGCAGTTGACCACGTACTCGGCCTCGATATCGCCGAAGGCGGTCCTGACGCCCGTGACCGCGCCCTTGTTGTGGAGTACGTCGATGACCGGCACGTCCTCCAGGATCAGGGCCCCCTGCTGGCGGGCTCCCTTGGCGATGGCCATGGTGAAATCGACGGGATTGACGCGGCCGTCCCGCTCCACGAGGAAGCCGGCCAGGATGTCGTCCGTGCGAGCCAGGGGAAAGCGCCGCTTCACCTCGGAGGCCGAGATCTCGTGGGCGTCCACGCCGCAGTAGCGGTTGAACGCCGCCACGCGGCGGTACTCCTCCAGGCGGTCCCTGTCGGCGGCCAGCTCGATGAATCCGATGGGCATGAAGCCGGTGGACTGACCGGTCTCGGCCTCCAGGGTCTCGCAGAGGTGGCGGGTGTGCTTACGCCACTCCACCGAGACATCGGACATGGAGCCGAAGGTGACGAGCAGGCCGGCGGCATGCCAGGTGCTGCCCGAGGTGAGCTTGTCGCGCTCGAGGACGACGACGTCCTTCCAGCCCATATGGGCCAGGTGATAGGCCACGGAGCAGCCGATGATGCCGCCTCCGACGACGACGACGCGAGCGCGATCCGGAATCTGGGGTGCAGTCATGACAACCATGGAGAGACGGGGAACACAGCGAGGAATCGGCTGTTTTCCGGGATAGGGGCAGGCGAAGGACGGATGGTGAGCATAACCATATCTCGCCGGCGCTCCCCGCTCCTCGGCACCCGGAACACGACCGTCGGCCACGCCCTCGATCGGGGTCGGAGGGATGCGACCTGCCGATGGCTATGGTAGCTTTCCGGCTGGAGGTTTCCATGACCCGTGCTTTGTTCGCGCTACCTTTCATTCTCACGCTCTCCTCTTCCTGCATCATGGGCGACTGCCCGGAAGGTTTCCTTCGGGACAACGCCGGAAACTGCGTAGAATGCTCCATCGAATCCGACACTGACACGGACGTCGACGCCGATACGGACGCCGACGCCGATGCGGACGCCGACACCGATACGGACGCCGACACCGACACCGGTTCCTGCGCAAGCGCCACGTCGTGCTCGGGGAGCTACGACATCTACAGCGAGAGCGACCTGAGTGATATCTACTACTGCCAGACCATCACCGGCGAGCTGAGCTTCGATGAGCAGGAGTGGCTCTCGGACATCAACCTGCCCTGCCTCGAGTCGGTCAACGGCGCCCTGGACATCTCCTACAACAGCGCCCTGACCACCATCGCCGGCCTGAGCGCGCTGACGGACGTAGGCGGCGACCTGACCATCTGGGACAACGACGTCTTGTCCACCTTGAACAACATCTCGACCGTAGGCGGCGACCTGTACATCAAGTACAACGACTCCTTGTGTCAGGAGGACGCCGAGGAATACGCCGACGGCATCACCGTGAGCGGCGAGACCTCGGTGTACAGCAACGGCGACGGGCGCAAGGACTGCGACTAGATCCCGCGCCCGGATCCCCAGGAAGCGTACCCGGCCTTGTCGCCCAGGGCCTGGAAGGCGTCCGTGATGTGCTCGGGCACCGTGACCCACAGGTGGGTGGCGGGCCGGTAGAGGATCTCGGCGTCCGACAGGTATCTGCGCACCACGCGCTCCACCTCGTCCCGGCCCTTCCCCTGCCAGTAGCCGTCCTCGGTGGCCACCATGACGATGGCGGGGATGTCGATGGGGGAGCTGCTGTGCTCGATATGGGTCGCGGTGTGCCAGTTGTAGCAGCCGATGCTGACGCAGTCCCACAGCAGCCCGCCCACCACGAAGCGGGACTCCAGGTCGTTCTTGAAGAAGGTCTTTTTCTGGGATCCGAGGCGCCACTTCTTGTCGGTGCTGCACTCGTTGTTGATGAACTTCAGGGCGTTGTGGTTGGGATAGCAGAACCAGCTGAAGCCCCCGCTCTCGAAGCCGTTGAGCTTGTAGAAGACCGGCTCCCAGGGGCTCGATTCCGCCCAGTCGGGCGCGCAGGCGATCCAGATCAGCCGCAGCTTCGAGCGCACCTCTTCGGAAAAGCGGTGGTAGGCCGACAAGAAGTCGTAGAAGCCGCTGCTGGAGGCGAGGACGGACACCTCGTCATGCATCTCGCACAGCGCCGTGAGATCGCGCACCAGCTGCCGGCGCTTGGCGGCCACGTTCTCGGGCGTGTACTTGTCCCAGATGGGCTCGCGGGCCGAAAAAGCGGGATGGTGCAGGCTGCGCAGGTGAAAATCCCCTCCGAACAAGCGGGTCAAGCTCGGCAGCGCGAAGCGAACCTGCCCGGGGACGCCGTTGAAGCCCGGGACGAAGTAGAAGACGTCCCCTCCGCCAGCCGGATTCCCGTACGAGGCCAGGTCGTCGTAGAAGCTCTTGTAGTCGTCCAGGGAGTCCAGGTATCGGCGTCGGAACAGGTCGCTGAGCCAGGGCATCGTCGTCACCGTTGCGTCGCGAAGGTGGCAGAGCCATATGGCCGTCGGAGCGGGGCGCAGTCAAGGTAGCGCTGTCGCCCACCGCGCGCCCGCCGCGCAGCGCAGACCGCGAAACTGGCCCTGCTTCGCCTCATGCGATAGCTTCGCCTATCCCTTTTCTCCCCTCTGCCCGTGGAGTCCACCTTGTCGAATTCCGTCGATCGGCCTGTCTCCGTCGCGATCATCAGCGTCCTGGGCATCCTCTTCGGCGCCATGGGAGTCCTCTGCAGCCCCTTCGCCCTGCTGCCCTACCTGGCGGACCTGGGGCAGCAGAACGTCGTGATCGACGTGATCAAGAGCAACACCGTCCTGTACGCCTGGACGGTCTTTTCCATGGTCCTGGGATTCTTCATGAGCCTGCTCCTGCTGGCCTCCTCCATCGGCGCCATCAGGATGCGGCAGTGGGGCCGCCTGGGCATGCTCTTGTACGCCGTGGCCGGCTTGATGCTGTACGTCGTGGGCTGGATCTTCAACCTCACCATGCTCTTCCCCAAGCTGGGAGACCTCGGCGATCCCGCGGTGATGGGCGGCGCCATCGGCGGCCTCGTCGGTGGCTGCCTTGGCGGAGTGGTCTACCTGCTGATCATCGTGATCTTCATGCTGCCTGGCGTGCGCCGGGCGTACCAGGCTGCTGCGGGCTTCTGAGGGGCGCGCACGACGGGCCGAGAAGACGCTCCGCAGCTGCCCGAGAGCGCCGGGCGGTGATGGTGCCCACCCCCTCTCACCGACGACCTGCCGGTGGCCTTCCAGCATGGTATCTTTGAGCGCCATCCTCCTGCTATGCCCGTCCCCCAGCCCGTCTGGAGGCCCCGTTCATGAGTGCGTCTTCCATTCCGCATCGGTTCTTTCGTGGCGCCCCGCTGCTGCTGGCGCTCGGCGTAGCAGCCCCGGCGGGCGCCACCTCCTACCTCGTACCCAGTGATTACTCCTTGGATGATGCGCAGATCTTCGCCGAATCTGGCGACGTCATCGAGGTAGAGCCCGGCACCTACTACGGCAGAGTGTATCTGCGCGACGGTGTCACGCTCCGCGGTCAGGATGTCCACACCGTGGTGCTGGACGGCGAGGACGACACCGCCATCAGCATCCAGGGCCAGAAAACGGCCGTGGAGAATCTCACCGCGCTGGGCGATGTTGGTGGGCTGATCTGCGCTGGCGGAAGCACCGTCGCCGAAGGCTGCCTGTTCATGGGCGGGGAGCACGCCATCTTCGCCGACAATGAAGGAGATCTGGAGATCGTCGGCTGCACGGTCGATGGCTCCACGACCCACGCTGTGGGCAGCAACAGGTCCACGCTCCGCGTGCACGGCTGCCTGGTCACCAACGCTGGCACAGATGGCATCACCTCCAGCTACAGCGAAGCCGAGGTGACCAACACCGTCGTCACCCACTGCGGCGAATACGGCATTCGGCTGGTGAAGACTACCGCCACCATCTCGAACGTCACCCTGGTGGACAACGGCACGGGCTTCTACGCCATCGACGGGCAAGGCAGCATGCGCAACGCCATCATCAGTGGCAGCTCCGGCATAAGCATGTTCTGTGGCGGTGGGTTGGGCGTGGAGCCCGAAGTGGCGTACCTGTTGTCCTGGGACAACGGCGGACTGGCGCAGGGCTGCACTCCCGAGGTTGGCTACATAGAGGCCGATCCCATGTTCGTCGACACCAAGGGCAGCTCGGGCTGGGAGGTGGACCTGCACCTGCAGGCAGGCAGCCCCGCCATCGACGCGGGCGATCCCGACAGCGCCTACAACGATCCCGACGGCTCCCGCAACGACCTGGGCGCCTACGGCGGCCCGGGCGCCGGAAGCTGTGGCCTGTCGGACGAGGATGACCCCACCACCACGGATACGGGCGACACGGCCGAGCCCGAGGAAGAGGAAGAGGACAAGGACGATACGGGCGCCGCGGATCCTCCGGACGAGGACGCCGCCGGTGATACCGATGACGAGAGCTGCGGCTGCTCGCAGCCCCCTTGGAACCTGGGAGCGTGGTTGGTGCTGGCCGCCCTTCTACCCGCGCTGCGAAGAGCCCGGCGCCGCGTCTGACAGCGCGTTCCGGGCGGCAGCGGCCTGGAGGTTCGGCCAGCAGGTGGGGCACGGAATCGCCGGACAGCCCGTTGAGGTTGACCCCTGCTGGGACCTCTTGGCAGGCAGCGCCCTGGAGTGGGACCTGCACCAGGACGAGGCCTCGCCCCTGGCAGACGCCGGCCATCCCAAGCTGCTGGACCCCGACGGCGATCTCAACGATGCGGGCGCCTACGGCGGCAGCTACCCGGGACTGGGGCTGGACTGCGATGACATGGATGACGCGGTCCACCCGGGCGCCGGGTGCTGACGCAACGGGATGCTCGCGAAAACGACCCTCCTGTCCCAGATCCGGGCACACGGCAGATACGCCGTGGAGCCAGCGGCAAGCGCGAATGCCGCCGGGCGGCCACAACTCGGGCAGTGACCCGCCACTGGCGCAGTTGTGACCGGAATCATGCGCGACTGGGGGCTCCAAGGGCTCCAGGGCGGCCACAACTCGGGCAGTGGCCCGCCACTGGCGCAGTTGTGACCGGAATCATGCACGACTGGGGGCTCCAAGGGCTCCAGGGCGGCCACAACTCGGGCAGTGACCCGCCACTGGCGCAGTTGTGACCGGCTCCACCGAAAGACACACCTCAAGCGCGCGTAACGCGACCGCGAACGGCACGGATTCCAGACACTGCGAACCGCCGCCTGACTTCAGGCCCGGATCTGGCGCCTGCGCGCCTGGGCGCCCCACTGCGTCCAAAACGGAGAGCATCATGTCCCGCATGCCTCGCGGATCTGGCCCTCGCCGACAAGGGCCATTACGGGCCACTTCAAAGCTATCTGGTGTCTTGGGGAAGAAGCTCCGAGATGTACGCGATCACCTTGTCGAGGTTGTTGACGACGAACACCTCCTCGGTTCCGTCCTTTCGTACAACGCGGAGTCGTTCGCGGGTGCTGCCGGCGAAGATCCCTTTCCTCGACAACTCCCTCTCGGTCTTTCCGACCGAAGCAACATCCTTCAGAAGGATATCCATATCCTCGGTTTCGGCCATTCCGACGATCGATAAGACCTTTCCAAGTGCCTGCTCGATGCTGGTAGGTCTGAAGCAAAGTGCCTCGGAGGTGATAGTCAGGCGTCCCCCGCGGGCGAGGTTCTGCTGGACGTGGTTGGCAAGGATCGTACGCTCGCTCTTGGACATGAAACCTCCGACATTGGGATAGCCTGGAATGGACCATGGGCCAGCGTCACCGTGAATCAATTTTGTTGACCCACAGGAAACTCCGGGCTACCCCAGCACCCATGAACCTGGTCCCCCTCGCGCAGCGCATCAAGGCCCGCCGCCAGCAGCTGGGCCTGACCCTGGAGCAAGTGGCCACGGCCACGGGCTTGACGCGCAGCTTCCTGTCCAAGGTCGAGAACTTCCGCGTCACGCCCTCGCTGCCTTCCCTGGTTCAGATCGGCCAGGCGCTGCAGATCACGATCTCGCAGCTGGTGGAGGGGCTGGACGAGCAACCGACCATGATCATCGTACGCCGCGATGAGCGGCAGGTGCTGCGGCGCGACAACGGCGAGTCGCCCATGCGCTACTTCTCGCTGGCCCACAAGCGCCCCGGCAAAGCCATGGAGCCCTTCCTGCTGGAGATCCCTCCAGGCCAGGGCCGCAAGGAGAAGCTGGCCCACGAGGGCGAGGAGTTCCTGATGATCCTCGAGGGGGAACTGGACTACTGGTACGGCGACGAGCAGCACCACTTCGAAGCCGGCGACTGCTTCTACGACAACGGCACCGTGCCCCATGGACTGCACAACCCGGGCCAGCACACCACCCGCGTGCTGATCGTCTACAGCGGTCTGAACCAGGCCGGGCCGGAGTAGGTGGATGACCGGCAACGGCGATGGTGGCGCGGCGCCAGGGGCTGGCTCCCTCTCCCCCGTCACGCGCTGGCTCAGCCGCCAGCCGGCCGCCGTGCTGACGCTCTACGCCATGCTGGCCGCGTTTGCGGCCTACACCAGCATGTACGCCTTCCGCAAGCCGTTTACGGCCTCGTCCTACGAGGGCCTGGTGGCCTTCTCCATCGGCGGCGTGGCCTTCAGCTACAAGTCCATGGCCGTGATCTCCCAGCTGCTGGGCTATATGAGCAGCAAGTTCATCGGCATCAAGGTGGCTTCGGAGGCCAGCTTCCGGCGTCGGGTGCCCATCGTGTTGGGGCTGATAGGCGTCTCGGAGCTGGCGCTGGTGCTCTTCGGCCTGGTTCCTGCGCCCTACAACATCCTGTGCCTCTTCCTGAACGGCCTGCCCCTGGGCATGGTCTGGTCGCTGCTCTTCGGCCTGCTGGAGGGCCGCCGCATCACCGAGTTCTTGGGCCTGGGCATGAGCATCTCGGTGATCTTCTCGTCCGGCTGGGTCAAGGCGGTGGGCCGGCTGACCATGGAGCGCTGGCAGGTCTCGTCCTTCTGGATGCCCGCCCTGACCGGGCTGATCTTCGTGCCCCTGCTGCTGGTCTCGCTGTGGATGCTCTACCACGTGCCGCCCCCCGACGCCGAAGACGAGCGCCAGCGCAGCTCACGCCAGCCCATGGACGGCGCGCAGCGCATGGCCTTTTTCAAGCGCTATACCGGCGGCGTGGTGTTGCTGGTGCTGGGCTACCTGGGGCTGATGACCTACCGCGATCTGCGCGACAGCTTCATGCCCGACATCCTGGCCGAGCTGGGCACCCAGGCCAGCTCCGGCACCTTCGCCACCATCGAGAGCGCCGTGGGCCTGCTGACCATCGTAGTGCTCTTCGGGCTGTGGTTCTTCCGCAACAACCGCCGCGCCGTGGCCGCCAACATGGTGCTCATCGGCCTGGGAGCCCTGTGCCTGGGCCTGGCCACCGTGGCCCTGAAGGCCGGCTGGATCTCGGCGAGCGTCTTCTACCTGCTAAACGGCATCGGGCTGTACGTGGCCTTCGTGCCCTACCAGAGCATCCTGATGGACCGCCTGCTGGCCTCGCTGCGGGTGGCGGCCACGGCCAGCTTCCTGATCGCGGTCGCCGATTCCTTCGGCTACCTGTCCACGGTGGGGCTCTACCTGACCCGCGACGTGGCCACCCGCGTGATGCAGGCCGAGCTGCCCTGGTCATCGCTGCTGATGGGCGCCAGCTACCTGGTGATGGTGTTGGTGCCCGCGACGATGATCGGCTCGCACCTCTACTTCCGCAAGCGCATGCAAGATTGACCCTACTTGGCAAAAAGGGAGACTGAGACCATGACAGTGAATTCCGACTACGTGTACCACCGCGAGTACCGCGGCCCGGTCAAGGCGCTGGTGCTGGACTGGAGCGGCACCGTGGCCGACGCCTACGTGATCGCCCCGGCGGTGGTCTTCGTCGAGGTGTTTGAGAACCAGGGCGTGGAGATCTCCATGGAGGAGGCCCGCGGCCCCATGGGGCTACGCAAGGATCTGCACATCAAGGCCCTGACCGAGGTGCCCGAGATCCGCGACCGCTGGCGCATGGTCCACGACCGCTTCCCAACCCAGGACGACGTGGACCGCATGTTCGCCGACTTCGTGCCGGCTCAGCTGGCCTGCCTGCCCAAGTACACTGCGCTGCTGCCCGGCATCGCCGAGGTGGTGCAGCGCCTGCAGGCCCGCGGCATCAAGATCGGCAGCTCCACGGGTTTCATTCGGCCGATGGTGGACATCCTGGAGGCGGCGGCCGAAGAGCAGGGCTACGTGCCCGACGCCTCCGTGGCCGGCGACGAAGTGATCCACGGCGCGCGGCCCAAGCCCTTCATGGTCTACCGCAACCTGGACCTGATGGACGTGCACCCCATCCAGTCGGTGATCAAGGTGGACGACACCGTCTCCGGCGTGGGCGAGGCCCTGGAGGCCGGCTGCTGGGGCGTGGGCGTGGCCCGCTACAGCAACTACATGAACATCAACACCCTGGAAGAAGAGGCCACCCTGGACCAGGCCGAGATCCAGCGGCGCCTGGACTTCACACGCGGCAAGCTGCAGCGCTGCGGCGCCCACTACGTCATCGACAGCCTGGCCGACATCGAGCCGGTGATCGCGGACGTCAACGCGCGGCTGGCCCGCGGCGAGCGGCCCTAGCATGACGCTCACCCGGCTGCCGGCGGCCAAGGACAAGCCGCTGTTCACCCCGGGCCCCCTGACCACCAGCTTGTCGGTCAAGCAGGCCATGCTGCACGACCTTGGCTCGCGGGACCAGGCCTTCATCGACATCGTCCGCGACGTGCGCCAACAGATCCTGGAGCTGGCCGGCGTGAGCCAGGAGGCGGGCTACGAGGCGGTGCTGATGCAGGGCAGCGGCACCTTCGGGGTCGAGGCGCTGATCAGCGGCGCAGTGCCTCCAGGGGGCAAGTGGCTGATCGTCGCCAACGGCGCCTACGGCGAGCGCATGGCTGCCATGTGCGCCGTGCACGGCATCGACTGCGCGGTCTACCGGGTGCGCGAGGACCAGCTCCCGGATCCGGCCGAGGTGGATAGTCGCCTGAAAGCGGATCCCGCGATCGACGCCGTGGCCATGGTGCACGGAGAGACCACCACCGGCCTGATCAACCCGATCCGCGCGATGGGCGAAGCGGTCGCGGCCCGTGGCAAGACCTACGCCGTGGACTCCATGAGCGCCTTCGGGGCCGTGGAATTCGACTTCCGGGCCAGCCGGATCGACTTCCTGGTCTCTTCTTCCAACAAGTGCATCGAGGGCGTACCGGGCTTTTCGTTCTGCGTCGCGCGGCGCGCGGCGCTGCAGGCCACCCAGGGCTGGGCACGCACCCTGAGCCTGGACCTGCTGGCCCAGTGGAAGGGGCTGGAGGCCAACGGCCAGTTCCGCTTCACACCGCCCACCCACAGCATCCTGGCCTTCCACCAGGCCCTGGCCGAGCTGCGGGCCGAGGGCGGCGTCAAGGGCCGGGCGGCACGCTACCAGCGCAACCACCAGGTGCTGGCAGAGGGCATGCGCCGGCTGGGCTTCCGAACCTACCTGAAGCCCGCCATCCAGGGGCCGATCATCACCTCGTTCCACTTCCCCGACGACCCGAAGTTCAGCTTCGAGGCTTTTTACAGCCGGCTCAACGAGCGGGGCTACGTGATCTACCCGGGAAAGGTCTCCAACGCCGACTGCTTCCGCATCGGCACCATCGGACGCCTGTTTCCCTCGGACATGTGGGACCTGCTGGCGGCGGTGGAGGCGGTGGTGCGGGAGCTGGAGATCCACTTGTAGAGGGAATTAAGTGGAGGGTCTCAAGGAGGCCCCCATGAAGCTGCTGCAGAAAGGACAGGCGGAAGTGCTTCTGAAGCGGAAGTACGACCTGAGTGAGATCATCATCGGATCCGGCTGGGCCGGAGAGGGCTACGACCTGGATTTGTTCGCGGTGCTGTTGGGAGAACGCGGACAAGTCCTCGACGACATCCCTCTTGCCGTGCCTCTCCGGGGAAGGAGATACACCTACCCCTCTTCCGGCCACAGCAACCAGAATGGCTCCGTCGTCTACGGCGGCGACTCGAAAGGCGGCTCGGGAGGCGACGACGAGACGCTGAAGGTGCGCCTCGATCGCATGGCTTCCGCTGTGAAGCGGGTGCTCTTCGTGCTGGTGCTGTACATGGGGCGCGAAGAGGGCCAGAGGCTGTCGGGCGTGCGCAATGCCTACATCCGCGCCGTGGACAAGCGCAACACGGAGATGCTGCGCTACAAGCTGGCCGGCGCAGCCGGCGCGCCCGGCAAGTACTCCATCCTCTTCGGCGAGTTGGTCAAGGTCCAGGGGAACTGGGCCTTCGAGGCGGTGGGTGAGTACTACGCCTTCGACAGCCAGATAGAATTCGTGAAGCAGCTGCGCGACAAGCCACTGATCCGCGCCAACCCCACGCTGGCCGCCCCGGCCCAGCGCGCAGCGCCGCCCGCGCCCCGGCGCGGCCCTGCCCCTCCCCAGCGCAAGCCAGCGCGAAGCACCGCCCAGCAGGACGCCGCCGCCGCCTTCGACGCGGCCTTCCGTGCGAACCAGCAGGCCGCACGGCAAGCGCCCCAGCCGGCCAAGCCGGCCAAGCCGGCCAAGCGCGTCAAGGAGACCTGCGGGTTCTGCGGGGGCGCGGGGTGCAACTTCTGCGGGGGAACCGGAAAGCTATAGCGACGCAGGCCTTGGTCATCGTTGCGGCCATTCGGCCGCAGCGATGAGTCGGCCTGTTTCTTTTGCGGGGGGAGGCTGCCTCCCCCCGCACCGCTAGCGCTCAGCAGGGCTGCGCCTGCCCTGCGGGCACCGCGGCTGCCGCCGCTGGCTTGCCCCTCAAAGGTCCGCAGGACCTTTGAGCCCCGCGCCTTATGGGCGCGCCGGGGCATCTGAGATGCCCCGGAGTTTCAATCGGCTTTCAACCTTGGCAATGTATCGGTTGGCCGCAAGGATGACCGAACCCGCGACGCAGACATCACCGAGAGCGCCCCACCCTCGCTCAGCGAGCGCCGCCTACCCCTCTCCCCGACGCCGAACGAGCGGAACCAGGGCCAGCAGAAACGGCAGCGCCAGCTCGAGGCCCGAGGGCCCGGTCGCGCAGCCGCAACCGCGATCCTCGGAAGGTTCGCTCGTGTCCTCTGGCGCCTGCTCGTCGATCTCGGGCTCGCAGTCCGCGGTCCAGCCGGGGGCCCCCGGCCATGCATCGGGATCGGCGTCGTCGCAGTCGTCGCCGCTGCTGACGTAGCCCGAGTCGCATGAGCAGCGCTCGACGGCGCCCGTGGCGTCCCCCCAGCCATCGCCGTCCGCGTCCGGATAGCAGGTGATCGCGTCCTGGGCGTCGTTGTCCGCCAGGTCGTCGCAGTCGTCGTCCCAGCCATTGCAGATCTCGACCGCCTCGGGATGGATGGAGGCTTTGGCGTCGTCGCAGTCGCCCTGCGCCTCACTGTGGCCCGTGGGCTGCTCGCAGGCCGTGGTGGCGTCTTCGGTCGCGCCGTAGCCATCGCCATCCTGATCGAGATACCAGGTCGTGGCATCTACGGCGTCGCCCTCGTCCGTGCTCCCGTCGCAGTCGTTGTCGCGGTCGTCGCAGTACTCGTCGGCGCCCGGGTAGGAGGACGAGGTCTGGTCGTCACAGTCCGCGGCGTTGTCCGCGAAGCCCGAGGGCTGCTCGCACGCCACCTGCTCCTTCGCCAAGGTGCCATACCCGTCGCCGTCCTGGTCGAGATACCAAACGTAGCCCTCGGCCACGTCGGGATCGCCGTCGTCACAGTCCTCGCAGGCCATCAGACCGTCATCGTCCGCGTCCGTCTCGTCCTCGCCCGCTGCGCCATCGCAGTCATTGTCCTGGCCATCGCAGAGCTCGGGCGCGCCGGGGTAGGTGTCGGGATTGTCGTCATCGCAGTCGTCACCCTCGCAGTGGACGCTGTCGTAGCCGTCACCGTCGCTGTCCGTCACTTCCGAGCAGAAGCCTTCGAACAGGTTCTCCATCAGGGTGATGTTGTCGCTGGTCAGGGTGCAGCTGTCGTTGAACATATTGAGGTCCGAGGACAGCACGACGTTGCCCTCCACTGCCAGCACGGTCTGACCCGAGTCCCCCGACAGCAGCAGGGTGGCGTCCGAAGACAGGGTGATATCGCAGGTGGAAGCGTACACAGGGCCCGTCGAGAGGCCATCGGTGAGCGGGTGGCTGCTCTCGACGGTGGCCCAGTGGCTGCAGCCGGCGTCGATCTGATCGCTCACATAGCTGCTACCGAGCCCCATGTCGGAAAGCAAGGCGGTCAGCACCGAGGCGAGGCTGGCGGACAGGTTTTCGTTGTCGCCGAGCAGCACCAGGGTGCCGCCGCCGGCGACCCACGAATCCAGCTGGACGACCTCGGCGGCACTGAAGGCCACGCTGGGCGCCACCAGGAAGATCAAGCGGTAGTCGCCCAAGGACTTGGGCCAGGTGGCCGAGTCGTCGAACGCCGTCGCTCCCGCAGCCAGGACGGCGCTCTCGAGATCGGGAGCGTCGGCATCGTAGCCCGCGTGGCCCTCGTACCAGAGCACGCCGTCCCCGGCACGAGCCCCCGGAGAGAGCGAAGCGAGGACGAGCATGGGAGGCGCCAGGTGCATCGTAGGATCCCCTGATGGGCGGCGGTTGCCTTCGAATCCTCGCACGATCGAAGCGCTCCTGTCCAACGCATCGGCATCGACGGCAAGGGAGAGCTCGACGCAGCCCACGACCTCCGCTCAGACGGACGCCTCCACCTCGCCCAGAGCGGCATCCAGGATCTGCAAGTTCACGCGCTCGGAGGTCTCCAGCCACCCCAGCCGGCGGGACAGCTCCGTCGCACCGGGAAGCGGGTGACCCGATTCCGGAAAGCCAAAACGCTCCCCACCCGGGCCCGATCCCCAGCACAGCGCCACAGAGCGCCTGCGGACGACCTGGCACGAAACATGCTCGAAAACCACCGGATTCCCAGCAGAGGAGGTCCCATGCGCCTGCTCCCCATCCTGTTGATCGCGACCGGCTGCTCCGAGTACGGCCTGAGCGACGGAAATCAAAGCTACCCCGGCCTGCCCAACGACACCGCCCAGCCGGACAGCGGCGAGGATGATGACGGTGGGGATGACGGCGGCGAAGAGGACAGCGGCGAGGAAGAAGAGGACGATCCGGACGACAGCGGCGACACCGGTGAGAGCGACACGCCGACGCCCTCGGGCAAGGTGCTCACCATCCTGCTCACCCTGAGCGACGACTGGATGAACCAGGACGTGGCGCGCAGCCTGCTGCTGAACTCGGTGAGCTGGGCCGCACCCGCCGACGTGCCCACGCCCCGCGTGCTGGTGATCCGCGACGACGACCACAGCGACGAGGACGCCGAGGACAGCGAGAACATCTGGCGCTGGCTGCTGGACGCCGGCTTCTACGCCGACTTCCTGGACGAGCCCTCCGAAGGCATCGACGCCTCGCAGCTGAACAGCTACCACGTGGCCATCCTGTCCAACCCGGGTCACTCCCCCGACGATCTCGCCACGGTGCAGGCCCTGTACGATTTCTCATGCACCGGCATGGGCATCATCTTCCAGGGGGACGACATGGCGCACTTCGACGATCAGAGCGCCTTCTCCATGGAGAGCCTGACCCGGCTGGTCTACCAGGACAACGGCACCGAGTACCACGGCTACCAGGTGGACAACGACGAGGGCGACGCCTACCAGGTGCAGCTGACCAGCGACCTGCACGCCATCGTGGAGGGCATCGCGGGGGAGATCTTCCGCTACGGCAACGACATCGACACCACCGAGGTCGCCTCGTCGGACGTCGCGGTGCTGGCCCAGGGCACGGTGGAAGGCACCACCCTGCCGCTGAAGCCCGTGATCGCGGCCTGGAGCCCCTGATGCGGACGCGCTGCTGCCTCCTGGCGCTGCTGCTCACCGCCTGCAGCGGCGACGCCGAGCCCATCGACCGCAGCCTGCCCGGCGACAGCGCCGCGCCCGCCGCAGGGGAGACCGGCTCGCCCTTCGAGCCCGGCGACAGCGGGGCGGGCACCGGCGATGAGACGGGCCAGGACAGCGGCCAGGAGGGGATTCACACCTACTCCTGCAGCGCCATCGGCAGCAGCTACAGCGACGGCTTCTTCGCCCTGCGCGGCTTCTCGGGCCAGCTCTACGCCGGCCAGTTCGGCTACGGCCACGAGGGCAGCAGCATGGTCTACAGCTACGCCCCCTGGCAGCTGACCAGCCCGGGCCTGACCGGGGTGAGCGAGTCGGTCTGCGCCCTGTTGGAGTTCGAGGGCCAGCTCTACGCCAACACCGAGTCCAGCGGGGACATCTTCCGCAGCAGCGACGGCAGCTCCTGGGAGCGGGTCTACGACGGCGGCTCACACACCATCGGCTGCGGGCTGGAGGCCATGGACGGCTACCTGTACGCCGTCAACTACGACAACGGCGATCACGAAAACGGCCGCATCCTGCGCTCGTCCGACGGCAGCAGCTGGGACACGGTCTGGGACAGCGGCAGCGATTCCTGGTATCTGCGGGAGATCACCTCCCACGCTGGAACCCTGGTGGCGCTGGCCGTGGACGAGGACGACGAGCAGGGCTGGGCCCTGCTGTCCAGCGACGGGCTGAACTGGTCCGCCGCGGCCACGCCCACCCGCATGTTCCGCGGCCACTCCTGGAACGGCACGCTCTGGCTGGCCAGCACGGACCGCAGCTCGTCGGGATCCTCCGGGGTGTGGGCCTGGGACGGCGCGGACCTGGTCCAGGTCCACTGGCAGAGCCGGCACTACGTGACCGAGATCACCGACTTCGACGGCGCGCTCTTCGCCGGGACCTCGGACGGCTGGAAGGACGACGAGGGCAGCTCCGCCCTGCTGATGTCCCGCGACGGCGAGCAGTGGGAAGAGGTCTGCCAGTTCTCGGAGATCGCGGCCTGGTCCATCGCGGCGGTGGGCGAGCACCTGTACGTGGGCACCTGGCAGTACGGAGACGGCGGCCAGGTCTACCAGGTGGAGGTCACCATCGAGGAAGGGGACACCGACGAGGGCGACGAGCCCGTGGACTGCTCGCTCATCGCGAGCTCCAACGCCGCCTGGGAGGTCTGCGAGACGGGCGAGAGCTTCTGCGCCGGCGTGTTCACCGATGGCTCCGGCTGCGAGGCCTACTGCGCCCCCGCAGGCCTGCCCTGCACGGCCCGCTACGGCGGCGAGCCGGGCTGCCAGAAGGAGCCCGAGAACGTGCTGGACTGCGGCGAGTCCAACGGTCACAACTCGGACTGGTGCGAGTGCGGCTGGCGCTAGCGTGCCGGAGCGCCCCCTGACCGGGCGCATCTGGAAGGCCTGCCCCTGCAGCTGATCGCTGCCTGGCGACCCCTGTCACGGATTATTCTGCTCCTCCCCCAGAGGAGCGCCACATGAGCAACCAGCATCCGCAGCGGATGAGCCGCGAGCAGCTCATCCGGCAGGTCCAGGATCTCCGGGCCCGCGTCGAGGAGCTTGAAGCGCCCGACAAGCCCGGCGGAGAGCGCTACCGCCAGCTCTTCGAGAACATGCGCAGCGCCGTGGCGGTCTACGAGGCCGTCGACGAGGGCGCGGACTTCGTGTTCACGAGCTTCAACCGCGCCGCGGCCGAGATCGACCAGGCGGATCCTGCGGATGTGATCGGCAAGCGCGTGACCGAAGCCTTCCCCGGCGTCGCGGAGTTCGGGCTGCTGGAGGTGTTCCGAAGCGTCTGGAAGGACGGCCGCCCGCAGAGCCACCCCATCAGCTTCTACCAGGACGACCGCATCGCCGGCTGGCGCGAAAACATGGTCTTTCGGCTGCCCAACGGAGAGGTGGTCGCCATCTACGAGGACCGGACCAAGGAGAAGCAGATCGAGGCGGAGCTGCGCTACCACGCCGACCTGCTGGAGAACCTGTCGGACGCGGTCGTCTCCACCGACCACGATCACGTGATCCGGTCGTGGAACAAGGCCGCCGAGGAGATCTACGGCTACAGCGAGGAAGAGGCCATCGGCCGCTCCACCACGGAGCTGCTGAAGGTCGAGTACGTCGAGGACCGCGAGGCAGCCCTGCGTACCCTCATAGAGACCGGTTTCTGGTCCGGCGACACCGTCCAGTACGCCAAGGGCGGGCGCGCGCTGCGGATCCTGGCCTCGGTGAAGGTCGTGCGGGACGAGGACGGCAAGCTCCTGGGCGTCGTGGGCATCAACCGCGACGTCGGCGAACAGCGGGAGCTCGAGGCCAAGCTGGCCCAGAACGAGCGCCTGGCGAGCTTGGGCCTACTCGCCGCGGGGGTCGCCCACGAGATCAACAATCCGCTGACCTATGTGCTCTACAACCTGGAGCAGCTGGCCAAGCGCCTGGGCGAGCTGGCCCAGCCCGCCGAGCCGCTGAGGCTACTGACCGCCCTGGCCGCCAGTTCCCCGGGGGAGCACCTGTCCGCCCTGCACAGCTTCTCGGAGCGCGCCCTCGAAGGCGCCGAGCGCGTCAAGCAGATCGTCAAGGATCTCAACGCCTTCGCCCATGTCGGCGACGAAGGGCTCCAGGCCGTCCAGGTCAACGACGTGCTACGGACAGCCATCAAGTTCGCCGGCAACGAGATCCGATACCGCGCACGGCTGCAGGACGAGCTCGGTGTGCTGCCCAGGATCATGGTCAACGAGGGCAAGCTCGCCCAGGTCTTCGTCAACCTGCTGGTCAACGCCGCCCACTCCATCGAGGAGGGCGATCGCGAGGGCAACCTGATCCGCGTCCGCACCTGGATGGACGAGGGCCAGATCGCGATCTCGGTCCGGGACAGCGGCCAGGGGATCCCCCAGCAACACCTGCCGCGCATCTTCGATCCCTTCTTCACGACGAAGGAGATCGGCAAGGGCTCCGGCCTGGGGCTCTCCATCTGCCACAGCATCGTCTCCGGTATCGGCGGCAGCATCCAGGTCCGCAGCGCGCCGGGCCAGGGCAGCCGCTTCTTGGTGCGGCTGCCCTGCAACGAGCCCAAGTCGGGGCCGGCAGGCTCGGCCGCCCCCGCCAGGGCGCTCCGGCGCCACAGCATCCTGGTGGTCGATGATGAGCCCATGATCGCGGATGTCATCAACCGGATGCTGCGGGCGGACCAGGACGTGACCATCGCCAGCTCGGGCGAGCAGGCCCTGGAATTGCTCGCAGCGTCGCCGCCCTTCGATGCCATCATCTGCGACCTGATGATGCCCGGGCTCACAGGCATGGACGTGCACGCCTGGCTCCAGGAGCGGCGCGACGCGCTCGCCGAGCGCATGCTCTTCATCAGCGGAGGCGCCTTCACGCCCGGTTCCAAGGCGTTCCTCTCGCGAATCGCCAATCCCGTGATCTACAAGCCCTTCGACCGCAAAGCGCTGCTCGATGCGCTGTGTCAGGTGCTGCCCCAAACCTGAGGGCGGTTCACTCCAGGCCCGCTGGAATGAGGCGCCCGTCCGGGCCCGGGATGGGCTCGTGGGTCTCGTCGTAGTGGGTAGGCATGGTGCGGGCGGTCTCGGCCAGGCGCCTCAGGGCGTGGGCCAATCCAAGCAAGGCGAACTCCTGTGAGATCCCCGGCGGGATGTGGCCTCCCAGATCGGTGCGCAGCGAGAAGACCACCAGCGTGTCTTCGCCCAGGTCCAGCATGGTCCAGGCGCCTGTGTTGGCGGTGACCCAGACGGCCTCGGGATCGGGTTCGGGGGCCAGCCCGGGATCGTCCAGGGTCCAGATACGCTGCCAGACCGCCGCATCCTCGGCCAGCAGGGCCTGGTTGGGGTGGAAGTGCCCGACCCACTGGCGATCGGCCAGGGGCCATGGCAGGTCCATGTGGTGGTAGACCGTACGCTCTCCCAGCGGCTCTTCCGTGGGAAGGCGCTGCACGGCAACGGGCGAGGGCGGGGCGTGGGGGGCATCGCAGATCACGATCCAGGGCGCTTCCACAGGCATGTCCATCACGATGGCGCCGGTGGCGAAGGCCCCCTCGGGGCCGTCCCGGCGGCGGGTGACGGGCTTGCCCTTGGCGAGCCGCCGGAATTCCCGCGATTCCAGGACCACGGGGACCGGCGAATGCGCCGCGATGGTCGTGGCATGGGCCTGCCAGGCCTGGCGCAGGGCATCGGCATCGGGCGCCGCCTGGGCCGCCAGGACGAGGACCAGCAGCCACATGGGCTAGAGATACCCCAGGGCCCGCAGCCGAGCGCGCATCGCCTTGTAGTCGTCCGGCTCGTGGGCGCCCACCTGGCAGTCCGCCCAGGCCCGATCCAGGGCCCGGCCAAGAGCCTGACAGCGGGCGGGCGCCGGAGAGACGGGCCGCTGTTCCTGGGGATCGGCCTGCAGGTCGAAGGCGCGCTGCGTCCCGCCGGGCACCTCCCGCAGCAGCTTGCGCCCGCCGCGCACGCAGCCCAGCTCCGAAAAGACCTCCGCCTTGTTCCTGGGAAGCTCGGGCTGGTCGACGAAGTCGCGGTTGCGGCAGAAGTGCGCGATGGGTCCGGGCGGGATCTCTCCAGCCTCCACGAAGGGCAGCAAGGAGCGCCCGTCCAATGGAATGCCCTCGACATCCAGCCCCAGCAGATCCGCCAGCGTGGGGAGCAGGTCCGCTCCGCTGGCCTGCCCGCGCACCTGCGCCCGGGGCAGCAGCCCGGGCCCGTGCAGGATCAGGGGAATGCGCAGCACCTCGTCGTGCAGGTGGTTGCCGTGCAGGTCGAAGACATCCCGCGGTGCTGCCCCCGGGGGCAGCCGCTCGCCCCAGGATTCACCGTGATCGGAGGTGACCAGCAGCAGATCGGGCCTGGCCGCCTCCACCAGGCGCGGCAGCCAGCTGTCGCTGAAGCGCTGTATGGCCAGCTCGTACAGCCCCTTCACCTGGCGCCGGTGGGCCCGCCGCTGCGCCGGATCAGGCGCCCCCAGCAGGCCCAGGATGCCCTGGCAGAGCATGTTCCACTTGCTCAGCGGCAGGTGCTTGTCCAGGTAGGGGACGTGGGTGGACCAACAGTGCACGAAGGCCAGCAGGGGGCCGCGGCGGTGCTGTCGGAACCACTTGAGCATCCGCTCCCCGTCCTGGGAGGATCCCACCACCCCAGCCCGGGGGCAGCGCACGAAGAGGTGGCCCGGATCGAAGGGAAAGGACGCCACCGGGATCCCGGCCGCCTCGCAGAGGTCGAACAGCGTGGGCACGCCATCGACAAAGGGCTGCTCCCACTTCACCAAGCCCAGCGCGTGGGCCCAGCGCCCGGTGAGCATGGCCCCCAGCGAGGGGACGGTCCAGGGCGCGGCGGCGTAGACCGTCTCGAAGCGCACACCTTCGTGGGCCAGGGCGTCCAGGCCCGGGGTCTTGCGCTCCGGGGCGTAGCAGCCCAAAAAATCCGGCCGCACCGAGTCGGCCACCACGAAGAGCACGCGCGGCGCGGCCCGGCTCATGGCCGACAGACCCGGATGCAGTAGGGGTTCTCGGCCATCGCGCCCGTGGTGGTGTAGGCCAGGCTGTGACAGCCGGCGCGGCAGATGCGGGCGAAGGCGCAGTCCGCGCAGGCCCCGGCCAGGCGGTTGCGGTCGGGCTGCCGATTGTAGGCGAACAGGCTGGCGTCTTCCCAGATCTCCCGCAGGGAGCGCTCCCGCAGGCTGCCCTCGCGCAGGGCGTCGGTCATGGACAGGCAACCCTTGATCCCGCCGTCGCTGGTGATGCCGATGATGGACAAGCCGGCCTGGCAGCCGGTCCAGAAGCGATCGCCCCGCTCGCGCGTGCTGCGCAGCAGGTACTCCTCGGCGCCGAACCAGCCCAGGTCGTCGGCCGCTTGGCAGGCGATACGCCCCTCGCGCTGCACCTGCCGCACGAAATCGTGCAGGCGGGGCAGCTGCGCAGGCTCCAGGGCCGGGACCGCCACGCGGGCCCGCCCCATGGGGTGGGTGAGCTGCACCTGCCAGTAGCCGATGCCCCAGGCCAGCAGCGCCTCCAGCAGGGCTTCCATTTGATCCAGGTTGCGCTGGGAGACCTGGGTGATGGCCGCCGTGACCACCCCCGCCTGCTGCAGGTTGCGGATGGCGGCCCGGATCTGGGCGTAGCTGGTGGCGGGCGCGTCGGGATCGGACAAGGGACCGTGCTCAGGCCGCACCGGCCGCAGGGCGTCGTGGGTGGCGGGATCGCCGTCGATGCTGATGGAGACGCTGGCCACCTCAGCAGCGGCCAGCTCGGCGGCCACCTGGGCGGACACGCCCAGGCCGTTGGAGATGACCAGGGTGCGGATCCCGCGGGCCCGGGCGCGAGCCAGGAGCTGCCGCCAGTCCGACCGCACCAAGAACTCGCCGCCGCTCATGGTCAGCTCCTCCAGACCCAGATCGGCCAGCTGGTCCACCAGGTCGAGGGCCTCGGCCGTGGACAGCTCCCCCTGACGGGGAAGACCCGCGGCGGAGCCGCAGTGGCGACAGGCCAGGTTGCAGGCCAGCGTGGTCTCCCACACGCAGTACCTAAGGGAGTACCCGCCCATGCTCCTCTCTCCTCTCCGGATCGCCCCCCAGGCGTTCCACCTGGTTGAGGCAGTAGATGTTGCGGTAGATGCTGCCCGTGGTGGAGTAGGCCAGGCTCTTGCAGCCGGCCCGGCAGATGCGCCGGAAAGGACAGGCCCGGCAGCGCCCCTCCAGCTTGGCGTCGTCCCAGCAGGCGTTGAACCAGAAGCGCTGCTCGTCGCGCCAGATCTCCGGCAGGGGCGTGCGCCGCAGGTCGCCCACCTCGATGGCCAGGGAAGGACAGCCGCGGATCTTGCCGTCGGCGGCGATGGCCAGCACGCGGTAGCCGGCCATGCATCCCGCCCAGAAGCAGGCCTCGCCCGCCCGCTCGCGCAGCGCGGCCTCGTCCTCGCCGAAGTAGCCGATGTCGTCGGCCACATCGATGCGCATCTTGCCGCGGGCCTTGCGACGCACGAGCAGGTCGTAGATGCGGCGGATCTGGCCCGGATAGATGAGGTACTCGTCGGCAATCTCGGCCAGGCGGCCCTCGGGGAAGCCTATCTGCACCTGCCAGAGATCCGCCCCCAACTCCTCGAGCACATCGGCCACCGCGTCCAGGTGGTCGATGTTCCACAGGCTGATGTGGGTGACGACGCTGACGTGGAAGCCGCGTTCCTTCAGGGTTGAGATGGTGCGGATAGTGCGTTCGAAGGGCGAAAATGACGCACCTCGCACGCGCCGGATGCGGTCGTGCACCTGCTGCGGCCCGTCCAGGGAGGTGCCGATGCAGCGCACGCCCACGCGCTGGAGCATGGCCAGGTGCCGCTCGTCCAGCAGGGTCAGGTTGGAGACCACGATGGGCCGCATGCCCAAGGCCGCCAAGCGCTCGCAGATCAGCGGCAGGTCGGGGCGCAGCAGGGGCTCGCCCCCGCTCAGGTTGACGTCCCGGCAGCCCAGGCTCGCCAGATCCTCGCAGACCTGCAGGGCTTCCTCGGTGTTCAGCTCGGCTGGGCGCTCAGCGCCAGCCGCGCTCTCGCAGTGCACGCAGTCCAGGTTGCAGGCGTTGGTGATCTCCCAGACCGTGTGCGCGGGCACCCGTCGCACCCCTCGCAGCCCGAGGGGACGCTGCCGCGCGCAGGCCGGCGTTTCGTCGCTGGGATCGGAGCTCATGGCCGGATCTATAGCTCGGGCGTGACGCCCTTGTAGCAGGCCGTCAGCGAGCCGAAGGCCATGCCGGCCAGAGACGCCAGGGTGAACACCGTGGCCAGGCCGCGCGTGACGGCGTGGCGATCCGCGAGGCGCCGCAGCACCGGAACCGCGGGCGACTCGCTGAGCAGCCCCTCGAGGGCGCAGGCTACCTGCTGGGGATCGCCAGCGGCGAAGGCCGCGGCGATGCGATCGCTGACCGCCTGGCGGGCGGGCGCGTCATCCAGGATCACGGCGATCTCCTCGCGCTGCACGCCGATGGAGGCCAGGCAGTCCTCCACGGGCTGCCCGGCGGCGAAGGACAGTGCCGGCAGGGCGGCCCGCAGCTGCGAGACATCCAACGGGCGTTCGTCGGCCGGCAGAGACGAGGACAGGTCGTTCCAGAACGCGTCCTCGCCCCGCAGGGCGACCAGCAGGTCGAGCACGTCGCGGTTGCTGGCGACCGGGCGGCCGGTGGCGGACTCGTGGACGGCGGCGTAGCGCGCAAGGACTTCGGTGGTGGACTCGCTGGTGGTCATCGCATGCTCCGAGGGGCGCAGTTCGGAGAGACTGAATGCAAGGAGCGTGCCTCCTTGGTTGCAGGCTTTCGTCGGTGTGCGGCCAGCTGGGCAAGGCTCTCGTCGCGACATGTATGTCATGCCCGGAGGTGTCAGGCACTAGGAATTGATAATTAGAAAAATTATCAACTCCTAGTGCCTGACACCTCCAAGGAAGCGCACACAGGGGGCCGCCGGAATACAGAGAGGCTACGAGCGCCAGCCATCATGGCCTGCGGCGCGTGCCTCCCCACGGAACCGTTGCGGAAAGCGAAGCAGATGTCTCCCCATAGCAGGCAGATCCCACCCCCCACCCGCCCTACCAGGGCGGCATTGGCACTGTGTTCGCTGGCCTGGTCCACGGCGGCGCATGCCGAGGGCCTCTCCCTCGACACCGAGCTGATGCAGTCGGCTTTTTCTCATCGCAGCGTGCCGGGCATGGACCATCCCGACATCCCCATGCCCGGCGCCCTGCGCGTGGGCATGCTGGGCCAGTACATGCGCGACCCGGTGGTCTTTCGCACCAATGTCGCGGGCGATGTCCGCTCCGTCGTCGAGCGGCGGACGGACATGCAGCTGGGCATCTCCTACGACATCGCGCGCCGTCTCTCCGCGCGCCTGGTGCTCCCCGCCGCCTACCAGCAGGGCGGCGAAATGCCCGAGCTGATGTCAGAGGGAGCCGGCCTGCGCGATCTGCGTGTGGGCGGGCGTGTCACCATCGCCAGCTCGGATCTCATCGCCGTGGGATTGCGGGTGGACCTGCACCTCCCCACGGGTAGCGACAGCGCCTATATGGGGGAGCAAGAGCCGCGCTTCGACGCCGGTTTTTTGGGCCGCGGCTCCTTTGGCCCCGTGGATCTGTTGCTCGACGGCGGCTTCTGCGGCCGCAAGTCGGTGGACGCCGGCTACGACCTGCAGGTGGGCTCCGAGGCGGTGGCCAACGCGGCGCTGCGCGTCAACACCCTTGGGGATCGCCTGGCCTTCGGGGCCGCCGTGCTGTCGCGCCTGGGCTCCCAGACGGTCCTCGATGACAGCGGCACGCGGGCCGAGGCGCTGGGCCTGGTGCAGGCCTGGCCCGTCGAGCAGCTGCAGATCGATCTGGGCGTGGGGCGCGGCCTCACCCGCGGCTACGGCACCAGCAAGGGGCGCGCGCTGCTCTCCATCACCTGGAAGGCCCAGCTCTTCGACCCCCCCCAGGATGAGACCCTCGAGCTGGAGGGGATGGTGCTTCCCGAAGAGATCCCGCAGGAGGCACCGACGCCCCTGGACCTGGAGCCGGAAGACGACGACGCCTGGGAGGAGGGCGAGCTGGCCCGCGTCGAGGCCGAGGCCCAGCAGCCCGTGCAGATCACCATCCGCGACGACATCCAGTTCCAGGTGGGCACGGCCGTCATCCTGCCCGAGTCCCTGCCCACCCTCGACGCCGTGGCCCAGCTGATGGCCAGCTACTGGCAGATCGACCATATGCTCATCGAGGGCCATGCCTCCGAAGAGGGCTCCTACGGCAACAACTTCGACCTCTCCATCCGCCGCGCCCAGGCCATCTACCGCGCCCTGGTTGAGGCTGGTGTGCACCCGGTCAGGCTCAGCTTCCGCGGCTTCGGCGAGGTGGATCCGGTGGTCGTCGAGGAGGCGCAGCAGGCGCGCAACCGGCGCGTGGAGTTCCACACCATCCGGCTGCTGGACCCCCTGGAGCCGCCGCCCCGCTACACCCACTCGGTTCGCCTGCCCTGGTCGGGAGAGGTCGTGCGGATCCGCCAGGCCACGGAGCGCCTGGTGGGCCAAGAGATGGATTTTGTCACCCCCGTCGAGCCCACAGAAGACCACGAGACCAAGGATCTCTTCCGGGATTTCCTGCGTGACGAGCCCATTCGGGACGAGTCAGGAGATGACGAGCTCGAGGTGGATCCCGAAGAGCTGGATCTGCCCGACGACGCCCTCGAGCTGGACGATCAGGAGAAACGCCAATGAACAGCCTGACCATCGCAGTCGCCCTTGCGCTGGCCGCTCCCCCCGCTCACGCCGGCACCTGCTACAGCGACCTCACCCAGGATCTCAACTGCAACAACGTCGACGTGCTCGATGAACCGGCCACCAGCGACGCCAAGTGCAAGTACGACAGCGCGGACTGGTACTACGACTACGCCGCGTACGGCTGCGCCTACTCGGTGGCGGACCTCGACACCGACGGAGATGGGCTCTCTGTCGGCTCTCTCACGCTGATGGGTGAAGACGGGCTGCCCAACCTCACGGTTGAGCTCTCATGCGACAACTGCCCCGACATGCCCAACGTGGATCAATCCGACGTGGACTGCGACGACAGGGGCGACCTCTGCGACAACTGCGTCGACGAGTACAATCCCGCCCAGTCCGATCCCGACCTGGACGAGCTGGGCGACGTCTGCGACAACTGCCCCGACGACTACAACCCCAAGCAGGAGGACGACGACAAGGACGGCTTCGGCGAGGTCTGCGACAACTGCCCGGGGCTGACCAACGAGGACCAGGCCGACGAAGACAAGGACGAGGTGGGCGACCTCTGCGACAACTGCCCATCCGCGCCCGACTCGGCACAGACGGACACCGACGGCGACGGCTTTGGCGATGTCTGCGACAACTGCCCCGATCACGCCAACGAGGACCAGGCCGACGATGACGGCGACGGGACCGGCGACCTCTGCGACAACTGTCCCGAGTACAACGACCAGGCGGACCGCGACGCCGACGGAGACGGCGACGCCTGCGACAACTGCCCCGACGACAACAACGAGCACGCTTACTCCACGGACTCCGACTACGACACCCTGGGCGACAACTGCGACAACTGTCCCGACGACCCCAACTTCGATCAGCTCGACGAAGACGAGGACGGCATCGGCAACGACTGCGACAACTGCCCCTTCCTGGCCAGCGACGACCAGTCCGACGCGGACGGTGACGGCGTAGGGGACCTCTGCGACAACTGCCCCGACGACAGCAACGAGGATCAGGAAGACAACGACGAAGACGGCATGGGCGATGCCTGCGACCTGGACGAGCGGATTCGCGGCGGCGGCGGCTGCGCGACGGCTGGGCCGGGCGGTGCCGCGCTCGCGCTGCTGCTGATGCTGCTGGTCGTACCGCGGCGGCGGGGGTGGCGCGCCAGGCGTTCTGCCTGATTCTCCACGCGACAGCAGGCGCGCCTGGTCAACCGCGCCCCTTCCGCCACCTTGCCAGCAAGAGCAGCAGCGCCGGCAGCCACACCAACAGCTCCAGGCTGAAGCTCCAGTGCAGCGCGCAGTCCAGCAGCCAACGCGAGGAGTGAGGGCTGAAGGGGATGGAGATCAGGTAGAAGTAGCGATCATCCAGGGGCCAGAGCCAGCGGACCCCGGTCCCCGAGACGCTGTCCAGCAGCAAATGCGCCAGCCAGTTGGCCAGGAACAGGCCGTACATCCCCAGGCAGCGCTCCCTGATGCGCGGCAGCGCGGCCAGGGGCAGCAGGCACAGGGCCAGCAGCCAGCAAAACGGCAGGTGGGGCGCATAGGCGTGATGCACGGGCTCGGCGGGCGGCGCCAGGATGAACAAGGGGATGTCGAGATCGGGCCAGATGGCCAACGGGAGACCCCAACGCCAATAGGAAAACCGGGTTCCCGCGGCCCTGTTGAAGAGCAGGGTCACCAGGTAGCCGGCGGGGAGGTGGGCGGTGAGCATGGGACCAGCTAGCGCGAGCGGAGCGGCAGCCGTCAAGCTCGGGGCTGATTGGTGCCGGGGCGAGCTAGCGCCCCAGCAGGTTCGGCCACGCTGGAGCGAAGCTCCCCCTTTTTCACTCGGTTCGCATTGCTGGTCTGCGCCTTCCCAGCAAAGGCAGGACCGCCAGCAGCCAGAGCAGGGCCGCCGCACCCCGGTCCGCGTGGCAGCCGCAGCGCCGCAGATCCTCCTGCGAGGCGTCCTCTGCCACCCAGCCCAGGATCCGACCCTGCTCGATGCCCTCGAAGGCGTCCACGTAGACGCCCTCGCCCACGACCACCTCCAGGGCTGCCAGGTGCAGCCCTGCGCCCAGGCCGGTGACCTGGGCCAGGCTGCTCCCCAGCTCCAGATCCGCTGGGCGTCCAAGCCAGGCGCGGGGGCGGCAGCGGTGACCACGTCGTGGGGCACGTGGGCCTGCACGGGGAAGATGGCCAGGAGAGAGGGCAGCATGGCAGAGAGCTTGCCCAGAGGGGGGGTGGGCAGTACAGCCTGAAAGGCACCGTGAAGCTGACGAACCGCCTGTGTCAGGCAGCCGCGCTCACAGGGTGCCACCCGGCACGGCGTCCGCGGGGGAGGCGGCCGCAGCCGGCTGCAGGTGTTCTTCGAGCTGCCCCAACAGAAGCCCCATCTCCTTATCGAACTGGGCCTGGTCGTAGCGCTGGAGGTAGAGGCGGCCCAGCCGATCCAGGGCGGTGTAGCTGCGCAGCCAGCGGATCTCGGAGCTGCCGTCGCCCTTGTCGCTGATCTCGGCTTGCATGCGCAGCAGCAGGTGCTTGCTGAAGACGGCGTAGGCCACGACATTGGGAGGCTCGTAGCGCGTGCCGAGCCAGGTCTCGCCGGAGGTGATCTTGCTGGTGAAGACGCAACCCTCTTCGGCCACGCCCGAGTCGGAGTAGACCATCTCGCAACGCCAGGCAGGCAGCCAGTCGTACTCCTGGACCGGGCAGAGCAGGGGGAAGACGCGCTCGGCCGGGGCAGGCAGATCCTGGGTCCAGAGGAACTCCTTGCGCAAGCCCCCCTGCTTGCTCCAGGACGGGGCGGTCTCGTCTGCCGAGCGGGGGGGACCGAGAGAGCCTTCGCGGTGCTGATAGGCGGCCATGCGTACTGCGGCGCAGCCACTGGCAAAGGCGGCGGAGAGGACGAGCATGAGAGTGCGGAGGGGCTTGTGCATGGGGGCCTCCTTGGCCTTGGGGCGAGGAACCGACTGACTGTCAGTCGGTTCTGCGGCAAAATAATCAACGACCGGCAGCGCTATCCGGAACACCGAGCGCCCGTAGCAAGGACAGCTCCGTGGCCAGCTGCAGGCGCTGGAGATCCTCTGGCGCGGGTTCCTGGCTGGCGACGCGCACCAGGTGCGGCAACGCGGCCAGCATGAGAGCAGCGGTCTCGGCGGGGTAGGGCTGGTGAAAACGACCGTCAGCGACGCCCTGTTGCACGAGTTGGCGAAGCAGGGGCAGCAGACGCTCTTCGAGCGCCAAGCGCACCCGTTCGTGCAGCACCTCGTTTCCGGGTTGCCGAAAGAAGGCGATCAGCTTGCGGTTGCCCGTGATGGCGGTGAACAGCAGCTGCAGGACCTGGCGCAGGCGCTGGACGGCGTCCACGTTCTTTCGCTGCACGATGGCCGCCACGGCACCGGACAGAGCGCCGGTGACGCGGTCCGCCGCCTCGTCGAGCACATCCGCTTTCGAGCGAAAGTAGTAGTAGAAGGTGCCTTGGGCCACGCCCACCGTGCCAACGATATCGGCCACGGACGTGCGCTCGTATCCGCGCTCGATGAAGAGCTGCAGCGCGGTGTGCAAGAGCTCGTGACGGCGCTCATCAGGGGGCTTGCTGGTGCGGGCCATGTGCATCTCCGACGCTGAAACTGACTGACCGTCAGTCAGTCTACTCGCGGCACTCCAGACCGTCAATCCCCACCCTGCTCCGAGCCATACTGCACGCGACCCGCCGCGACGAAGCGAACCCCTGCAACAGGCTCGCCGTTATCCACGGGCGTTCCTGCGCCCCCTCTGGTCGAGAGCGGATAAGCTCGCTGGCATGCATTCTCCCGTGCTTCGCCTGCGCCTGCTCCTGGCCGCCCTGCTCACCGTCACCCTGCTGGGCGCGGGCGGCTTCATGTTCGCCGAGGGTCTGAGCCTGGGCCAAGCGGTGTACCTCTGCTTCATCACCATCACGACGGTCGGCTACGGCGACATCCATCCCACCACCGACCTGGGTCGGGCGCTGGCCATCGTGGTGGTGCTGGCAGGCGTCGGCACCTTCACGGGCCTGGTGGCCAACGGAACCGAGCGGCTGCTCTCTCGCAGGGAACGCACGCAGCGCGAGCGCAAGCTCAGCGTCGTGGCCGGCCTTTTCCACGCCGAGCTGGGCAAGGAGTTGCTGGCCTTTTTGGCGCAGCGCTGCAAAGAGCGTCAGGAGCTGGCTGCAGCGCTGGACGTGCAGGACTCCTGGAAAGCGGCCGACTACCGGCGGGCGCGTAATGCGCTGGAGCACCAGCAGATCACGCTGTCCCTCGACCCGTCCGGGCGCGAAGACGCGCTGGCTCTGCTGCGCGAGCGAGCCGAGCTGCTGCTACGCATGCTCGAGAACCCCACGCTGCTGGAGCACGAGCACCTGACCGACGCGCTCCTGGCGACCCTCCACCTGCGCGACGAGCTCGCCTGTCGCGGCGATCTGAGCCAGCTGGGCGCGCAAGACGCCGCCCACATCGATGCGGACGCCCGTCGCGTCTTCTCGCTGCTGGCCAGGGAGTGGCTGACCTATATGGCGCATATGCAGCGCCACTACCCCTACCTCTTCTCCCTGGCGGTGCGGGCCAATCCCTTCCACCCGGAGCGCAGCCCGGAGGTCTGTCAGCTCACCAGTACCCGTTGACCGAGGCCTTGCGAAGCTGAAACAGCCGCTCGTCGGTGAAGGTGCGATCGGGCGGGGCTGCCGGCCCCTGCTCCAGCTGGACCATGCGCGTCCACAGCTCTTCGACCCGCGCCGACTCGCTATCGACAAGGTCCCTTTCCTGCAGGTAGTCCTCCTCCACGTCGTGCAGAGAGTAGGCATTGCCCCGGTTGGCTCGCCAGTGGTTGCCCAGACGCCGGGCCACCAGGGGATCGAGGGTGGAGCCGTTGTGCAGGTTGGCCCGGTATGTGAGCAGATCCCCGCCGGCTCGTAGTGCGCGCATGTCACCGAACTGGGCGTAGGCCTGGCCCGGTCGCGGACCGTCGCCAGCCACCTCGGCGGCGGCGACCTGCAGCAGATCGTCGCCGGACAGCCCGGCGGGAGGGACGACCTGGGCCAGGTTCGCGATGGTAGGCAGCAGGTCCACCAGCTCCACCGTGGTCCGCACGCGCTGCGTCCGCGCGCGGGCCAGCGGCCCACGGGGCGCCAGCAGCGCCAGGGGCACGCGCAGGCAGCGCTCCAGCAGGAAGTTGTGCTGGTTGGTGGGGTGGATCGGACGGCGGGGAAAGCCGCTGCTCGCCGTCAGCCCCATGCCGTGCAGGCCCCCAGCGAAGGCCCAGAGCTGCCGCCCGCCGCCCACATCGAGGGCATCCAGCAAACCCGCCAGGCCCAGCCCCGCTTGCCGCGCCAGGTAGACGTAGGCCTGGCGCAGCTGATCCGGGTCCGGGTTGTCCGCCCAGATCCACAGCAGCGGATCGGCGGTGACCACCACCAGCAATCGCGGCCGCTCTGCGCGCTGCGCCCACCACTCCTGGCTGCGGGCCTGCAGCTCGGCCCAAGGGGTGGGCTTGTGGGTCGCAGGGTTGCCGAGCTGGATCCAGTGCTCGAAGCCCTCGGCCAGGACGTCGTCCCCGAAGACGCCGTGGGTCACCAGCGCGCGCTCGTAGCCGTACAGACCCAGCAGTTGGGACAGCTGCGTTCGATCCTCGGGGATCTCGCTGCACCAGGCCCGGTAGCCCTCGCTGTTCGTCGGCGGCATGCTGACGTTGTAGAGGCCGCACATGGGCACGGCCGAGGGATAGCGGCCCGTCAACAGCGATCCCATGCTGAGAAAGGGCGTGATGGACTGGGCATAGACCGACTCGAAGCGCAGATTGGGCGCGCGCGCCAGGCCCTGGTAGAAGGCAGCCTCGGCCCACTCCTCACCCGGAGCGTCGGCCCGCAAGCCCGCCACCAGGAAGAGCAGCAGGTCGGGCTGCTCGGCGGGCGGCGTGGGCTCCGAAGCGAACCACGCCGACGAGCCGCAGCCGCACAAGCTGAAAAGCAACAGCAGCGCGAGAGGTCGGGCGAAGGTCTCTCCGAACCAGGAAGGGCGGCCAGAGCGCAGGCCGCGCCGGGCTCCGGACCCTGGCCGGACCTGCGCGGCCCCCTCAGATCGAGTCGCAACCATGCTTGGCGAACACGGTCACGTCCGCCCCCCAGACCACGCAATGCACCGGCTCGTCACCCACCAGCGCCTGCACCATCCAGGACATGCTGGTCTCGTTCATCTCGCAGCAGGAGAACTCGGTGGCCTGTCCGGAGACGTAGCCTCCCAGGTCTACCATCTGCAGGGTCGCTTCCCAGTACTCGTGCGTGCCGTCGGAATCCTCGCCCATGCGCGTCATGACGTGGAACTCCTCGCACTCGTGGCCACCCATCTCCTGGTAGATGTCCAAGGTCGCCTGCTCGGCCGAGCCCTCCACGGTGGCGGCGTAGCGCCACTCGGAGCTGTCCATGACGTGGCTGGCTTCGACGATCCGCACATCTCCTGCCGGCTCGGCGCTGTCCGCCGGCTCGGCGCTGTCCGCCGGCTCGGCGCTGTCGTCGGGAGATGAGCTGAAGCGGAAGTCATCCGACTCGGTAGCGCAGCTCGCGAGCAGGATCAGCAAGAGCGCAGACATGTACATCCTTCTGCAAAGGGGAATGAAGAGAATAGCACAGCCTGGAACCGATCCTCGACAAAGGAGAGCGGCGGCTTGGTCGGGCTCTCGGACACTGCGCGCAGCCACGCCCCGGGAGTCTGCTGGCCAGGGGGCCATCGAGCGCGAGCACGCCCGGCTCGTCCAGCGGAGACGCGGACCACGAAGCGGGGCAGGAGCGCTTGGCCTGGTACGCCTACCAACGACTGATCGCGGAGACCGCCCCAGCGACCGCCGCGCTCGAGGGGGAGCTGGCAGACGCCCCCGCGGGCGTGCGGGCCTACACGTTCACTCGGCACGACGACGCATCCGTGGTCACCATCGCGTGGTCCGAGAGCGGGAGCGCCTCGGCGGCGCTGCCCTGCAGGCTCGACCACGCGCGGATCACGACGCTGGTCCCCAGCGACCGGGGCGCGCTTGAGGAAGATGGCACCGAACAGAAGCCGCCAGTCTTGCCGACAGTTCGAGGAGCTTCCGCAGTGC
>CAYVQL010000086.1:7403-34864 GCA_964454135.1 uncultured Enterobacterales bacterium | reverse complement strand
CTCATTGGCAAGGAAGACCGCATGATACAGATACCCCCTTATATCGAACGCTCCCAGCGTGGAGTGGGAGGCCTTCGAAGAGGCGGCCATGGCGTGGCTCGAGGCCCAGACCTCCTGGAAGATACCGAGGGTCACGCCTCCGAAGCCCATGGAACCGTACAAGGCCAAGAAGAAGACGAAGACGAAGACGAACAAGAAGACGAACAAGAAGGCTGCCTGATGATCGGGAGGGAACGACTCCGCTGAAATGGCATAAAGACCTCGAGTCGTCGACATGCCGGACATCCACGCTCCTCATCCTCCTTCCCGTCTCGGAAGGCGGGCCGAGGTCGGTCATGCGCTAGGCGGCGAGGTGGCTGGAGGGCGCCTGCGTGGGAGTGGGGCCACCGAAGAGATCCGGAAGGATCTGCTGCTCTCGGTGCCTCACAGGCCGATGCGCCTGAACGCACAGGCGCTCCATATTGATTCAGGTAAGCCCTGTATCGCGAGATCCAGGATCTGCACCCAAGAGGCAGTACGATGTGTACGAGGCGAGCCTACGCAAGCTGAAACGGCAACGACTCGTCATGCTCGAGTGCGGAGCAGGGACAGCGGTATCCAGTGTTCGAAGCCACAGTGAGCAGTTGCAACACCAAGGAGCCACCCTCATCCGTATCAACCCGGATGAGCCCAAGGTTTCTCCTGGGACCATCGAGATCGCCTGGGGCGCGGCCAAGGCGCTGGACGCCAATCATTCGCTCGCGTGACGACCCGCTCTCGTCTTTCAAGCCAGCCGCCGTGGCCCCGCCCTCACATCCCCACCCCCCGCAGCAACGAGCTCAGGGCGTGCTGCACGAAGTCGATGCGGATCTCCTGCTCCACCAGCGAGCGCCGGAAACCCCCGTAGGAGTTCTCGGCATCGGGCATCATCCAGCTGTTCTCCTCGCGCACCTGGTCCCGCACCAGCGCGTCCAACGCCAACTCGGCCTGGCGCTTGAGGGCCGGATCGGGCCGGCCGTGCAGCTCGCTCAAGTGCCAGGCCGAGGTGACGGCCTCGGTGAAGCCGGCGGCGGCCGGCGCCTGGGGCACCATCAGCGCGCCGAAGCCGTAGTGCCCGGCGAAGTCGGCGTTGTCCCACCAGCCGGGCTGGTACTGGATGCGCCGCATGAAGCGGGAGTAGCCCGCGCAGAAGTCGAGGTAGCGCGGGGACTTCAGGTGGGGCCAGACCTCGTGGGCGGCGATGCAGGTCCAGACATCGGCGCCGTAGACGAAGCGATCCAGGAAGCAGCCCTCGTACTTGGGGCCGGTCAGAAAGTCCAAGGCCCGCTCCGCCGCTTGCAGGTAGCGCGCATCCCCCAGCACGCCGTGGGCCGTCACCAGGGCCAGGGCCGCCTCCTCCGAGGCGAACATCTCGCGCACCGCAGGATCGGCCTGGCCCGTGTCGAAATCGTAGATGTGGAAGAAATCCCCGTTGTCCTTCTGCATGGCCAGCACGAAGTCCACCAGCTTGCGCGCGTGGGCCTCGAAGCGTGTATCGCCCGTGTGCCGCTGGCAGTCCAGCATGCCGATGGCGCTCAAGGCCGAGGTGCCCGTGCCCGGGCGGGAGTTGACCGCGGTGCAGACCGCGCCCGGGGCGCCGCAGTCCCCGCGCGACTGCGAAGCCAGCCAGTCGGCTCCGGCGTGGGCGCCCTGCAGGTAGTGCGGCTCTTCGGTGGCGCCGTAGAGCATGCACAGGGTGTAGACCGTGCCCGCGTGGCGGGCCACGCTGTAGCGCTTGCCCAGCTTGCGGGGCGTGCCGCGGTAGGGGTAGTGCTGGTAGCGGAAGCGGCCATCGGGCTGCAGCTGCTGCATGATGTAGTCGCCGGCCGCCAGGGCGGATCGCATATACGCCTGGTCGCGCTCCTCCTCGCGCGGGGGCGTGTTGCCGCGCAGCACGGCCACCGCCTGCGGGCCGTGCTCCACCCAGCCCTCGCTGCGCAGGCGCTCCAGGCGCCCCTCACCGGCCAGCCGCTGCAGCACCCACGTGGTGTCCAGCCCCAGCCGGATCTCGCGGATGCCGGGCACCAGCGCGGTGCGGCCGAAGATCTGCGCCTTGATCAGGTCGTCCGCCAGCAGCGCCTTCTCGTAATTTCCCCGCCGCCAGAGGCCGTCGATGCCGGGGTTGACCGAGAGCGCCAGCACGAAGGGGAGCT
Organism: uncultured Enterobacterales bacterium; assembly: GCA_964454135.1. Taxonomy (GTDB): domain Bacteria; phylum Myxococcota_A; class UBA796; order UBA796; family JAFGLY01; genus CAYVQL01. The sequence continues at coordinate 32,693 of CAYVQL010000086.1, read as the reverse complement.
CGCTGGCCACAGGCGCACTGGCGGTCAGCCGATCCAGCTTGAGGCGCGCAGCAGAGAGGTCGATGCGCTTCAGGTGGGGAGGCAGGTCGTCGGCCGCGTCGCGCACGGCGGCGGCCAGGTCCTCGCCCTCTCCATAGACCCGCAGCATCTTCTTGCCGTCCATCCAGAGCGTGACCACCAAGGGCCCCACGCCCAGGGGCAGGTCCTGCAAGGCGCCCAGCTCGGTCTGCGCGCCCCCCTCCAGGGCCGCGCGCAGGTAGACCACGGCCTGCTGCCGCCCCTCCTCGGGCACGGCTGGCAAGCGGTCCCAGACCTGAAAGCGCAGCATCACGCCCAGGGAGAGGAGCAGGGGCAGCGCCAGCAGGCCCCCGATCAGGGCCAGCAGCGCGCGAGCCCCGCCCAGGTCGTTGCGCACTTCCCGCCGCAGCAGGGCGTGCAGCTTGAGCGCTGGGTAGAGACCCAGCAGCTGGGCCGCCACGCTGGCGAACATCAGGGCACCAAGGGAGGCCCCCTCGCCGAAATCGCCGAAGACGGTGCGCAGGTAGGCCCATGACAGCAACAGGCCGCCGCAGACCAGCACGGCGGCCAGCAGGCCCAGCAAGCCGCCCAGCACCGCCAGCCGCCAACCCCAGCGGGACAGCCGCCACAGGGCCGGCGCTGCAGCCAGGCTGAGCGCGCAATACAAAAGCGCCAGCACATTGGCCAGCGGTGTCTTCCAGGGCACGAAGACGACCACCAGCGTGGCCAGCAGCAGAGCATAGCAGAGCTCGGCGATAGCCCAGGTCTTGAAGCTGCGACGGGTCAGATCCTGCATGGCGCCTCCAGACGCTCTTGCATATCAGGCTGCGCAGGGTGGCAGCCATCACGCCCCCCTGATGCTGGAAGAATGGCGCCCAGGGCAGTAAGGGCTGCGCTGAACCAAACCCGGAATACCAAATGCCAAGGCCCCAGCGCGCACGGCAGCTCACCATCGTCAGCTTGCTGTTGGCAGCCATCCTCGTCCCCTTCGCGCTCATGGTCCTGGTGCTGGCCAGCGAGGACGACGCAAAGCCGCCCCGACGGCACTTCGCCTTCGAGTTCACCCTGCGCCTGGACGACAGCCCGCAGTACGCAGCCCTGCGCAGCGACGTCTTCCGAGACCACCTGGGCGCCGGAGAGATCGGCCTGGACCTGGAGCACGACCGCGGCGATCCCCTGCGACGCCTGCAGGCCATGCAGCGCGGCGAGGCCCAGCTGGCCGTGTTTCGGGCCGATCAGCTGCTGCAGGCCAACGCCCAGCTGGAGGGGACTCCCGCGCAGATCGTGGCCGTGCTGGCGGAGTCCGACGGCGCCGAGGCCCTGGCTGCCCATGAAGACGCCCTGCCCTACCTGGACGGCCTGGCCGCCCCCGAGGTACGCCTGGTGCAGCTGCCGGGCTCGCGCGGGGCCTTCATGGCCCGCGCCGCCCTGACCGAGCTGGGCCTGGGTCAGCTGCTGGCCGATGCGCTGGAGCTGGAGGACAGCGCCGCCCTGGCCGAGCAGCTGCGGGCCCCCGACCGCAGCCTGCCGCGGGTCTACGCGCTGCAACAGCCCCTGACCGCACGGGCCCAGGGCCTGGAGATCCCGCAGATCCTCTTCGAGTCCTCCCGGCTGCAGGGCTACCTGCTGGACCTGCTGGTGGTGGAGAACGGCTTCCTGAACGAACATCCCCAGGCGGTGCAAGCGGCGCTGGGGGCCTGGTTCCACGCCACCTCCCAGCTGGCGGAGCAAGGCGGCGCCGAAGAGCTGCTGCTGCAGGACCGCCGCCAGCGTCGCAGCCCCCTGGAACCCGTCCTGGTCGACGAGCTGGCGGCCAGCATGCGTTGGGTGGGCGCCCACGAGAACTTCGCGCGTTTCGGCCTGTCCGCGCAGGGCCACGGGCTGCTGCCGCTGGAAGACTGCCTGCGCAACGTAGGCGACCTGCTGCCCGACCTGGCCGCAGACGGCCCCTTCCCCATCGACCGCTCCAGCCTGGCCGCGCTGCAGGCGAGCAGCGACGCCAGCCCCAGCGCCGAGCCCGCAGCGCTGCCCACCCCCCTGCCCGCGCTGCCAGCGGGTCGCTGGGACGGCCTGGCGGAGCATGGACGCCTACCCGTGGAGCCCGTCCTCTTCGCGGCCGAGAGCGACCAGCCGACCGCCGACGGCCAGGCGCGCCTGCGCCAGGTGGCCCGCCGCCTGCGCGGCCTGCCCGGCTACTACGTCACGGTCCTGGCAGCGACGCCGCCCGACAGCGGCCCCCAGGGCCAGGCCCGCGCCCTGCGGCGGGCGCAGGCCGTCGTGCACGCGCTGCGCCAGGCGGGGGTGAACGCTGCCCGCATCCGCGCCGCCACCACCCAGCAAGCCAACGAAGCGCCCCTGGCCTTCGTCCTGTCGCGGAGGGCGCGATGATCTCCCTGCTGCTCTGCTTGGGCGCCTCGCTGGCGGCCGACGTGAACAAGCCCCACCCCCACCAAGGCGTGCTGGAGCCCTACGGCGTGCCCCCGGCCACCCCCGCCCTCGACGAAGACGAGCTCGCTGAGCTGGCCGCCGGCAAGCCCGTCAAGCGCCAACTGAAGACCGACGCCGGCGGCCAGGGCAAGGGGGGGCGTGGCGTGGCCATCCAGGACGTGCACGCCAGCCCCGAGACCATCTGGGCGCAGATCACCGACTTCGACAGCTACACGAGCAAGGTGGACAACGTCTATCTCTGCGAGCTCCGCCGCCGCTCCGGCGAGCACATCGAGGTGCACTTCATCATCGGCGCCATGATGGTGAAGGCCGAGTACTGGATCGACCACACCCACCGCCCCGACCAGGGCTATATGACCTGGACGCTGGACTACGACCACGAGTCCGACCTGGACGACAGCGTGGGCTTCTGGCGCGTGGAGGCGCTGCCGGAGCGGCCCGGCTGGAGCAGGGTGACCTACTCGGTGGACGTGCAGGTCCGCGGCTGGGTGCCCGGCTTCATCGAGGACCTGATGACCAAGAGCGGCCTCACCAAGGCCACGGCCTGGGTCAAGCGCGAGAGCGAAAAAGTGGAGCGGACCGCGCCCTGATCCCCCAACTGGCCCCACTGGCACGAATTGCTGCAACAGACCGGGTCAGCATGGCAGAGAATTGACCACGGCGTTGTCGGGCGCGAACACCCTGGACCGACCCGCAGCCACGCTAGCGGCCTGCCTCGCCATCTGGACCTTTCCAGGGTGAAGAAGAGAGCCCCCACCCCCCATCGCCATCCCTCCGGGCGCCCTGCGCTCCATCAGCGAAGCGCACGCTGCCGAAAAGACTTCACCCCAGGGCGGACACGGCCCCATCCCGAGGGCTTATAATCATGAAGCCCCGAACTACAGGTGGTCGTCGTGCGCGCTCATTCTGCTACCATTTCCTCTCCCTGCGTCCTGGCCACTCTCGCCCTGGCCGGCCTGGCCTCCACAGGCTGCGAGAGCCACGCTGCCACCACGCAGCACGCGCCAGAATCTCCTGCCGTTGCGAGCCAGGCACCAGCCAAGGCCATGGCGGCCAAGGGGGGCCCCGGCGCCAAGGGGCGCAAGCGCGGCCAGATGGCCCTGCCTGGCAAGTCGGGCAGGGCGGGCAAGGCTCGGAAAGCGGGCAAGTCGAAGAGTCGCGGCGCCTCGGAAGGCGCGCAGCAGATCAAGCGGCGCATGATCTCCCCGGCGCGCGCCATGCAGCAGCTGGGAACCAACGACTTCGCCATCAGCCTCCCCTGGCAGGGCATCGAAGCCACCCTGGACGCCGGCGGCGTCTGGGCCCAGCGGGGCGACGAGCAGCTCTTTTTAACGTTCACGGCCTGGGGCCGCGAGGGCGACCTGGAGCCGGTCTCCGAGGTGGAGCCCGTCCTGGGCGCCTGCGCCGACGAGGGAGCGACCAGCGGCTGCGTGCAGCGCCTGGAGTACGGCCACCCCTCGCTGATCCATTGGTGGGCGGGGCGTAGCGATGGCCTGCAGCAGGGCTGGACCGTTCAGCAGCGGCCCGAGGCCGGCGTGAGCTTGTCCGACAGGCAGGACTGCGATCCCTCCGAGGCCCGCATGGCGCTGGTGGGCGGCAAGGTGATCACCCGCTGCCCCGCGGACGCCGCTCCCCTGGCCTTCGAAGTGGAGTTCATGGAGCTGCAGAGCCTCAAGGTGAACAAGCGCGGCAAGACCGCGCGCCTGGTGGGTCCCGAGGGCGACAGCTGGTACTACGGGCATGTCAAGGCCTGGGACGCCAACGGCAAGTCCTTGCCCGTCTGGCTCGAGGCCACAGGCGATCGCCAGCTCACGGTCCTGGTGGACGACACCTGGGCCCGCTACCCCATCACCGTCGATCCGCTGCTCACCACCGCCCCCACCACCTTGAGCGACCAGGGCTACTTCGGCTGGTCGGTGGCCGGCGCGGGTGACGTGGACGGCGACGGCTACGACGACGTGATCGTGGGCGGGCCCTTCAACGCATCGGCCTACATCTTCCTGGGCGCCTCGGGCGGCATCTCGGCCAAGACCAACTTCACGCTCAGCGGCAGCGACGACTTCGGTCAGTCCGTCGCGGGCGCAGGCGATGTCAACGGCGACGGCTTCGGCGACGTGATCGTGGGCCAGCCCACCTACGCCGGCTACAGCGGCGCCGCCTTCGTCCATCACGGCTCCGCTGCCGGGCCCTCCACCACGGCCGACACCTCCATCCTCTACACACCCGCCATCGGCCAAGCGACGATGTTCGGTGCTTTCGTGGCCGGAGCAGGCGACATCAACGGCGACGGCTTCGACGACGTGATCGTCGGCATGGAAGGCGTGGCCGCGGTGTTTTACGGCTCCGCAACGGGCATCTCGACCGTGCCCGACACCGAACTGCCCTTCTCCACCAGCTTCCCGGTGGTCGTAGCAGCCGCCGGCGACGTCAACGGCGACGGCTTCGACGACGTGATCGTGGCCGAAGACTCCGACGTGGTCTCCGTTCTCCACGGCTCGGCCAGCGGCCTGGCCGTCATACCCGCGGCCTCCCTGGTGGGCGCGGGCTACGAAGAGGCGCTCTGGATCTCGGCGGCTGGAGACGTAGACGCCGACGGCTTCGACGACGTGATCGTGGGCGGGTTGTCTTCCAGCGGCTACGGCACCACGGGCGAGGCCTACGTCTACCACGGCAGCGCCACCGGCGTCTCAGAGACGGCGGTCACCACCCTTTCCGAGGGCAAGGGCACCTACTACGGCTGGTCCGTGGCCGGCGTCGGCGACATCGACGGCGACGGCTACGACGAGGTGATGGTGGGCGATCCGCTCGTCGCCAGCGCCTGGGTCTACAAGGGCAGCGCCACGGGCACCGACCCCACCTCCGTCCAGACCCTGACCGGCAGCAACTACTTCGGCTGGGCCCTGGCCCATGGTGGCGACGTCAACGGCGACAGCTTCCCCAACGTGGTCGTGGGCGACCCGGCCTCGGACGAAGCCTACGTCTACGAGCGCTCCCACGACGCCGACGACGATGGCCACGACGACATCATCTTCGGTGGCGACGACTGCGACGACAGCGACCCCGAGACCTACCCCGGCGCCGCCTACAACGAGTCCGCCACCGAGTGCATGAACGACGACGACGGCGACGGTTATGGCGACGACGATCCCCCCGAGGACGTAGTGGCCGGCAGCGACTGCGACGACGAAGACGCCACGGTCTACCCGGGCGCGCCTGAACTCTGCGACGACCTGGACAACGACTGCGACGGCGAGATCGACGAGGATCCGGTGGACAAGACCACCTGGTACTACGACGGTGACGGCGACGGCTTCGGCACGGACGACAACACGGTCACAGCCTGCGACGCGCCCTCCGGATACGTCGTGGATGGCGGCGACTGCGACGACGCCGACGCGGCCATCAACCCGGACGCCGACGAGGTCTGCGACGGCGTGGACAACGACTGCGACGGCGAGATCGACGAGGACGACGCCCTGGACGCCGGCACCTGGTACACCGACGCCGACGGCGACGGTTACGGCGTGGACGGCACCGGGACCACGGCCTGCGACCAGCCCAGCGGCACAGCGGACCAGGACGGCGACTGCGACGACAGCGACGCCTCGGTCAACCCGGGCGCCGAGGAGATCCCCTACGACGGCAAGGACAACGACTGCCTGAACGGCGATGTCTGCGACGCCGACGGCGACGGTCATGACCACCCCGACTGCGGCGGTGACGACTGCGACGACGACGACATCACCGTCTGGGACGACTGCGACGGCGGTGGCGCCATCGACACGGGCGAAGAGGGCAAGAGCGATGAGTGCAGCTGCGCCGCCACGCCGCGCCAGGCCCCGCTGGCCTGGCTGGCCGCCGTGCTCGGCCTGGCCGCCATCACCCGTCGGCGCCGGTCTCTTTGAGTTCCAGTCGAGCCCACGTCAGGTCCCAGGTCCAGCCCCGCCATGAATGCCCGCTTCGGCAAGCCATGGCTGGTGGGGCTGCTGCTGCTGCTGGCGGCGCCGTTGGCCCTGGAGCTGGGCCTGCGCCTGGTGGGCGCGGCCTTCCACCGCTCCATGAACGCCGATCCCGCGGAAGAGGCCGACATCAAAGTGCTCTGCCTGGGCGACTCGGTGACGGCCTTCGGCGGGCGCTTCGCCTACCCGCGACAGCTGGAGCGCCTGCTCAACCAGCACCATGAAGACCGCAGCTTCCAGGTGATCAACGGCGCGCTGCCCGCCATCGATACCGCCGCCCTGCTGCGCGATCTGCCGGCTGGGCTGGCCGAGCACGAGCCCGACATCGTGACCGTGATGATCGGCATCAACGATCAGCTGGCCGGCTTCGTGGCCCTGCGGGACGACGAAGCCGGTCCCTTCTGGCGCCGGCTCAAGATCTACCGGCTGATCCGGCTGTGGCCCGAGCGCAGCGCGCGCCTGCATGCCCAGCAGGCGGAGCAGGAGCGCCAGGACGCCCTGGAGGCGCGCTACCTGGCGCAGCTGCAGCAGAACGGCGATCCCGACACGGTCTTGCTGCTGGCCGACCACCTCAAGCGCCAGGGTCGCTTCGACGAAGCTCGCCTGTGGCTGGAGGAGGCGCTGTTTCAGCGTCCCAGCGCCCAGGCCCTTGTGGGCCTGGCTTCAGTGACCGATCCGCGCCCCCAGAAGCGCGCCCTCTTCGAGCAGGCCCTGCAGGAGTGGCCCCAGGAACACGTCACCTACAAGTACGTCTCGCGCTTCTACGGTCACCTGGGCGCACGAGAGCAGGTGCGCGCCATACTCCGCAAACAGCTGATCCGACTGCCCGATGCCCTGTCCAGCATCGAGCTGGCCAAGCACCTGATCAACGAACAGGACTACACCGCAGCCGAGGAAGCCCTGCGCGCCGCCATCGCCATCGATCCCAGCTACTACGCCCACTACCAGCTCGGCGTGCTCCAGGCGCGCCAGGGGCGCCTGGAAGAGGCCCAGGCCGCGCTGCGCCGGTCCCTGCAGCTGCGGCCCTGCCTCGAGGCCCAGGTGCAGCTGGCACGCGTACTGGTCCGCTCGGACCAGACGCAGCAGGCCATCCAGGCCTACGAGGAAGCCATGGCCATGGCGGACAGCAGCGTGGATCACAGCGCGCATACCTGGGACCACCACGTCATGGAACCCAACCAGGCCCACGTGGAGCTGGCCCGCCTGCACCAGGAGCAAGGCCGGCCAGCCCAGGCCCAGGCCGCCCTGGACCGCATGAGCGGAAACCGCGCCACCTTCCACGAGCTCCAGGCCCTGGCCGAGCAGGTGCTGGACGAGGTCGGGCGCCTGGTGGTCCTGCAGTACCCCATGCGCAGCGTAGAGCCGCTGCGGGCCATGCTGCCCGCCCGCCGCGGCCTGGTCTTCGTGGACAACGAGCGCAGCTTCCAGCAGGCCGTCGAGGAGCGGGGCTACGACGCCCTCTTCAGCGACCACGCCGGTGCCGACTTCGGCCACGCCACGCCGGCCGGCCACGCCCTGATCGCGGAAAACGCCGCCGAGGTGATCCTGGAGGCCTTCTACTCCTCCGGCGAGTAGCAGAGGCGCCCCTCCATGGGCAGGGTGCTCACCAGCGCCTCCAGCATGCGGCCCTGGCGCTGCAGCAGCGCATCGGCCAGCTCCACCATGGGCTCGTTGGGGCAGGCCCAGGGACAGATGGCGTAGAGGTGGCGCAGCGCCTCTCGCTCCCTGTCCGGCCCCAACCAGGCGCAAAGCAGCGTGTAGGCCGCCGCCGCAGAGCGGCTGATGCCGGCCTGGCAGTGCAGCAGCACGGACCCATCGCCGCAGGGCGCGAAGCGCAGCAGGGCCTCCATATGCGCAACCTGCGGGGGCTGGACGCCCGCAGGCAGGCGTTGCGCGGGCAGCTCCACGTCGTGGAACTGCAGCCGCAAGCGCTGCGGATAGCGCTCGAAGCCCCTTGGAGGGGGCTCACCGGGATCGCCGATGGAGACCAAGCGTTCCGCCAGCGGCTCCAGCCCCGCCAGCTGGCGCGCCATGGCGCGCTCGGCCTGCTGTCGCCCGAGCACCGCCACTGGGGGCAGGGCGCAGCTCACGGCTGCCCGCTCGCCTCCCCTTCCTGCTGCGCCGCGACCAGCTTGTTCTTCAGCCAGCGGTCGTCGGGGAAGCGCTCCAGCGCCCGTCGGTACGAGCGCTGCGCGGCCTCGGCATCGCCGGCCTCCAGCTGCAGATCGCCATCCAGCACGGTCAGCATGCTGCCGATGTGGGGCCGGATGACCTTGGTCTCGGCGATGCAGCCCACGTCGCGCCCCAGCAGGGTCCGCAGGTCGGACAGCTGCTCCCGCGTGCTGGGTAGATCATCTTCCGCCAGGGCGGCCAAGAGGCCCTGCAGCGCACCAGCCAGCAAGGGCGCGTCGTACTGGGCGCCCACTCCCTGCGCCACGGCGGCCTTTCGCCTTTCGAGCAGTCCCTCCGGCAGCGCCAGATCCTGGCCGAAGCGCACCCGCCAGGTCAGCTGCAGGAACTCGGGCATGGGCATCAGCATGGCGTAGTGGTAGCCGGGCCAGTCGGCATATAGCTGCAGGTAGCGCTCCAGGCCGACCCGGGCCGCCTCCACCTCGCCGCGGTGCAGCTGGACGAAGGAACGGGTCATCAGCATCGTCAGCCGGCTCCAACGCACGTCGTCCATGGTCACGCCGCGCCGCATGGCCTGCATGGCCTCTTCCCAGCGCCCCAGCACCATGAAGGCCTCGGACACGTAGTAGCAGTGGCAAGCGCTGCCGCATTCCTTTTCATCGAAGTCGTCCAGCAGGGCGGTCAGGCGCTGCTCGACCTGCTCACGGTCCGCCTGCCGCCGCTTGACGTGCAGCAGGTGGGCCTCCAGCAGCAGGTGGGCCACGGGCAGCTGCGGATCGTCGGGGCGCAGCCGCGCGTGCTCTGCCAGCAGACCCCGCAGCTCCTCCTCGTCGTAGTTGACCACCATCAGCACCGAGACCAGCTGGGGCAGATCCGGAAAATTCGCCACATCCCGCCCGTAGGCCTGGATGAAGAGCTCGGCGCTGTCCGCCTGCTCCCAGCGCGCGGATGCGATGCGCGCTCCCCAGAGCCAGCCCTCCATGCGCGCGCCGTAGTCCTGCTGCAGAGCCTCGGCCTGCTCATTGGCGCGCAGCAGCTCCCCTTGCTCCCATAGATCGCGCAGCTCCTCCACGCGGCCGACCACCGCGCGCTCCTCGCTGCTGCCGCCGAGCAGGGCGAGCGTCAAAGCCAACCCCGCGGACAAGGCGACTGCGACGACCGCTGCGACGGCGATTTTTCGGGACAATTCGAACTCCATCGCGGGCTCTCTATTGCCGACAGGGCGGGGCTGCTACCGCGCGGGCTCCGCCTCCGCGGGCGTGGCAGGACAAGAGACGGGCTGCAGCTGGGGCGGGAACTCCAGCTCGACCTGGCGCCAGGCCGCGGCCAGCTGGCATAGCACCTGCACGGCGTCCGGGCTGTCCAGGGCGGTCGAGCGGGCGGCGCGCTTCATGGCCGGCAGATCGGGGATCCGCACATCCGCATCCCGCGCCTGGGCCGCGTCCCCCAGAAAGACCAGCAGCTCCTCGAGGAAATACGCGTCGGGCGAGTTGGTCTCGCTGGCCGTGGAGCGGCGCACCGCGGCTGGCGTTCGGACGGGCAGGCCGTCGAAGCGCAGCGGGTCCTGCGCCAGGACCAGGCCGATCAGCTCGGCGGGCGACATGCCACCGTCGTGGTCCAGGTCGAGGTCCTCGAAGCGCGGCGCCGCGTAGGCGTGGATCTGCAGCTCGGCGGGCTCCACCAGGCCGCTGGCGTCGGCATCCAGCTGCTGGAAGCTGGGCTGCAGGGCGGCTTCGTGGGTCCAGAGGGGATCGGTGGCGCAGGCGCAGAGGGCCAGGAGGAGGCCGAGGGTGGGGGGTGCTGGCAGCATCATTGGCTCTCCCAATACCCATGCTCCTGCATCCCGCGCACGATCTCGGGATCAAGCGGCTCCACATCCCTGGCCGCGGCCCGCGGCAGGGAGCGCTTCCAGCTCACCAGCTCCTGCCGCAGGGGCTCCAGCGCGGTCGCGTCCCGCACCGCCGGCTCCGCCACGAAAGCCGGCCCATCCAGAGGCGCTGCCGCGATCAGGTCCGCCAGGTAGGGGGAGTCCGCCGAGAGCCCCTGGAAGCTCAATCTCTGGCTGGCGCTGCGCACCGAGACCTGGCGGAAACCGCACTCGGCGAACATATGGTCGCGCTCGGGGGGCGCCTCGCTGAAGTAGGGCGTCAGCGACCGGCCGCGCAGCAGGGCTGGCGCCTGGGCGCCCGCCATGTCCAGCAGGGTGGGCATCACGTCGTACAGCCCCACCAGCGACTGCACGTGGCGCCCGCCCTCGAGCCCGCCTGGAGGCCGGATCATCAGCACCACCTGCAGCTCCTCGTCCGCCAGGCGGTAGCGGTGGTTGTAGACGCCGCGCTCCCCCAGGCTCTCGCCGTGGTCCGAGACCACCGCGACCACCACCTCGTCCAGCAGGCCCTGCTCCTGCAAGCCGGCCATGAAGAAGCCGAACATGGCGTCCAGGTAGCGCACGGCGCCGTCGTAGACATCTCGGATGTGCTCGTGATCCTGCGCCCCCAAGGGCTCCACCTTGGCGCCAGGCTTGGTGGCGGCCTGCTCCAGGCGCTCCAGGTTCTCGGGCCCCCACAGGTAGGGAGCGTCGTAATCGAACTGCTTGTTGAGGAGGTTGTGCTCGAAGAGGTGGTCGCCGAAGACCGAGACCGTGCCGTCCTGGGTGGTCACCGCGGTCTGACCGGGCCCGTCGTAGGTCGGATCCGCCAGAGCGTAGCCAAAAGGCGTGGGCTTGAGGTAGCGGCTGTGGGCGTCGTAGCCGTGCAAGAAGAGGAAAAACGGATCCTCACCCTCGAGGGAGGAGAGCCACTGCAGGGCCACGGGCACGGTGTGGTAGAGGGAGCCCCATTCCTGGGCCGTGACGTAGAGCTGGAAGCCGTGCTGCAGGCCGAAGGCCTCGTTCAGGTGGCCGCCCGCCACCGCAGCGCCCGTGCGATAGCCGTAGAGCTGCAGCACCTCGGCCAGGCTGGGTACATCCTCGGGGTAGCGGAACTCGCGGCTCAGCGGGCCCAGCTCCGAGGTGTAGCGGGCGCTGAAGAGCGAGGCGTGGGAGTGCAGGGTCTCGTTGGCCTGGGCGTAGCAACGATCGAAGACCAGGGCCTGCTCGGCGAAGCGGTCCAGATTGGGGCTCAAACCACGCGTATTACCGTAAGAACCGAGACGATCGGCCCGCAGGGTGTCCAGGGAGATGAGCACGATTGGGGGAGGTCCTTCCTCCACCCCGCAGCCCGCGAGCAGCCAGAACAACGCACCTGCTGGAGATAGATGGCTCATGCCGCCTCATAACCCCTCCCGTGCCATACCCGGCCAACGAGAGAGCTGCCGACGGCTCCTTGTCGGCCGCCCGGTGGCGGCGTAGGTAGGCGTCGTGTCGATCCTTCCCGCCAATCTCGCGCAAGATCCGCTGGCCGCAGGGCTGCACTATATGCACTGGGGCCGGGTCAGCCGGGCCGCGGTGTCCCTGCGTCAGGCTTGGGAGCAAGGGGCGCCCTGCCAGGAATCCCTCTGCGAGGCCCTGACCCTGCTGCGCCGCTGGCCCAGCGCGCTGGAGGTGGCCGCCAGCACCGGAGCGGGGCGCGCCCCGGATCTGCGGGCTGAGATCCTGCTGGACGCCGCCCTGCGCGCCCCTGCCGGCACGGCCATGGCCGCAGCCTGGCGGCAATTGCCCCGCCCCCCGCCCGACGGAGACGCCTGGCTCTGCGCGCTGCACGCCCTGGCCAGCGGCGAGGAGCAGGCCGTGCTGCAGGCCTTCACGCGCGGCGCGGCGCGCCACCACCGCTGGTGGAGCCGCTGCGCCATGGGGCTGGGCCTGGCGCTGCACGCCTTGGAGCGCCATCCCCGGGAACATGCCCACCAGGCCGTCGCCGCCTACCTGGCGCTCTTCGACGAGGGGCCCCGGGTGCACCCCGGCCGCGTCAAGGCCGACCGGCTGCTGGTGCTGCTCTGGCTGAACCGCGTCTGCGGCACCCCGATCCCTGCCCAGCGGCGTGCCGCCCTGGACCACGAGATCGACGAGCTGCTGCAGCAGGACATCGGCATCCTGCACAGCGAGCGGGCCGTGCTGCTGCTGGCCCGTCGCGCCCTGGACGCGCTGCAGTTCGGCCACCCGGCCCTGCAGGACGAGCTGGCGCAGGCCCTGGCCGAAGACAGAGAGGGTTGCCCGGTCAAGCGCGCCTTCCTGCAGCCGGCCCACCTGCGGCTGGCGCAGGCCGGCATGATGATGCGTGCCAGAGCGTGCAGCTGAGGAGGGGGATGGGGAGCTTGTGAGGCAGACGGATCCGACGAGCGGGGCCGTGCAGCCCTGACCTGGCGGAGCCAGAACCAATCAGCCCATCTGATTTCCCCTACAGGCCTCCCGCGCGGGGGTCCCCCTCCCCTGCAGGGCACCCTCTCCCCGCAGCTCGCGGCCCTACGGGGAGGCTCTCCAAAGTGCCGAACGGTCAGGCCGGTTCAGGATCCTGCCAGAGTCGTGCAGGATTCCACGTCGAAGTGACTATTGCCCCCCTTGACCTCCGTGACCCTGGTCCCCCTGGCTCCCTTGGCCCCCACCACGGCCGCCACCTGCTCGACCACCGCCCCCACCGCGGCCGCCGCCGCCGCGACCACCACCCCCGCCTCCCCGACCGCCGCGGTTCTCAGGGCGAGCCTGATCCTGCTGGCTCTGGTCCACTGGATCGTATCGGGGCCCCAGGGGACCGTTCTCCAGATCGAAGAGGCCTGCCCCCGCCTGGCCCATGTCCTCTTTGGCGCGCTCCAGGTCTTGCAGCTTCTGGGCCAGTTCGTCCAGGGCGTCCTGCACGTTGCGGGCGGCCAGGGTGGTCTTGTTGGGCTGCCAGCTGACGCGCTCGGCTTCGCCGATGCCCACGTTGTTCATCTCCTCGACCAGGATCTCGAGACGCGCCAGGCGTATGTCCAAATCCTGGATTTGCCGCAGAAACGCATCTTCGCGCTCCCACTTGTCTTCGACCTCTGCGGCAGGCGCCGGGGAGGGTTCGGCGACCGGAACCGGTGCCAGAGCTTGCGGCTCCTGGGCGCAAGCCAGGAGCAGCAACGGGGCGAGATAGCGATGGACCGACATGGCACGGCCTCCGAGCTGGAAGAAACCAGGGGGCAGTCTACCATGGCGGCCCTGGCGTTGACCGGCCGCCCTGCTTGCAGGCCTCGACGCAGCCCCCCGAAGTTGTCATACTTCGAGACGCTCTTTCGCCAGACTGCCATCGAGATCATGAACTCGCCCCGCATCCTGACCCTCATCGCTTCCCTGCTCCTGTTCGCCTGCGACAGGGAAAGGCGCGAGGAGAACCAGGCAGGGGACAGCGCCCTCGTTCGCGACACCGGCCCGGCTGGCGACAGCGGCCCCGCCTGCGACAGCGGCCAAATCGACGACGACGGCGAGTGCGTGCCCGCCGCCTGCGGCAGCGGCACCTGGGGCGACCTGGACTTGGACAAGAGCACGGTCTACGTGGACGTCGCAGCCGCCGAGGGTGGCAACGGCAGCCAGGATGCGCCCTTGTCGTCCATCCAAGCCGGCCTGGACGCGGCAGGAGACGCCGGCGGCGGCATGGTAGCGGTGGCGGCTGGGAGCTACGCCGAGACGCTGGAGCTGGGCTACTCCCACGCAGGCGTGCACCTGGCCGGACGCTGCCAGGAGCTGGTCATCATCGACGCCAGCGAGGGGGGCTCTCAGACGCCCGGGATCCACGTGGATGCCAAGTCAGCGGAAGTGGGCATTTGGGGCGTGACGGTGAGCGGGTCGCGCTACGTCGGGGTGCTCGTCGGGTCGGGCACCCTGACGCTCCGCGGCTCGAAGGTGGAGGGGAGCGAGTACCTGGGCATCGTGGCCTATCAGGCCGGACTCAGCGCGGCGGCGCTGGCGCTGGAGTCCTGCGAGGTGTGGGAGAACGGCCTTGCCGGCGTCATCGTCTACGGCTCCAGCACCTCGGCCACCCTCCTCGATTCGACCATCCAGGGCTCCGCACCCGGAGAAGGCGGGGAGTACGGCTACGGCATCAACGTCTACGACGGCGCGAGCCTGGAGGTGGAGGCCTGCCAGGTATGGGAAAACGCATCGGCGGGAATCCTCGCGGCCGGAACGGGCACGAGCGTCACGCTGCTCCGGACGAGCTTCCGCGACACCCAGCGCAACGCGGATGGGATCGGGCACGGCATCGAGGTCTACGGCGGCGCGAACCTGGAAGCGGAGGATTGCGAGGTCGCGGGGAATGCGCAGACAGGCGTCCTCGCCATGGACTCCGGCACCACGATCCGCCTGCGAGAGACGAGCATCCAGGACACGCTGCCCGACGAGAACGGCTTCCACGGCTACGGCATCCAGGTGGGGGGCGGCGCGAACCTGGAGGCGGAGAGCTGCGAGGTCGCCGGGAGCAGGATGGCGGGCGTTCTCGCCTATGACTCCGGGACTACGGTCGCGCTGCGCGACACAGCTGTCCGGGACACCCGGCCCGATGGAAACGGGGAGTTCGGCTTCGGCATCCTGGGCGAGACAGGAGCGAGCCTGGAGGTGGAGGCCTGCGAGCTGACGGAGAACTCCGCGGTGGGCGTGCTCGCGCGTGATGCCGGCACGACGGTGGCGCTGCGCGAGACGAGCATCCAGGGCACCCTGCCCGATGGGAACGGAGAGTTCGGCTACGGCCTGCAGATCTCGGAAGGAGCGAGCCTGGAGGCGGAGAGCTGCGCTGTCTCGGCGAACACCGCGGCGGGCGTCGTCGCGTACGACGCCGGTACTGCGGTCGCCCTGCGCGATACGAACATCCAGGGCACGCTGCCGTCGGAGATCTGGCAGTGCGGCTTCGGTGTCGAGGTGGGGGATGGCGCGACCCTGGCAGCGGAGTCCTGCGAGGTGGCGGAAAACACCGAGATGGGCCTCGCGGTGTTCGGTGACGGCAGCTCGGCCAGCCTGGTCGAGACCACCATCCGGGACACCAAGCCCAATGCGAAGGGCGGCTACGGGTACGGCATCGAGGTCGGTGTCGGCGCGAGCCTCAGCGCGCAGTCCTGCGTAGTGGAGGGAAACACGGCCCTGGGCGTCCTCGCCTTCGAACCCGACACTACGGTCGTCCTGCGCGAAACCAGGATCGCATCCACGGGCCGCGGGGGGGTGTACACCGTTGGCATCGGCGTCGTCGCCCAGGGAGCCGCTACGGTGGAGGCGACGAACATCGAGGTCGACGCCAACCAGGGGCCCGGCCTCTTTCTGGCCTCCGCAGGCAGCCATCTCAGCTGCTCGAGCTGCACGCTGCGGGACAACCGGTTCGCCGGGGCCGTGGTGGTCGATGGCGCCTCGCTCTCGCTGGCCGCCTCCTCCATCGAAGGCACCACGGAGCAGGAGAATCTCGGTGGCGGGTTCGGCCTCTACGCCGAGCCCTGGTCTGGTATGGTCCCGTCCCTCACCGTCACCAGCTCCACCATCCAGCACAACCCCATCGCCGGCGTCTGGCTCGCAGGGGAGGGCAGCTACTCGCTGTCCGACAACGCCATCCACGGGGGAGACGGCTGGACCCGCGAGACCCTGACCAAGTGCGGCGACGCGGTCTACGCGCGTGATGGTGTACGGGCCTGGGACGGAAACGCTGGTCTTCTGCTGCAGAACAACGAGCTGCTGGACGGCCTGGGGGCTGGCCTGTTCCTGGACGGAGCCTCGGCCAGCCTCTCGGGCAACCGCTTCGCGGACAACGCCGTCGACCTCATCGCCCAGGGCCCGGGCTGCGAGACGCTCCCCGACGGCTACCACGACGAAGCCATCAACACCGCAGAGCTCTGCCCGAGCTACAGCTACGCCACCAGCGGCGATCGCTTCATGTTGCGCCTCGAGCTGGCGACGCCCGGATACGGCGACGGCGAGACCCCTGCCCACGACCTCATGTCCGGCTTCGTCCCCGTGCCAGGGCTGCAGGCCAAGACCTCCGGATTCCCGCGACGATGACGCCTGCGTACTGCAGTCACCCAGCAACTCGCCACTGTCCGTGTACACTGCTCCCATCCCGGGAGGTGCGTTCTTGTTCCCAGGCATCGCGTCCCTGTTCCTGCTCTGCTGGGACGCCGCCGCCATGCCGGTGCAGCTGCCATCGGGCGAGGACGAGGCCGCCTGGGGCGCCGCGCTGGAGGAGGCGCGCAAGCTGGTACCGGAGCTGGAGTTCGGGCTCGGAGGCGGCACGCAGGGGATCCTGATGGAGCTCCAGGAATCTGGCTGGGCCGTCCACATCCTCACGGAGACCGGACGCTGCGAGCCCCTGCTGGCAGAGCCTCCCCGCAGCGCGGAGTCCCGCAGCGAGCTGCTGGTGGCGGCCGCGGATCTTGTGGCCCAGCGGGCCTGCACGCGGGTCGAGCCTAGTCCGGTTGCCACCGTGCCAGTGCCCGAACGCCAGCGCCGTAGCTGGCTGCGGCTGCAGGCCGCCGCCGACCTGCGACCCGCCTCTCAGGGCGCCCTTGACGGGCGCCTCGCCGTGGCACGGCCCCTGGGCTCGGCCCTGCGTGCCGGGATCGAGGCCGGCTGGACCTCGCCCAGGCTGGTGGTGGATGACATCGGGCGCATGGCCTCGGCGGACCTGGGCCTGGCCGCCTGGTGGCTGCCCGGCGAGAGGGCTGTCACCCCGCTGCTGGGCCTCTCCCTGGGGGCCGCGCTGCGTTGGTTCAGCCATGACGGCAGCCCCTTCCACGCCGACTGGACCCCTATCGCTGCCAGCGAGCTGGGCGCAGCGCTGGCCGTGGAGGGGGGCTGGGAGCTGTCGCTCGCAATGCGACCTGGGATCGACCTGGCGGGCTTCAAGATCCGACGCGGCCAGCGGACCATGGAGCCTGGGCAGGCCTGGCTGCGCATCGGACTGGCCCTGGGTCGCGGTCCGCCCCGGGATTCCGGAAAAAGCAGCGCACCGTGATCCGTTTGCGCGTTCAGGAATACTCTAGGGACATGGATGTTTTTCCGCCCACGCTGCAGACCATCGCGGGAGCGCGGCGGGGGGACGCCCGCTCCCGGCGCGCGCTGCTGCGCAGCGTGGCGGGTTGGCTGCCAGGTGCGGTGGCTCGTCGCTACGGTGCGCACCTGGACCCGGAAGACCTCTGCCAGGACGTGCTGCTGCAGGTGCACCTGGGCATCGCAAAGCTGCGGGACGAGAGGCGCTTCCTGGGCTGGCTGCACAGCGTGCTGCGCAACCGGGCGGCCCTGCGCCTGAAGCGCCTGCAGCGTCGGCGTGTCGAGCCCTGCGCAGATGTGGAGGCGCTGCCCGGGGCCTGGCAGGGGGCGCCACCCAGCCCCGCCTGCGCGGAATCTCCGGAACAGGGCGCGGCCCTGCGGGAGGCCTGGCGCCGGGGCCAGGCCGCCGTGGATGCACTGGAGCCCAGCTTGCGCGAGGTCTACCTGCTGCGCCTCGAAGAACGCAGCCAGAGCGAGATCGCCCAGCTGCTGGAGATCCCGCGGGGCACGGTGGCTTCGCGCCTGCGCAGGGCCCGTGCGCAGGTGCGTGCGGAGCTGGCCGGGCTCTCCGCGCCCCTGTCCGCCGAGGACTCCCCCCTACCAGAGGTGGCTCATGCGCATGAATCCTGAAGAGCGGCAGGGCTTCAGAGACCAGGAGCCGCAGGAGATCCGCGCCTGGTACAGGCACAGCGAGGAGGCCTCGGCGCTGCGGGAGGCGCTGCGGGAACAGGCGGAGCGCTTGGCCGCGCAGAGCGTCGAGGCCCCTGTTCCACGCCATCGCTTGGTGCTGCCGGCGTTCGCGCTGGCAGCGCTCCTGCTGGGGTGGTTCCTGCTGCGCAGGACTGGTCCGCAGGACGTGCCACCGCCCGCGCCGCCCCCGCTCGTCGCCCGTCCGAAGACCCCGCCAGCCGCGCTTGAAGCGCCCTCGCCCCCCCAAGCCGGCACGCAGGAACCAACGCCCCCAGCCGCCAGCGAGTCGCGTAGCGCCCCACCGCCCATCACGACAGATCTCGCTCCTCCCCCGGCCATCGCCGAACTGGACAGCGAGGGAGCGTTACTGAGCTTCCAGCCGGCGGCCGGTATCTCGGCCATGCTGAAGGGCCGCCTGTCCCGCGAGAAAGAAGGGGCGCAGCCCGTATGGCAGCTGAGCGGCTGGCTGGAGATGGACCTGGTGCCCGGAACGCTTTCGGGCCTCAGCATCGAGACCGAGACCGCCCTGCTGCGCGTGCTGGGCACCCGCTTCACCATGGACACCAGCGACGGCACGAAGGTGGCCGTGCAGCGCGGGCGCGTGTCCCTGAGCTGCAAGGCCGGCTGGAGCGTCGAGTTGGCCGCCGGCCAGGAGCACCGCTGTCCCGGGGCCACGGCCGAAGCCCTGCTGATCCACGCCCGGCGACTGCAAGGGCAGCGCGCCCCCTGGAGCCAGGTGCTGACCGTAGCCGAGGCCGGCCTGGCCGAGCCCGTGGACCAGCCCGCGCTGCGGGACTCCCTGCGCGTGATCCGCATCGACTGCCTGCTGGAGCTGGCGCGCTACGAGGAGGCCCAGGACGCAGCGGCCGCCTACCTGGCCTCGGGCGCCACCACCTGGCGCCAGCATGTGCAAGAGGCGGCAGCTCGGGCCCGCTCGGAGGCGGCCGATCCCACAGACGACGACGCGCTGGAGGTGACGCCGTGACGCGCCTGCAGACCTGCGCCCTCCTCTGCTTCCAAGCAGGCTGCGCCGACCGCATCGTCCCCTACCCCGACACCGGCTGCGATCCGGCCTGGTATGCGGACGCCGACGGGGACGGTTTCGGCAATGACCTGGTCTCCTCCGGCTGCGATCCCGGCCCCACGGCCACACCCCTGCCCGGCGACTGCGACGACAGCGATCCGGCAGTGCACCCCCTGGCCCAAGAGCGCTGCAACGGGCGGGACGACGACTGCGACGGCATGACCGACGACGAGGGCGCCATCGATGTCCGGACCTGGTATGCGGACCGCGACGACGATGGCTTCGGCGACCCCCTGCTGGCGGTCACGCGCTGCGAGGCTCCCGGCGGCTACGTGCGTGACGGCGGCGACTGCGACGACACCGATCCAGCCGTCAGCCCAGCGGCCAGCGAGCGCTGCAACGGCTTCGACGATGACTGCGATGGGCGGGCGGACGAACCCGGCGCGGTGGACGCGCCCACCTGGTACGCCGACGAAGACGGCGACGGCTACGGCGATCCGCAGAACGCGTTGCGGGCCTGCACCCAGCCCAGCGGCTACCTGCTCGACGCCAGGGACTGCGACGACAGCGACCCCGGCTTGAACCCGGAGACGCGCTGGTACGTGGACTACGACGGGGATGGCTACGGCAATGGCGGACTTTGGGTGGCCGCCTGCCAGCAGCCCGAGGGGCGGGTGCGGGATGGCAGCGACTGCGACGACCGTACGGCCGAGATCAGCCCTGGCGCGGAGGAGCGCTGCAACGACCTGGACGATGACTGCGACGGGGAGGTCGACGAGAGCGACGCTGTGGACGCCGGCACTTGGTATGCGGACGCCGATCAGGACGGCTACGGCGATCCCAAGGCGGGCGCCGCGGCCTGTGAGCAGCCCAGCGGCTACGTAGCGGATGACAGCGACTGCGACGACGGCCAGGAGCTGGCCCATCCCAACGCCGACGAGGTCTGCGACGGCATCGACAACGACTGCGACGGCCTGGCCGACGAGGACGATCCCGACGTGCAGCTGGGCGACTGGCATGCGGACGCCGACGGGGACGGCTACGGCGACGCGGACCAGGCGCTGACAGCGACCTCTTGCAGCCCGCCCTCGGGCTACGTCGTGGATGACAGCGACTGCGATGACCAGGATCCCGCCATCCACCCCGAAGCCATCGAAGTGGCCACCGACGGCGTGGACAACAACTGCGACGGAGACCTGGATTTCTTCAGCTTGTCCAACGCCGAGGCCAGCTTTCACGGCGAGGTGGAGGGCGAGGGGACCGGCCCGGTCGCGGCGGCGGGGGACGTCAACGGAGATGGCTACGACGACATCCTGGTGGGCTCACCCCAGGCCGACTACGGCCAGCTGCAGACGGGATCGGCCAGCCTGTGGCTGGGGCCGGTGAGCGGCAGCTTCACGACAGGGGAGGGCCACGCTCGCTTGTGGGGCATCTACGATCTCGACTACGCGGGGGACGCACTGGCGGGACCCGGCGACGTCGACGGTGATGGCTACGACGACATCCTGGTGGGCGCCTATGGCTACGCGGGGGCCTTCCTGGTGCTGGGTCCCATCACCGGTTCGAGCACGCTCGCCTCGGCCGACGCCACCTGGTACTGCGAGTACTGGACCGACGATGCAGGGGAATCCGTCGCCGCAGCCGGCGATATGGACGGCGACGGGCTGCCCGATTTCCTGGTGGGCGCCTCCGACCACACGGGTATCAAGGACCGCGAAGGGGCCGCCTACATGGTCAGCGGCCTGCTCACCGGCAGCCACAGCCTGGCCGATGCCAGCGCCAAGCTGATCGGGGACAGCGCGGACGACGGTTTTGGCCGAACCTTGGCAGGAGTCGGTGATTTTGATGGCGATGGCTACGCCGACCTGCTGGCCGGGGCCTTGGACGACGACGAAGCCGGTTACGAGGCCGGGGCCGCCCATCTGGTGTTGGGGCCCATATCGGGCACGCGACAGCTGGATTCCGATGACCTCAAGCTGCTGGGTGAGGAAATGGATGAACGGGCCGGCAGGGCGGTGGCCGGCCCCGGCGACGTGGACGGCGACGGCCTGGACGATCTCTTGGTCGGAGGCACCGCATCGGGTACGATCTACCTCCTCCTGGGCAACGCTTCGGTCTCCAGTGGTTCGCAGTCGCTGGCCGATTCGGACGCGTTCCTCACCGGGGCCACCTACTCCGCGCCGCTGAGCGCCGCGGACATGAACCGAGATGGTCTCGCCGACATCCTGGTGGGTGTTCGCACGGCTGTAGGGAGCACCGATGGAGATGTCTACGTGTTCCTCGGACCGGTCTCCGGATCGTCTTCCATGTCAGAGGCCGATTTCATCGTGACCGGCACGGAGAACGGGGGCGGGGCAGGCAGCCATGTCGCAGGTGCCGGAGACGTCGACGGCGATGGTTACGAGGATCTCCTGATCGGCGCAGAGAGCGTCGACGGCCCAGCCAGGTACTCCGGCGCCGCCTACCTCGTCCTGGGCGGATCGTTCTAACCATGTCTCCCTCACAGCTGGCGATTCTCGGCTCGGCGCTCCTGGCGTCCTGCACCCAGCAGATCACCCTGCCCTGCGTCCCGCAGGACTGGTACATCGACGAAGACGGCGATGGCTACGGGGCCGACAGCGCTGCGGTCCGGACCTGCGAAGCCCCTCCCGGGCACGCCGCGGCCCAGCGCGACTGCGACGACGGCGATCCCTCGATCCACCCCTGCGCCGATGAGATCTGCGACGGCCTGGACCAGGACTGCGACGGGTTGCTGGACGAGCTCTTTCCCACGGAGAGCTGGTATCCGGACCGCGACGGCGACGGCTACGGCGGCAGCGATGGTGAAATCCAGGCCTGTTTCCCTCCCGCTGGGCACATCGCCGAGGGCGGCGACTGCGACGACGGCGATCCCGAGGCGCACCCCGGAGCCGACGAGACCTGGTACGACGGCGTGGACGCGGACTGCGACGGCGCCAGCGACTACGACGCCGATGGCGACGGCTACGACAGCCAGGACCATGGCGGCGGCGACTGCGACGACACGAACCCGGGGATTCACCCCGGCGCCACAGAGACCTGCAACGGCAGGGACGACGACTGCGACGGCGAAGAGAGCGCCTGCGAGTTCAGCGGGGCCCAGGATCTGGCCGAGGCGCAGGCCAAGCACTGGGCAGCCTCCAACGAGGACGCCGGGCGCCTGTTGGACGTGGGTGACGTGGACGCCGACGGGCGGCAGGACGTGCTGGTGGCCACGCTGCGGGCAAACAGCTCGGGCGGCGGCGGCTACCTGGTCTACGGCCCCCTTTCCGGCGAGCGCAGCCTCGGGAAGGCCGGCCACCAGCTCCTGGGCTCGAGCGGATCCGGCGCGGGACGGTCCATCGGCATCGGCGACGCCGACGGTGACGGCTACGAGGACGTGATCTTCGGCGCTCCCTGGGGATCCTCGAACAGGGCCCAGGTGGTCTTCGGTCCGGTGAGCGATGACATGGAGCTGGCAGACGCCGACGTGGAGCTCGCTGGCCTGACCGGCACCTACTGCGGCCACGGTTCGGACCTGGGGGATGTGAACGGCGACGGCGTGGCCGACGCCGTCATCGGCGCCTACCGCACCAGCGACGGCGGCAACGGCTCGGGCACGGTCTACGTGGTGCATGGTCCCCTGGGCGGACGCGTCTCGCTGGCATCCGAGGCGGACGCCACGCTGATCGGCCAGAGCGCCGGTGACTACACCGGTCGCGCCATCCGCGCCGGGGCGGACGTGAACGGCGACGGCATCGGCGACATGCTGATCCCCGCCACCTACGCCAGCTACGGCGGCAATGGATCCGGGGCGGCCTACGTGGTCTTCGGCCCCGTCAGCGGCTCGATGGACCTGGGCGCGGCCGACGTCTTCATGGTGGGCGAGAGCGCCGGCGACTACGCCGGCTGCGCCCTGGCCATGGGCGATGTCAACGGCGACGGCCTGGGGGATGTGGCCGTCGGCTCCTACGGCAATGCCGGAGGATCCCGCGCCGGGGCAGCCCACGTGGTCTTTGGCCCGGGATCCGCCTCCCTGGACCTGGGCGCCGCCGACCTGATCGTGCGAGGGATCAAGGGCTCCCTGGCCGGCAGCGGTCTGGCCATCGGCGACACGGACGGCGACGAGGCCTGCGAGCTGCTGGTGGGTGCGCCCTACGAGGCCTCAAATGGTGCCTATACGGGCGCCGCCTACCTGTTCTACGGCCCCTTGAGCGGCAGCGTCGACACCGCCGACGCCCAGGCCTGGGCCCTGGGGGAGAGCGCCAGCGACTTCGCCGGCCAGGGCCTGGCCATCGGGGACCTGGACGGCGACGGCTGGGGTGAGCTGCTGATCGGTGCGCCTGGAGAGGCGACTGGCGGCTCGAGCGCGGGCGCCGTCTACGCGCTGACGCCGAGCATGTGATGCCACTGTTCGGATCCCGGCCGATGGCACGACGATGGCCGAGCCCTGCGTGCCGTCGTCGTGGAAGGGGTTCTCGCGAGGGACAGGAGCCGGTCGCTCCCTGGGAGCTAGCGCCCGTTCCCGTCGATGTCGACGGAGCCGCCGATGTTCTTCTCACCGATGGCGTCGCGCAATGCGTAGGCCGCTAGCGTGGATAGGCTCGAGTTGTCCGTGATGATGAGGTCCCCGCCCAGCGAGCTGATGTTGTGCAGCGCGCTGACGCTCCACAGCGCGTCGTTTCCGTCGATATCCAGATCCGCCCCGACCTCCGTCAGGCTATCGAGGCCGTCCATGCTCACCAGCTCGCCGTTGTCCTCGACATAGAGGGATTCGCCGATCCGGGTGAGCTGGCTCATCTCAGCCAACGCAGTCATGCTGTCGTTGCCTATCAGCAAGAAGTAGCCTCCCAAGGAAGAGAGGCTCTCCAGTCCAGCCAGGGTCTCGAGAGACTCGTTGTACCGGATCAGGAGGTTCGTCCCGACGGTGGTAAGGGCGCCGAGGGCCGAGATGTCCAGCAGGGCCTCGTTGGTGTCGACGTCCAGATAGTCCGCGACGGACACCAGGCTCTCCAGGCCGGTCAGGGACGTGAGCGCGGGGTTGTCCTCGATCTCCACATAGCTCCCGATGGAAGCCAGGCTCTCCATGCCCGTAAGGTCCGCCAGGGAGGCGTTCTCGTTGACGATGAGTCTGCCGCCGATGGAGGTCAGGGCGCCGAGGCCAGAGAAATCCACCAAGCTGTCGTTGTCGCACACCAAGACGTCGATCCCCACACTCGTCACGGACTCCAGACCCTCCAGGTCCAGCAGGGCCTCGTGGTAGGTGACGCTTAGGCTCTCCGGGATGTCGGTCAGGGCTTCCAGTCCCGTCAGATGCTCGAGGCCATCGTTGAAGACGATCGTGACGGTGGTCCCGATGCTCGCCAGAGATTCCAGCCCAGCCAGGTCCGCCAGGCCATCGCAGTAGCCGATGTAGATGTAGGTGCCGACAGAGGACAGGTTGTCCAGCCCCGTCAGGTCGGGGAGAGCGTTGTTGCTACGGATGTAGAGGTAGTCCCCCACATCGGTCAAGGACTCCAACCCCGTCAGGCTGGAGAGGAGATCGTGACTCTTGATGTAGAGCCCACCCCCCACCGAGTCGAGGCTGTCCAATCCGCCCAGGTCGGTGAGGAGATCGTTGTCCTGCAGGGTCAGATCCCCGGCGATGGTCTCCACGCAGCGAAGATCCTGAAGGTCCGAGAGCTGGGTGTCCTCGATCGTCAACGTGCCGCCGATGTTCCTGGTGCAGTAGCCGTCGCAGAAACCGCTGATGAGCGACCCGTCCACGTCGCCCTTGTAGGCGGACGACGCCCAGACGGCGCTGTCCCCGTCGTCGCAGTCATCTGCGAGGAGATAGCCGTCCTCGTCGAGATCGTCATCGAGGGTGGCCTCGTCGCAGTCGTTGTCCACGCCGTCATAGGGAACCTCCTCGCCACCTACCGTGGCATCCTCGTCGTCGCAGTCGTCCTCCAGGAGCAGGCCGTCGCCGTCGAGGTCGTCGTCGGGGGTGGTCTCATCGCAGTCGTTGTCCACGCCGTCGTATGGCACCTCCTCGCCGCCCACGGTGGCGTCCTCGTCGTCGCAGTCGTCCTCCAGGAGCAGGCCGTCGCCGTCGAGGTCGTCGT
>CAYVQL010000086.1:0-7303 GCA_964454135.1 uncultured Enterobacterales bacterium | reverse complement strand
CGTCGGGGGTGGCCTCGTCGCAGTCGTTGTCCACGCCGTCGTATGGCACCTCCTCGCCGCCCACGGTGGCGTCCTCGTCGTCGCAGTCGTCCGCGAGGGGATGGCCATCCTCGTCGAGATCGTCGTCGGGGGTGGCCTCGTCGCAGTCGTTGTCCACGCCGTCGTATGGCACCTCCTCACCACCCATGAGGGGGTCGCCGTCGTCACAGTCTTCCCCGGCGGGGATGCCATCCTCGTCGGCGTCGACGAGCTCGCTGGGGGTGTCGCCTCCAGTGTCGTCCTGGGACTGCTTCTTGCCACAAGCGATCGAGAAGACGAGAACGAGAGTGACGCGAAGAAACATGCAAACCTCCATATGCGCACGCCACTCTACCATGCAGTCTCGAGCGCGATCACCCTCCCGGAGCCGGTCGGCGATCCTCTCATCGCGGGTCCGCCATCGCGGTGTGGATTCATCCCCCCTGGCGGAGCGCTGCCGGGATCCCGCTCAAGCCCCGATCCAGCGGCGCTGTCCACACGGAGATAGAATGGGGCGCACCCTCAGCGGAAGCGCCATGCAGCTCGCCATCGCCGCCCTGCTCCTCAGCGCCTGCAGCGACTTCCGCATCGTGGGCCTGGAGCCGGTGGATCCTCCACCCCAGCGGCCCACGGACACCGGCGGCACGGGCGACTGGCCCCAGGACTCCGGGCAGCCGTCCGACCCGCAGGACAGCGACGACAGCGACCAATCCCAGGACAGCGATCCGCCCCAGGACAGCGACGATCCCTGCGCCGGCGCGCCTCGCCCCCCCGAGCCGGGCGAGCTGGCCATCAGCGAGCTGATGATCGACCCCACGGCCGTCTCGGATAGCGAGGGCGAGTGGGTGGAGCTGCGCAACAACTCGGTCTGCCAGCTGCAGCTGGACGGCTGTTTCCTGGCCGACGAAGGGGTGGACAGCTACGCCTTCGTGGCCACCAGCGGCAACAGCCTGACCGTGGCGCCGGGCGACTACATCGTGATCTGCGCCAATCCCCTGCAGGCCGAGAACGGCGGCATCGACTGCCAGGGCGACTACCTGTACCAGAGCTACGGCGGGGGCTTCGCCTTGTCCAACGCCGACGACGAGGTGCTGCTCTTGTCCTCTGGGGGCCAGGTGATCGACCGCTTCGCCTACGGAGACGGCTTCGCCACCACCGGGGCCAGCATGGGGGTGGACCCCGCCGCATGCGACGCCAGCGCCAACGACTCCTGGCAGTCCTGGTGCGCCCAGCGCAGCGCGATCTCCGGCGGCGATGAGGGCACGCCGGGCAGGGAGAACGACAGCTGCTGGTAGCCTACGCTACCCGCCCCGCCAGGGCCGCGCCCAGCGCCAGCGCCTCCACCAGCAGCTCATCGGTCTCGGGGCCGGCCAGGCCCGGGACCTCCAGCAGCACCGCACCCTCTTCCACGCGAGACCCGGGGTGGCCGTGAACCACGGCCAGCAGGCAACCACGCAGCTCATCGTCCATCAGCAGCGTGCGCGCGGCGTCTTCATCGGAGCAGGTCACGCTCAACAGAGGATCCAGGATGGGATCCCCCAGCTCGAGGCCCAGGCCCTCCTCCTTCAGGACGACGCCCAGATCCGGGGGTACGCCTTCCGGCCGGGCTACCTGAATGAGGGTACGGAGATCCCTCCCCTCGGGGCTGCCGGACTCGATGATGACCTCCAGGTCCCGCAGCCGCCCCTCCAGCGCCAGGCCCCCAGGCAAGACGCGCTTGGTCAACCCGTGCAGCTTCGCCAGCTCGGACATGGGACGCTCCACCGAGTCCAACAGGGCCTGGGCCATGTCGATAGCCTTCCAGACGCGCTCCCCGAGCCCCACCGCAGAGATCCTGGAGAAGCGGACCTCGAAGATTCCACCCCGCAGACGCAGCCGTCCCGAGAGACCTCGCAGCCGACGGCGCACGAGGGGATCCTGCAGGACGAGGCGCGCGTTGAAACCATCGTCCGCGGAGATGGCGCAGGCCACGTCGATGGCGGGATCGCCGGTCTTCATGGTGCGCAGACCGAGATCCGCGAAGGGAAGGCCCTGTTCGACGGGGGAGATGCGCAGGGCGGAGGGCAGCCGGCCGCCTGTGTCCACCGAGACCTGCGTCACCTGGCTGCGGTGGTTGCTGATCCCCACCGTAGCGATGCACACCTCCACGGCCTGACCCTGCAGCTCCCCCGCCGCCCGCGTGGGCGTCTGGCAGGTCAGACCCAGGCGCCGCGCGGCGGCCTCCCAGTCCTGCGCCTTCGAGGGTTCCGGGGCCGCCTTTGGCGCACGAAGGCCCGACACCACGAGAAACGACAGCGTGAAGAGCACGATGGCCCCCAGCGGCACCGCGAAGAACAGGTAGAAGACCAGCTCCTCGTTCACGCCCTCAGCCCCTGCGGAAGAGCGAAGAGTCCTTGCCCTTGATCAGCAGCTCGCCCTCCACCTGGTCGTCTACCACCTCGCGAGTGGTCAGGGCCAGGAAGGCGCCCGTCAACAGCTCGGCTCCGGTGGCGGCGCACAGCCCTTCAGGGGTGTCGAGTGCGCGCAGCGCACCCTCGTGCAGCACGGCGATGCGGTCGCAGCGGGCCGCTTCTTCCATGTCGTGGGTGGCCAGGAACAGCGTCAAGCCCCGCTTGCGGCGCAGAGCCTCCAGGTGCTCCCAGAGCCTGGCCCGGGTCTGGGGATCCAGCCCGGTGGTGGGCTCGTCCAGGAAGAGCACCTTGGGATCGGTCAGCAGGGCGCGGGCGATCTCCACCCGCCGCCGCATGCCCCAGGAGTAGGTGCGCGCCAGCGCCTCGGCCCGGTCGGCCAGCCCCACGGTGCCCAGCAGCTCCATGGACTTGTCGCGCCGCTTGCGGCTGGACCAGGAGGGGCAGTACAAGGCGGCGTAGATCTCCAGGTTCTCCAGCGCGGACAAGCGCGTGTCCAGGCTCGGATCCTGGAAGACCACCGCGATGCGCTCCCGCAGGCGCCAGATCTCCCGGATGGAGCAGCCACCTATCAGGGCATCGCCGGAGCTGGGAGGCAGCAGGGTGGTGAGCATCTTGATGGTGGTGCTCTTGCCCGAGCCGTTGGGCCCGATGAAGCCGAAGAGCTCACCAGGCTCCACGCGAAAGCTGAGCGCGCGCACGGCCACGCGTGAGCCGTAGTTGCGACTGAGCTCCTTCAGCTCGATGTCCAGCAAGGCGCCACCTCCAGGGGGACCGCGGGTCCCAGGGTACTATCGCTCCGGGGGCCGAGCGGGCCAGGCGGCCCGGCCGAGGTGCGGGCATTCGTTTCGATCCGCCAGCGACGGCCGTGGCGTCTCACGGAACGAATCCGGCCCACAGCTACCAGCCTCCCTCCGCAGACAGCCGCTGTCCCACAAGGTGGGTAGCCTGGGCGTCCCCAGCCTCGACAGAGCCCTCGGCCCGCGGCACCCTTGCGACCCGGTGCTGGTCGCCTCGCGCGGCCAGGCCGAGAGGCTCTCGTTCGTCCCGCACTGCGCCATGCACGCTCCTCAGGGCAGCGCGGTGGCGATGCTCTGCCTCGAGCATGCCCCGCACCGCGTGGTGCTGGTAGCGCTGGCAGGAGCTGCTGGGGGTGGGTCGGAGGGAGAGTCCGGGCAGCTCCGAGGACACGTAGAACGCCCACATCCGATCGTTCTTCTCATCCGCACCCGCGGCGGCGTCTCTTCTCGCGCTCCCGCAGCTCCCGCAGCTCGCGGTAAGCCTTGCGGTATGCCAGATCCACGCGGTCCTCGATGGCCAGGCGCAACAGCGTGGCCTGCACCACCTGGGCGGGAGGAGGCGTCGCGGCGAGGTCGTGGACCGCGCGCATCGACAGCCGCAGCTCCCTTGCCACCTCGGCCATGGACAGCCCTGCCTGCCGGGCCAGGTAGACCACCGCCCTGCGTGCCTGGAGCCGGGCCTTGCTGCGCTTGGTGGGAGGGGGTTCCAGAGCCAGGGCCGCCCAGGCGGCTTCGACGATGCGGCGAACGCCGCAGGCGGCCAGCTCATCCACGGTGAGCAGGGCCGCAGGGACCGGCTCCAGGCCCACGGCCGCGTAGGCCTGGCGCAGCCGGAACCTGGGCAGCACGTCCCGGACGCGGTTGCCGAAGCCATCCACCAGCCGCGCGCGCACCAGGTCCAGGAAACAGTTGCCGTCCCAAAGGGCTGGGTGGACGGGGATGCCGTGGTGGGAGGTCTGGTCAAGGGTGTAGCCCACCAGCGTCTCCATGTGTCTCCGATCCGCAACCGGCTTGATGTGGGGAGGAACCAGCGGCACGACGGCCAGGTGGGATAGCGCCTGCCAGAGGCTGTTGGCGCAGACGGCGATCTCTTCCTCAGTCCCGTAGGCGGACTGGTGGGCATGGTCGTCGACGATGCAGAAGAGCGCGGTGTGCTCACCCGAGACGCGACAGAGCGCGCGCACCGCGCGACGCAGCAAGCCCGTGTCAGGGAACATGGGATGGCGGCCTTCGCTGGTGATGGTGATGTGCCAGGGGCTGTGGGTGTCGGTCATGGGGACCTCCAGTCGGTTCGTCCCTCGCCAATGCAGGCGGCGTGCCACGCGAAAACAGGCTTTGGCTCGTCCGCGAAGTGTCGAATGGTCGACGAAAGCGTCGACTTTCGACGCCGACTGAACTTCTCGATTCTCGGAAGTTGGAGGGGGGATCCCTCCGAACTTCTCGATTCTCGGAAGTTGGAGGAGGACCCCCCGGGGGGGGGGCGGCTGAACTTCTCGATTCTCGGAAGTTGGAGGGGGGACCCCCCGGGGGGGACCCGGCTGAACTTCTCGATTCTCGGAAGTTGGAGAGGGACCCCTCCGAACTTCCCGAAAAGCAGAAGTTCGTGGGAGAGGTCCCAAGACCAGGGAGGCCGGGTGGGCCAGGCAGCCCCGCCGCGCCCGCGGTGATAGGTGGCGCCCCCGCCCTGCGAGCTGCCCATGTCGCGCCGCCACCTCCTGCCCATCGTCGCAGCCGCGCTCTGCGCCGTCGCCTACTTGGCGTTGCTGCACCTGCGCAGCAAGCAGGCCGAGCCCCCCCTGCTGGTGCTCTACCACTCGGGCCCCACCCAGGCGCCCGTGGCGGATCCCGAGAGCGGCCTGCTGGCCTGGGCCACGCCGCGATCGCTGGCCGCCGCCACGGACCAGATCCGCCAGCGCCGCGGCAAGCGCCCCACCGAGCTGCTGGACGCGGCCCCGCAGCGCACGAGCCTGCGCCGGGTGGAGATCGACCAGCTGCAGGTGGCCCTGGTGGAGCTGGCCCCCGGGGGCCTGGCTCTGGCCCAGGCCCAGCTGGCGCAGCAGTCCGCCGACCTGGTCGTGGTGGCCACCAGCGAGCCCATCGCCGAGGTGCAGGCCAGCTTCTCCGCTCCGCTCGCCATCTTGCCCGGGCGCTTCGGGCCCGGCGCCCCTGGCGAGGTGGTGCTCAAGGCCCAGGACAGCCTGGTGGCGCCCTGGGTCGATAGCCGCTGGCGCCTGGGGGCGCTGGACGTGCGGCCCGGCGCCGAGGCCATCGAGCTGAAGGGCAGCTCCGTGGCACTGCGGGGCGAGAAAGCCCCGGCGGACGCCCCCCGCCTGCTGGGTCGGGGCGATCCCGAGCTGGCGCACGACCTGATCCACTTCGGGCAAGGAGGCCTGGGCGGGCGCCTGGCCGCCGAGCTGCGGCAGCGCACCGGCGCCGACCTGGCCTTGCTCAACTACCTCTCCCTGCGGGCGGGCCTGACCGGCGAGGTAGACCTGGCCGGGCTGAAAGAGGCCCTGCCCTTCCACAACCAGGTTGTGCTGCTGGACATGCAGGGCGCTGACCTGTTGGAGGAGCTGGCGGCCAACGCAGAGCAGGACCGCCGCTACCTGGTCGTGGCCGGCGCCCAGGCGGCCGACCCGGGCTGGTTGATGGCCGACGGCCGCCCCCTGCAGCCCGAAGCCAGCTACCGCGTCGCCACCGTGGACTACCTGGCGGACGGCGGTCGCGGCAAGCGCCCCGCCTTCCTGCGCGCCAGCACGCGCATCGACACCGGCCTCTACACCGACCGCATCGCCCTCGACCTGCTGCAGCCCCCCGAGAGCCCATGATCCGCA
This sequence comes from uncultured Enterobacterales bacterium, assembly GCA_964454135.1. Classification (GTDB taxonomy): domain Bacteria; phylum Myxococcota_A; class UBA796; order UBA796; family JAFGLY01; genus CAYVQL01. The sequence goes on along the minus strand of CAYVQL010000086.1, from coordinate 1,243 downwards.
CCATCTCCGTCGTGGTCGTGCGCGACGTGCTGCGCTTCTGGCGCCAGCGCGGGCGCATGGTCAGCTCCCTGTTGGCCCCCGTGGTCATCTTGATCGTATTCGGCGCCGGCTACGGCGCGCTGCTGCGGGCCGGCGACCAGTACCGCAAGTTCCTGCTGGCAGGCATGGTGCTGCAGGCCATGATCTTCTCCGCCAACATCAGCGGGTCCTCGCTGATCTGGGACCGGGAGTTCGGCTTCTTGAAGGTGGTGGCCCTGGCGCCGGTGCCGGAGCGCTGGCTGGCCCTGGGCAAGATCAGCGGCGCGGCAGTCCAGGCGGTGATGCACGGCATCGTCTTTCTGCTGGCCGCCCCGCTGGTGGGCGTCTGGCTCAGCCCCTTGCAGTTCGCAGGCGCGCTGGCGGTGACCGCGGTGCTGGCCATGGGATTGGCCGGCCTGGCGCTCACTGTGGCCTCACGCGCCCGTAGCTACGAAGACTTCAACGCCCTGATGCTCTTCTTCTCCATCCCCATGCTCTTCATGAGCGGGGCCCACTTCCCGGTGCTGGAGCTGCCCGACTGGCTCAAGTGGGCGGCCATGTGCAACCCGGTCACCTACGGCGTGGACGCCCTGAAGCACCTCTTCCTGTCGGCCGACGCCATGGGGCGTTGGACCCCCGACTTCGCCCTCAGCCTGGACCTCGGCGTGCTGGCGATCTTCACCGCAGCCACGGTCTCCTTGTCGGTGGCGCTCTTCCGCCTGCGGGAGGTCTGAAGCAGACGCTCCACCCTGGCGAATTGGCCCGCGAGACCATAGGAGCCCCCGATCCCCAATCCACGCGAAGCGCACGGGAGAAATCCGAATGATACCCAGAGCTGCCATCGCCATTCTGGCCTTCTTCTTCGCCATCCAGCCGGCATCGGCCACCCTCACCTCCAAGCACCAGGGCATGGTGCACCAGCTGCTCCACTCCGGTGGATTGGCCTGCGGCGAGGTGATCGCCGTCGTGGAGACCGGCTACGGCTACGACTGCCCCAACCTCCCCTACGACCTGCCCCCCGTCATCTGCGAGCACGAGCTGGCGGACAACTGCGAGGTGGACGCCGACGGCGACGGAATCGGTGAGGTCCGCGACTGCGATGATGCCGACGCCAGCATCCACCCCGGCGCCGACGAATACTGCGACGGCGTGGACAACAACTGCAACGGCATCGTCGACGAGCGCGCCGTGGACGAGACGGAGTGGTACGCCGACTTCGACGGTG
>CAYVQL010000085.1:0-35170 GCA_964454135.1 uncultured Enterobacterales bacterium | reverse complement strand
AATCGGCTTTCAACCCTGGCAATGCATCGGTTGGCCGCAAGGATGACCGAGCCCCCAGAGCCACCTGGCAGCACCAGACGTTAGGCCCCATCCATGGCCCGGAGCTGCCCATGGAGCCGTTGAACGCGTTCAGCGCCGATCCCTTCGCACCTGGCGTCGATGCCGTCGAAGCCATCGGGGACACCCACCTGCACGTGCGGGTGGACATCCCGGGCATGCTGGAATCCACCCGCCTCCGGAGGGCGCTGGCCGCTACCAGCCGGGCCGTGCCCGAGCTGGCGGCCCGCTACACCCGCCGCTTCTGGCGCGCGCAATGGGTGGCGGCCCCCAATCCCGAGTGGCCCCTCGAGAGCCACCGGGACCTGGACCAGGCCGGTGCCGAAGCGCTCGAACGTGAATTCTTCGCCCTGCCCATGGATCCCCCCGGCGCGCTGCCCTTGCGCGTCCGCCTCTTGCACCTCGAAGCCGGGGACCGCCTGCTGCTGCGTGTGAGCCACGTGCTGACCGACGGCGGGGGCACCAAGAACCTCTGCTACCGCATCGCCGAGGCCTACCGGGCGCTGGGCGAGGATCCGGCCTGGCAGCCCCCTCGTCCGCCTCCTCGGCGCCCCCTGCGGCGCCTGCTCTCGGCCGTGCCATGGGGCCGCCCCATCGCTCTGCTGCGGGGTCTGCTGCACGAGCTGAGCGCCAGTCGGCCCATGCGGCCCATTCACGTGCCCATGGCGCCCCCCTGCCCCGGACCCAACCGGGTGATGAGCCTGCACCTGCCGGCAGCGCGGGTGGCGCGCCTCCAGGCGCGCTGGCGACCTCGCGGCGTGACCCTGAACGACATCTTCTGTTCCGCCCTGTGCAGAGCGGTAGTGCTGGCCTTTCCCGAGGCCAACGCCCGACGCAGCCACGCCTGGCTGCTGGTCACCGGCGACCTGCGCCGGAGCCTGCCCGACGATGTAGACCCCTCTCACCTTCCGCCTGCCCATCTCGGGCGTATTGGATCGTCGCCGAGCGTGGACGACATCGACGAGGGCGGGAACGGCTTCGACGAATTGCTCATCGGCGGCTATCACAACGACGAAGGGGGGCCGGAGGCGGGCAAGGCCTACCCGTTCCATTCGCCCTGGCCATCCTCGGAGAGGGCCCTGGCAGAACAGGTACCAGCTACCAACCCGTCACCCGCAAGCTCGCCCTCATCGCCGTGATCTCCCCCAATGCTATCGCCCCCCATCCCCAGGCTTTCGTGGCGCTGCGCTGCCCCCTCTTGCCCAGGACTACCTCAGGAGCGCGTAGAGCTGCTCGCGCAGCGCCTCAAGGATGGCCATGAGGATCTCCGGGGTGTCCGACCAGGGCACGCAAACGACCGGCCAGATCGCGAGCGCCAGCAGGCCGGCCGCGATGGACGACCAACCGACCCTGCGCACCAGTCGTTGCTGACGCTCCGACAGACGCACGAGATCCTCCATCTCCTCGGGGACATCCCAGGTCTTCAGGATGCGGCTCCCCCGGTAGATGGCGAAGAGCGCGCTCGTGACGAGGGCCGGCGCGAAGCAGGGAGTGAGTATGGCCAGGGTGGTGGTCACCGACAACAAGAGCAGGAGCAGCGCTGAGCGCTTCCTGGAGATGCCCCTCTCCAGGGCCATGGACAGCTGCTCGTTGGCCTCGCCGTAGGACTCCTCCACGTACTCCGCGTAGTCTTCCGAGCTCATCCGGCTTTCTGCACGGGGCCGGTTCCGGCGCCGCTCTTCGATTCTCTCCTTGATCTTCTGCTCCCGGGCGCGCCTCTTGCGCTCCTGCGCCCGGAGCGCCGCCGCTGCCGCTGCCATCCCTCCTGCGCCGGTCATGATGGCTCCTCAGGCATCAGGGATAATCTCCTCCATCATACCGGTTCCACGGAGCCGCACAAGCGGCGCGGCCCGTTGTGGGTGGGACGCAGGAGACCGATGACGAATTGCTCCGAAGGGGCAGCGGAGAGGCTCTGGCGACGCAGGAGGCGGCCCTCCCGTGCCGCGCTTGGAACCGCTCGAGCTCCGCCATCAACCACACAGCCATGAGCCGGCGGCACCGGTCCCCTTCACCACGCTGCCCAGAAGCAGCAGCAGACCGCCGGCTCCGATCACCACCGCCGCAGCCACGACCTTCTGCTGGTAGAGAGGCAGGCTCAAGAAGGGGCCATCGAAGGCCCGCCGCAGAGCAAGGGCGAAGCCAAGCCCCGCCACACCCGTGTATGCCCCTATGATGACCAGCCACAGCACCGCAGGGAGCTTCACGGCCACACCGAGCGCCAGGAAGAGCAGAGGACTGAGGAGCAGCGTGGCCACGAAGGCAAGGATCAACCCCGTACCGCGCCCAGAAGCCCGCGCTGGCCTGCTCATGGGGCCCTCCCGACCGCAGAGCCCCCACCGGAACGGGCGACGTCACCGCCATGGCACCAACCTGGTCGTGGATGTTGTGGCAGGGGAAGGAGAGTCAAGGCTCGAGACCGGCGCTCACCATCCGGGCCACGCCCACCGAGTCGTGCAAAGCGGTGCGGATGGTGGCTGGATCCGTGCAGATGCCCTTGATCTTGAGCTGCACCAGGCCGTCGCTCAATCCCACCCCGCGGTAGACGCCGTTCAGGCGGGCCAGCTCCACGCGCAGGTCCTCGCGCAGCAGGCTCTTCGCTGCCTGCACGTCCCTGGCGCTGGGATCGAAGGCGACGTGGAAAGACGATTTCTCGAAGTCGAACTTCTCGCCCTCGGGCCGCCGGCCCGCCAGGCCCTCGAAGGCCGTGCCCGAGGCCGCGCGCAGCCCCATGTCGAGGGGCTTGGGCAGGATGGCACGCACGAAGGTGAAGGTCGCTCGGGCACCGCCGGAGTCCGCCCCCGCCTTGATGACGGCCGACGAGAAGGCCTCCACCTCGATGCCGTCGATGTGGCCGGCGATGACGTCCCTCATGGGCCGCTGGTAACCGTGGATCCGCGTGCTGCGCTTGAAGACGAGCCCGTTGGCCTCGCCGATCTCCTTCCAGGCGCCGCCGATCCGCTTTCGTAGCAGGAACACGCCGACGAGCACGAGGGCCACGAAGACGACGAGCCCGAGAAGGAACGCGACCAACACCACGGCCGTACCGATACCTGCACTCGACGACATGGAGACTCCTGGGCTGTACGTCGCGAGCGTACCACACGGCCAAATCCGGCGGGCGACGTGACGAAGCGCCACGTGTACCGTTCCATTGTCCTCGATCGCAGGGAGAGGCGGACGCGCTCGTCGTGGGCGGGCTCGGACGCGCTACCACTGCGCCGGGCAGTGTCCGCCAGTGGCGAGCCACAGATCCACGTAGTCCGCCCGCTCGCCGAAGAACCGCTTGAGATCCTCCACCGCGGCTTCGTGGCGGGCGTCGCTGTACTGCTTGTGTTTGTCTTCGGAGAGCGCGTCTATGATCTGAGCATCCCACTCCTCGACCTGTGCCACCAGCTCATCCGGATCGTAGAGGGCACGGGCGGCCTCCAGCTCCTCGACGAAGCGGGCGCACCAGCTGGAGTCGGCCAGCACGGTCTCGAAGAGCGCCTCCTTGAGCCAACCAACGTGCTCGTAGGTGATGGGATCCGATGTGACGGCTTCGGGCCAGATCAGCGTGCCGTCCGTATAGGCCGAGTCGCGGAAGGCGATGTCCAGGTCGTAGGGCAGGTAGACGAAGCCATTGTCGGGCTCGTCGTAGAGGTAGTAGTTGATCTCGACCCCGGCCCAGTAGTTGTCCATGGCCGGGATCATCGCCTCCATGGCCCACTCGGCCACGGCCTGGTCCAGGTCCACCAGGGCGGCGATCTCCTCGACGGTGTGGGAGGCCTGCAGCGCGGTCAGGCGGCTGGTGTCGGCTTTGTCCTCGTTGGTCTCCAGCTCGGTGCCTCCCTGGTAGAGGTTGCCGTCCGGGTCGTCGAAGTGGCGCTCCAGGTACTCGCGGTCCAGCTTCTCCAGGTTGGCGTAGAGCCCGTAGTACTCGCCGTTGATCACCAGGCGGGCGTTGTTGGCGCAGGAGTAGGGCAGCCCGCGGGCCTCGAAGAGGGGGAAGGCCAGGCGCTCGTGCAGCAGGGTGTGGTCGTACCAGGGGGCGTCGAGCACCAGCTTGCGCACACCGTGGAAGCGAGCGTCCGGGTCCGCCTCGTTGAAGGAGATGACGAACTGCAGCTTCTCGCAGCTCCACGACCAGTTGCCCTTCAGGCGCACCATCGCGTCCACGGTCTCCTCCCCGTAGGTGAAGGCGACGGGCCGATAGGTCTGGGCATAGGATGAGCAGTCGGACTGGATGTCGGCCCAGACCTCCTGGCTGATGGTGAGCTCGAAGCTTGGGAGCAGCTCAGGGTCGTAGAAGTCGGCACAGCCGTTGGCCAGCGTTCCATCGTCGTCGTCGACGCCGCCCACCTGCTCCACATCGCCGCTGTCGTCGTCGCTGCCCGTGTCGATACCGGGCGTGCCGCCGCTGTCTTCCACAGCGTCGGTGCTCGCGGTGTCAGCGCCCACCCCTATGGAGAGCGGAGTGCAGGAGACGAGGAAGAGGCCGAAGAGGACGAGGCGCGTGTTCTCGAACGGTGCGGATTCGCCTGAAAGGCGCATGGCGTCGAACCTCGTCGGTGGTAGCGGGAGCGGGCCGCTCTCCCTCGTGCGGCAGTATAGTGTCTTGGGCCGGGGCGCGCGTTGTCAGCGGCCGCGGGCCCCTTGGCGCCGCGCCAGCTCCCCGCGGGCCAGCTCGCGCTTGGTCTTCTCGGCCGCGGCGTGCTGTCGGCGCAGCCGCTCGATGGCGCGCTCGGCGCTGCGGGCCGGATCGGGCTCGTCCAGCAGCTGACGGCGCACACGGCTGGCCGTGGCGCCGATCTCAAGCAGGCTGGCCATGGTGGCTGTCTGCTGGCGCTCCAGCGCGGCCACGGTGGTCTGCGCCTCGCGGTGGCTGGCGATCTCGGCCTCCAGCCGACGCTGGTCCACGGGCTCCAGGGCCTCGCCGGCGCGCTCCAGGGTGCGCAGGCGCGCCAACCTGGACTCCAATGCGGCCGCCGTCTCGTCGGCTCGAGGATCGCGGGCCAGGGACAGCTCGCGTTCCAGGGTGGTTGCGCGTTCGGCCAAGGCCTGGGCCTGGCCGCGCAGCTCGGACGCGGAGCGGTTCAGATCGCGCAAGGCGATGTCCGGCAGCTGGTCTTGCTGGGAATCCAGGCAGCGCTCCAAGGCGTCCAGGCTGGCCAGAACCCGCCGCAGGATGGCCTGGCAGGGAGGCTCGCCCCGCTCGTCCTCTTGCGGGCGCTCCTCGGGCGGGGCGGCAGGGGCTGCCAGCGGGTGGCGATGCTCCGCGGTGACGTGGGGCACCAGGTCCGCGCCATAGGCCAGCGGCAGATCCCGCAGACCGCGGCCCGCGCCTGCGCCACCGTGCACGCCCGCGGCAAGCGCCTTCAGCATGAAGATGGCACCCAGGAGGAGGAAGAAGAAGGACGGGTTGGCAGGGAACACAAAGACAGCCAGGACGAGCATCACCAGGCCTGGGGTGGCGGCGGGCAGCGCCGCCTTCAGCCGCCAGAGCAGCTCCTTGGAGCCCTGCCGCAGCTGGACCTGGTAGCCGGCTTCCCGGGCCGCTTCGCCCAGGCGCTGGGCGCTCTCGCGCCCCACTCCGCCGACGAGGCGGAAGCGGCGCTTGAACAGCGCGGGGGTCACTTCCAGGGCCTCGTCCGGCAGTCCGGCTTCCCGCGCCACGGAGATGGCCAGGAAGCGCTGCGGGGTGGTCTCTTCGGGCAGGCCCAGGGCGGAGAGGAACTCCTTCTTGAGGTGCAGGAAGATGTCCTTGATCTGTTCAGCGGGATCGGCGTAGACGCGTGGGCCGTGGCGGCGCCTGCGCCGCCCGCGTCCTCGAAGGGCGCGCCGGTGCGGCTTGCTACGGGGGTCCTTCAGCACGAGGGTCCAGTCGCCCGGGGGCAGACCCCTGGGCTCCGGGAGCTGCCGGGCAGGGCCTCGGATCGCGGGTGCCAGGTGGGTCTCCGGCGCCCGGTGCTGCTGCAGGGCGGCGAGCAGGTCCGCAGCGCCCTGGGGGCGGCGCGCGATGTCCTGTTGCAGCAAGGCCTCGATGGTGGCCGTCAGGTCGGCGGGCAGCTCGGGCCGCAGCTGGTGCAGGGGCTCGAAGTCGCCCTCCATCTGACGCTTGAGAGTGCCCATGGGGTTGTCGGCGCCGAAGGCGGTCCGGCCCGTGGCTGCCAGGTAGAGCACGGCTCCCAGGGAGTACAGGTCGGAGCGCGGGTCGCAGCGCACGCCGGCGTAGACCTCGGGCGCGGCGTAGCCGCTGGTGCCCAGCATGCCCGTACCTCGCGTGCTGCCATCGTCGCGCAGGTGGGCCAGGCCGAAGTCGGTCAGCACGGCCGCGCCCTGGCGGTCGAGCATGACGTTGGCCGGGGTCACGTCGCGGTGCAGGATGCCCTGGGCGTGGGCCGCCTGCAGCACCTCGGCCAGCTGCAAGCCCAGCTGGCGCAGCGCGTCAGCGCCCAAGGGACCATCCTCGGCCACCCGCTCGGCCAGGGTGCGGCCGGGGTGGAAGGGCAGGCTCAGGGCCCAGGTTCCCTCCAGCTCGTGCAGGTCGTGGGCCAGCAGGGCGCCGGGGTGCTTCAGGCTGGAGGCGGCCAGCACCTCGCGCCGCAGCCGCCGGCGCATACCGGGATCGCGTGCCAGGTGGGGGTGGAGCAGCTTGAGGGCTACGCGCTGGTCGCGCAGCTGGTCGTGGGCCAGGTAGACCGTGGCCATGCCGCCGCTGCCCAGCACGCCTTCGAGCCGGAAGCGGTCGCCCAGGACGGTTCCTTCCGGGTACTCCGTGGACACAGCGGACTCCTGGAACCTGGCGGGAAGCTGGCGGGCCGCATGGCCAGACAGCTCATATCCTGGCAGCGGGGGCGGGGACCGGTGCCCGTGTCCGGACTTCCCGGTCCGCTGGCCAGGGGTGCCTGGGCACTCGCAGAGGCGCCGTCGTGACGACCGCGCCCTCAGCTACCCCGAATCCGCCCGTCGGTTTCCACCCGATAGACCTTGTAGAAGAGCTTCCGAGACTTCTCTTCCGAGAGGTCGGAGAAGGTCGGGGGCAGGAGCTCCCACACCAGCTGCTTGTCGCGCGTGACCTCCATCACAGCGTTGCCCGCGGAGACGAGGATGTTCTGGTTGTCCAGGAGGTTGGCGTCTCTTAGGCAGGTGTCGAGGTTTCCGTGGATGGTGGGCGTCCACCCCCAGGTGATCTCCTCGGTCTCGCGGTCGACCATCAAGACGCGCATGGGGTGGCGCAAGGGCACGAGGTAGCCGGTTCCCTGGCCGACGAGCTCGGTATCGTGAGGACGCGCTCCCCCGATGCGACCTCTCGTGGCCACGTTCCGCTCGCTCGCCTCTGCCTTGAAGGCCAGCCGGCTGACCTCCGTGCCCTCGCTGTCCACTTCGATGATCTGGTTGAAGTTGCGCACCGTGAGGGTGGTGTTGCCGGTGTTCATGCGCCTGACCCCCGTGACGTGGGCCCAGGCCCCCAGCTCGTCGACGAATCCGTCGTAGGGCTCCTCGCTGAAGGACTCCAGGCCATCCCAGGTCCAGACCCGCTCCCCGGCGGGAGTGATCTCCACTGCCAGGGCCTCACCTTGCTCGGCCATGCCGCGCGCGTAGAGCACATTGCCGTTGGGGAGCTTGTCGGCGTCGTGGGACACGTGCTTGTCGCGGTGAGACCAGACCTCGACGCCATCCCGATCGAACTCGTAGATCCCTCGATAGGCCACGGTGACGAGGAAGGTGTCGTCCGCAGTGGGCTCCGCATCCAGGATCACGTTGTCCACGGTGGGCTGGTGCTCGTCCGTGAGGCGGTGGCTCCAGACCACCTCGCCCTCGATGTCCAGCTCGTAGATGGCGCCGGGCATCTGGCCATCCGGGCCCACCTGGAGGGAGAGTACCGTCAGGCCTGGCTGTACGAGGTCGGGTTCGTACGTGCGCAGCTCGAACTTCGTCGGAAGCACAGCCCCGGATCGAAAGCTGGGCGTATCGCCGTGGCTGCAGGCAATGCTGGTCATCATCAATGCCGCGAAGGTAAGTGCCCAGGGGCTTTTCGACATGCCTGACTCCTTCCGTAGCTGTAGGTGCGCAGCACCAACAGAGCTCAGTATACACGCAGCGGCCAGCCTCGGCCAAGCGGCGGACCCGCGGTCAGGGCAGCAGGCTCAGGCTGCGCCGGACCAAGGTTCTACATGCACCACCTGCGGTGCGCGAATGCAGGTTCGAGCCATCGGGGGCCCAGCTGGATATGCCGGCACCCTACATCCCAAGTTGAAGATGATGAATGAAGGAAACTGTAATGGTGGCATCCTGACCCCATCCCTGGGGCGATGCCTGGCGCTCTTGGCGCTGTTCTTCCTTCCGCCCGCCTGCCATCCCGAGGGTGGTGCGGCAGGCGAGAAGCTGCCCAACTTCCTCATCTTCGACATCGACTCGCTACGGGCCGACCGCGTTGCCATGGCGCTGGACGGTCGCGTGGAGGCGCCCGCGCTGGCCGGGCTCGCCGCGTGCGGGGTGGTCTTCGAGCAGGTCTACTCCTCCTCGGGCTGGACCGCGCCCGCGCTGGCCGCGTTGCTCACCGGCCGTCATCCCGAGCTGCGCCGCGTCTCGAGCAAGGGCCGCTGGGGTTCCCTGCCTCGCGTGGATGACAGCCGGACATTGCCCGAGATCTTGACCTACTACGACTACCAGACCGCCGTATTCTGGGGCGAGACCTTGCCTGGCAAGGGCGGCGCCCTGGAACGGGGCTTCGAGGAACAGTACCGCTTGAACCCCGAGCTGTTTGTTTCCTACCACCAGCTTCCCACGGCCTGGCTGGCGCTGCAGGCGCGCCAGCCCTTTTTCGCGTTGGTGCACAACATCGACCTGCACCGCGCGCGGCCCTCTGTCCCCCAGGGCGCGTCCCGGGGCATGCAGCGGTCGTTTCCGGCCTGCCTGTCGGACAATCTCGCGGAGTTCGTGCGGGACCGGCCCCGGCGGACCTCGGCTGCCGAGGCCGCCGCCATCGCCAGCCGGCGTTACGACTGCGGGCTGGCCTACTACGACAACTCCATCGCGCAGATCCTCGAGGCGCTCGACGCCTCGGACCTGGCCGACAACACCGTCGTCATCGTCACCTCCAACCACGGCGAGTCGCTGCTCGAGCACGGCCTCCTGGGGCACGACCTGCTCTACGAGGAGATCCTGCGCGTCCCCCTGGTGGTGGTCGACCCAGCCATCAAGGACGCGCAACGGGTCACGCAGCGGGTGCAGCTGACGGATCTGGCGCCCAGCATCCTGGCGCGCGCCGGCCTCCATATCGACCAGCAGATGGTGGGCGCCTCGTTTCTGCCGCTGATGGGCCTCGGCGAGGGGGAGTACGCACCCCGGGACGTGTTCAGCATGACCAGCCGCGACATCGCCGCGCTGCGCAAGGACGACATGAAGCTCCTCAAGGGTCAGTCCTCGCTCCGCGGCGGGCGCTCCCTCTTCCGCTGGTCGACCGAGGGACTGAAAAAAGGGGAGCTCGAGCTCTACGACCTGGCGCAGGATCCCGGCGAGCAGAGGGATCTCGCGGCCGCACAGCCCGAGCAGGTAGAGGCGCTCGACCAGGCGCTGAGCACCTGGGTGGCCGAGCGCTTTCCGGACGAGAACGCCGCTCCGACAGAAATGGAGGAGACGCTGCGCGAGGCCTTGGAGGAGCGGGGCTACTGGGAGCTGGTCGTGGATCAGGAGCAGGGCGCAGGGACACCAGCCAACTCAGACGACCGCCTTCCGGCGGACAAGCGCTGACGCGCGCCTCGCGGCCGCCGCCGGCTTTTCTTGATAGGTCGATATAGATGCCAACGCCATGGATCGAGACATGAGCTCCGGAGAGCAAGAACGCGCCACCGACCCGGGCACTCCGCTCCAGGAGCCTCCGGCCGGCGAACCTCGGTCACTGTTGGGCAGCAAGCAGGAACGGCTCTACTCTTGGTTGGCGGTGGGCGTCCTGGCCCTGGTGGCGACCATCCTGGCCACCCAGGCGGTCAGCCAGAGCGCGCGCATCGAGCGCCTGGAACGGCTGCTCTGGCAGCAGAGCTGGGGCGCCGGAGAGACCGCGCAGGGCGCCACGGCCGGCAGCGAGTCGTCGTCCCGCGCCTCCTCCAGGGGCGGCAAGCGCGACAACAAGCCGAAGAACCGCCCCTTCGACGAAGAGAAGGCCGCACGCGAGCGCCAGGGCCTGTTGGACCGGGTGAAGAACTTCGCCAGCCAGCAGAACCTGCCTCCGGACCAGCGGGCGGCCCTGGAGATCCTGGCCGCGAAACACCAGGACCAGGTGGACAAGATCCGCAAGGACAACGAAAAGGGTGGCCGTCACGAGCTGCTGCAGGCCAACTTCGCGCAGACCACCGCGCAGGCGACCGAAATCCTCGGCAAGCCCCTGGCCGACAAGCTGGTCTCCGAGGTGCTGCGCGTTCGTGGGGAGCGCGGCGCAGGGCGCAAGGACCAGTAGGGAGCCGTAGGGAACTTCAGTCCTCGAGCAAGCCCTTCGGGAAGGCGAGCCCCAGCCTGCGGTGCTCCTCACGAAGCTGCACGAGCATGGCTTCCAGCTCCGCCGCCCCCTGCGGACCGCGGGCTGCCAGCTCCTGCAGCTGGGACACGCTGGGGGGCTCCAGCGCGGGATCGCGCGCCAGCAGCTCGGCCCACAGAAAGACCAGCAGCTCCACCCGAGCCATGGCCGCATGGTCCAGGTCTTCGGCGGGGGCGTGGTCCCAGGAGCCGCGATCGCTCTGGCCCTCGGCGTCGAAGTGCAAGGGATCCACGCTCTTCAGCAGCATACCCAGCTCCCAGGCGGACAGGGCGCCGTCCCGGTCCTGGTCCGCGTCCTGGAAGGCCGGACCGTAGTACAGGGTAAGCTCGTACTCGGCCGCGCCCACGTGCCCATCGCCGTCCTGGTCCAGCAAGGCGAGCGAGGCGCTGAGGGCGTCTTTGACGCTCCAAGAGCCATGGGGCTGCGGGTCGCAGGCCAACAGGAGGAACAGCCAGATCACGGGGCCTCCCAGTAGCCCTGCTCGCGCATCTGCTTCATGCGCTCTGGCGAGATGCGCTGCTGGGGTCCGGGGGTGGGGGGCAGCTGCCGTCGCCAATCGAGGAGCAGATCCTTGAAGCGCCCCAGGGCGCGCGGGGGGGTCTCGGGCCAGGCCTGGAAAGCCGGACCGTCGACCCTGGCCGCGGCCAGCACCGGCTGCAGGAAGGGGGAGTGCGGGGAGATTCCCGCGAAGACCGTGCCCTCGGCGCCGTCGTGCACGGCCACCTGGCGCCAGGCGTTCTCGGCGAAGAGGGCCTCGCGTCGCGGCGCTGTCCCCCCTCGCAGCACGGGCAGCAGGGATTGGCCGCGCATGGAAGCGGGTGGCGCCGCGTTGGCCAGCTCCAGCAGGGTGGGCATCAGGTCCAGCAGGGCCACCGGCTCGCCGACGCGCCGCCCGCCCGCTTGCGCGCCGGGCAAGCGCACCATCAGGGGCACGTGCAAGGTCTGCGGAGACAGCCGGTGGCGGTGGTTGAACACACCGTCTTCGCCGAGCTCCTCGCCGTGATCCGCCATCACGATGACCCAGGCTTCGTCCAGCAGGCCGCGGGCCTGCAGCTCGCCCATGAACATCCCGAACTGGGCGTCCGCGTAGGCAGCCGCGCCGTCGTAGATGCGGCGCACGTAGTCCAGATCCTCGTCGAGCAGCACGGGATCGCCCCGCTGCTGGGCCACGCCCCGAACCGCCTGGCGCACCTCTTGCGACCAGGGGCGCAGCACGAGCTCGCCGAAGATGTTGGGGAAGTGTTCCCCCTCGTGCAAGTAGCCGTAGACCATGCGGGTGGTGCCGGCGTGGTGCCGGACCGCGCCGGCGGCCGCGCCAGCGTAGCCGGGATCGGCCCGCAGGTGGCCCAGGGGCGCCGGCTTGAGGTAGCGGTTGTGCAGGTCGTAGCCGTGCAGAAACATGAAGAAGGGGCGGTCTTCGGGCGCGCCGAAGAGCCAGGCCAGCGCCCGGGGCACGGTGTGGAAGAACGAAGCCCAGTCCAGGGGCGCCGAGTAGTCCGCGAAGCCCCGGTCCAGCCCGAACTCGGAGGAGAGGTAGCCGCCGGCCGTCACACCAACGGTGGCGTAGCCGTGGATGCCCAGCACCTCCGCCAGGGTGGGCACCTGCTTCGGGATGCCGAAGCTGTCGTCCACCGGAGCCAGCTCAGAGGGATAGCGTCCGGTGAACAGGCTGCCGTGGGAGAAGATGGTCTCACTGGACTGGGCGTAGGCCTGCTCGAACACCACGGCCTGGGCCGCGAAATGGTCCAGGTTGGGGGTGAGGCCGGCGGCGCTGCCATACGCACCGAGGCGATCCGTCCGCATGGTGTCGAAGCAGATCAGGATGACCGAGGGCGCCTTCGGCGCGGCCTCTCCCAGGCAGGCCAGCGCGACGAGCGGCAGCAGGATCCACGCCCAGTGCAAGCCGGCCCGCAGAGGGTTCCAGCGCGGCGGCCTGACGCGCCGCATCAGCTCTTCGCAGCAGAGGCGCGCTGCCACGCGCTTCCGGCGGACCGCTCCTCAGTCATCCGCCGCTTCGGCTTCCGCCGCCGTCCTGGCGCGTAGCACGTCGCTCTCCAGCTTCTCGGCCAGCTCCTCTCCCACGATCTCGGCGGCGTTCTCCTTGCACTGGGCCGCGGCCTGCTCGATGGCGTTGCGGCGCTCTTCCTGGGAGGCCCCCTCTCGCGCCTTGGCACGCTCGTCGAGGCACTGGGTGATCAGCTCCTCCAGGCTGGAACCCAGCTCGGGCGTGAGCTCGTTCTCACTGATGAAGCTGGCCAGTCGCGTCAAGGTGGCCTCGCGGAAATAGGCCTTGCGAGCCTCGCTGTTGGCGCCATCGCCTCGCTTTCCCGTTGCGCCCGCTGCGCCTCGCGCGCCGCCGGCCTTGGCCCCCCTGCCGGCCTTGGCCCCCTTGCTGCCCTTGGCCCCCTTGCTGCCCTTGGCCCCCTTGCTGCCCTTGGCAAGGGCTCCCTGGCCAGCATTGAGCTGGCTGTGCCAGGTCATCTTCTCGAGCCGGTCGAGGCGCCGGCCCTGGCTGACGAGCGTGGTGGCCACGATGGCCAGCACAACGGTCAGGGTGCCGATGGCGAGCCAGAAGTACAGCGCCGGGACGGGCTTGGATTCGCCAGGAGAGGGACTTGCCGAGCTGGACATGACGACCTCGAATCATATGCAGGAGGACTCCGGACAATTGTAACCTTAAAGCGGAAAATACGCGGCGGCACGTAGAGTCACGGGCTGCGCGCCAGCCTGAAGCCCAGGTTGTAGCTGCGCTGGTAGTACTCGAACCGACCGCGGTTGGCCACGCGGCAGTTGCGCTCCCCGTTGCGGAACGAGCAGCCTCGCTCGGCGCGAAACACGCTCGTGGTCTCGAGTCCGACCGGGTCGGTCGCGTCCGGACCGTAGTGGGCTTTGCGATCCCAGACCCACTCGTAGACGTTGCCCGTCATGTCGTACAGGCCCCAGGGATTGGCCGCCAGCTGGCCCACGGGATGGGTCTGCAGGCCGGAGTTCTCCTTGTACCAGGCGCTGGCCTCCAGCGGTCCGTCCGCCGCGTAGCGCCCTCCCTCCACTCCAGCGCGCGCCGCCAGCTCCCACTCGGCCTCGGTGGGCAGGCGATAGCCGTCGGCTTCGCGGTTCCAGCGGACTTCGTTGCCGCTGCCCGTGTAGGCGGGCTTCAGGCCCGCGGCCTGGGAGAGCAGGTTGCAGAACAGCACGGCGTCGCTCCAGCTCACCTGCTCCACGGGCCGCCGCGGCCCCGAAAACTCCGCTGGATTCACCCCTGTGACGGCCTTGAAGAGCTCTTGGGTGACCTCGGTCCGCCCGAGCAGAAAGGCCCTGCTCGTGGTGACGCGGTGCAAGCTCTCGTCGGGATCCCGACCATCCTCCTCCAGCGGGCTCCCCATCAGGAAGCTGCCCGCGGGGATGAGCTGCAGCTCGTAGCGAGCGCCGCCCAGCTCCAGCAGCTCCCCATCGTCCGCCTGCGCGCTACGCATCGGCTTCGGCGGCCGATGTCCGGGCGGGATCTCCAGCGACTTCAGGCGCTCGGCCTCCTCCTCTTCGGAGAGAGCTCCGCCGCTCTTGGGCCTGAACTGCGCACTGCCTCGCCCGATGGCGCCCACACCGTCCGGATCCTCCCCGCGGAAGTACATGATCAGCCCATCCCCGGCCCGCTCTGCCGCAGGCCCGTCCACCGCCACCGCTTTCCAGCGCCGCCGGCCGGGCTTGAGCACGATGGGATTGAGCGTCAGGTCGAAGAGCTGGGGATCCGGGCTGGCCGCGTATAGCACCGCGTAGATGAGATCCGCCCCTGGACGGTCTCGTTCTCCCTCGACCGACGCCCCACCGAGGCGGCGCGTCACGGCAACCCACAGGTGGTACACGCCTTCTTCTCGGTAGACCATGGGGGTGGAGAAGCGCGCTCCCTGGTCCATGGCGGCCAGCTGCAGCACCGAGGACTTCTCCAGCACCCAGCCTTTGCCGTCGTCGGAGCCGTACAGCGCGATGGCGCTCCCCTCGGCGCTGCTGCGCCGCAGGTAGAGCCTCCAGCGGTCTCCATCCCGCAGCACAGAGGGTTCGTGGAGCCCGACGCCGGGATCGGGATCGAAGAGCGGCTCGACCTCCTGCCGAAGCGCCAGCCCCCCACCGGGCAGGACGGAGCAGGCGAAGATCCCGCTGCGGCCCTCGCCGTCCGTGGCGCCCGCCCAGACGCGCAGCTCCTGCTGGCCCCGCACGGCACTGGTGCAGCCCAGCCGGCGCAGGCCTGCCTGCTCCGCCTCCAGGGCCGGCCGCGGATCCAGCTGCCAGCCTTCCCCGACCTTCACCGCCCGCCCGATGCCCGTGCCGCCGCCTGCGTCCTGGTAGTGGAACCACATGGCGGGCGTTCCCTCCCCGGTCCGGAAGGGATCGGGGCAACCCACAGAGGCCGTGGCCCAGCCCCGCGAGGCCTCGGGCCGCACCAGGGGCTGCTCGTCCGCCCGGAAGCGGGAAGGAATTCCCCCCTCCTGTGCCTGGGGCTCCACAGCCGGCGGGGGACCAGGCGCGGTCTGACCGGGCCGCGGAGGTCCCGCGTCGCTGCGTTGCGCTGCGCCATTCCCAGCGGGTCGCTCGGGCCCCAGCAAGAGCCACATGGCCACCAGCGCCGCGACGCAGATCAAGCCAAGAGCGAAGGGACCCAGCAGCGGATGTGGGGCACGCACCGGGCGAATCTACCACGCCGCCAGCGAGCGGCACAATGCGCAGCAGGTGCGCCGCCTCCATTCCGCCCCCCCGTGCCTGTGTTACGCCCTGTAGGTGAGGTCCCTTCCCGCCACGCTCGAGCCCGTCCTGGCCGTCCTGGCCGCAGCCCTGACCGTGGGCGCCCTCGCCCTGGCCTGGCGCCAGCCTCGGCCGCGCCATCCGCAAGTGGCGAACGCCCTGCTGGCCATCGTCGACCAGGATGGCGACGGCCGCGTCTCGGCTCCCGAGTACGCGCGCGTCTCCGATGGTGAGCTGTCCCTGGCCCTGCTCGACGTCGACGACAGCGGTGCGCTGGAGCCCTGGGAGCTGGAGCTGGCCATCAGCTACATCAGCCCCTTGCAGCCACAGCAGAACCTCCTCCCCAGGGCGCGCTGATGGCCAGGCCCATGGATCGCCAGCGCCTGCAGCGCCTCTGCCTGTTGGCCGCCCTGGCGCTCTTGGGGCTGGAGGCGGCGCTGCTGGCCCTTCTCCACCTGTTGCCGGAGCCCGATCCGGCGCAGATCCCGGGCCAGGTCCCCGTCAGCGTCACCGGCAGCCTGGCCCAGGATCAGTAGGGCATTCTCTGCAGCCAGAGCGGATCCGCGCAGAGCAGCAGCACGCCCAGCTCGCGGTTGTCCAGGGCACCGTCGCCGTCCTGATCGTAGAGCTCGAAGGGCAGCTCCGGGGGAGCCAGCTGCGCGTACTCGGCCTGCACGACTCGGCCATCGCCGTCCAGGTCCGCGGCCTCGAGCAAGGGCATGACGAGCTCCGAGGGGCAGGGCTCCGGTGGCGTCCGGTAAAGCCACAGGGCCCAGGCCGTGCCCCCCAGGGCGGCCAGCAGCGTGCAGAATTGGATCGACCGTCGCATCAGAGCCGGGCTCCGCAGAGGTTGATCCAGAGCTCACGCCGCAGCGCGTGGTCCCAGGACAGCTCGGCTCCCGCATCGTCGGCCAGCGACGCGCCGAGAGGGCGGACTGCGGGCAGGCTGGAGAGCTCGGTCTGCTCGCGGCGCAGGATCAGCCGTCCGCCACGACCGCGCAACGAGACATCACCACGCATGGACTCCGAGTAGACCGCTCGCTCGGCCGTCGGCTCCAGCAGGCTGCGCCCCCTGCCAGGCCGCAGGCGCGATCCGGCCAGCTCCGCCAGAGTCGGCAGGACGTCCACCAGGCCCACGGGATCCTCCACGTGCGCCGGCGCGAGGCCCGGCACCCGCAAGAGGAGCGGCACGTGCACGTTCTCGTCGTGCAGGGAGAGCCGGTGGTTGAAGTGCCCGTGCTCCAGCAGATCCTCGCCGTGGTCCGCCAGCACCACCACCACGGTGCGATCATCGAGGCCCAGCTCCGAGAGGCCGTCCAGCAGGAGCCCCACGAAGAAATCGGCGTGCCGTACCGCGGCGTCGTAGCTGCCCAGCAAGAAGTCCAGGTCCTCGGGCTGCAGCTGCAGCCCCTCTTCGGGATGCTCGTGCGCGTAGCTCGCCAGCTCGTCGAAGCTGTCCGCGCTGACGAAGAAGTTGCCCTGGTCGTCTTCCACCTGCGTCGGGGAGAACTCGGGGTAGAAGCGGTCGTGGAAGATGCGCTCGTAGGTCAGCGGATTGCGGGCCTGTTCCAGCATGGGGCCGTCGTAGCCGGGCACGCCCTGGCGGAAGAGCGGGCCCGCCTTGAGGTAGGGCGAGTGCGTGTCGTAGCCGTGTACGAAGAGGAGGAATGGACCGCCCTGACCAGCCAAGACCTCGAGGCGTGACAGGGCTGCGGGCACGGTCTCCTGGAAAGAGGAGAAGTCCTGCATGACCTGGTAGCGCTGGAAGCCCGAGCCGAGGCCGAACTGCGAGGCCAGGTGTCCGCCAGCCACCACCGCCTCGGTACGGTAGCCGTCCTGGGCCAGGCGCGCAGCCAGGGTGGGGGCGTCGGGTGGCAGACGGAAGGTCTCGTAGCGCAGCTGGCCCAGATCGGTGGGAAAGCGGCCGGTGAAGAGCGAGGCGTGAGAGTAGAGGGTCTCGTTGGCCTGCGCGTAGGCCCTGGCGAACTGGACGCTCTGCTGGGCCAGGGCGTCCAGGGAGGGGGTCAGGGGCAAGCCGCGCCGATCCGCGGCTCCGAGCCGGTCCGCGCGGAAGGTGTCCATGGAGACCACCAGGAAGCTCAGCGGCCCCTCCGGCCGGCAGCCGACGAGGCCCGCCGCAAGCAGGGCCAAGGGCCAGTGGAGGCGAGAAGGGAGTGGGCGCATCCTGCTTTCCGACGGTGGGCCTGTAGTATAGTCCAGGGATCAACCACCCTGTTTTCCGGGGCCTGCGCCTTGCTCCGATCTCCCACCCCGCTGTGTCTCATCCTGCTCGTGAATGCGCTGCTGGCCCTGCTCATCGCGGAGCGCTACCGCCAGCTGGCCGCGGCCTGGGAGCTGCAGCGCGTGGCCCTGCAGAGCCACGCCTGGCTGCGACAGGAGAGCGGCAAGTGAGCGGCGACGGCCGTCCTTCCCAGGAGCCACCCTGGCCGCTGCTGGTCCTGGCAGTGCTGGCGCTGCTCGGCCAGGCTGGCCTGGTGGTCGCGGTGGGGATCTCGCTGGCCGTCCAGTGGCCCCGCTGGACCCGTGCGGTGGAAGAGGTGCAGGCTGTGACCCCCGCGGCCGTGGCCCATCCCCCGGCTCCTGCCCAGGATCCCGAACAGGCCCGCGCCGAGACCTGCGACCGCCTGAAGGGTCTGCTCATGAGCCTGAACGGGGTTCTCGTGCGCAACGGGCATCCCGAGGCCCTCGGTGAGACCAAGATGCGGACCCTGGTGGAGGAGACCAACTGCCAGCTGGACGATCCGACGGTCCGGTCCGAGCTGGAACGCGTGCGCGCGTACTACGAGAGTGTCGGGCTGGAGCCTCCCCCCGTGCTGCCCCACCTGGAGGACTGAATGGCCCGCACGCGCCGGCTGGCGCTGCTCTTGGTGCTGCTGAACAGCCTGCTGGCCCTGGCCATCGCGTCCCGCTTCGCGGATCTGTCTCGCGACTGGCGCACCTGGGAGATGCGCAGGGAGGCCTGGGAGCAGCTGCACCAAAACATGGTCGAGCTGCAGCGCGCCGGGGAGCTGGAGTAGATGCGCCCGCTGCCGCTGCTCGCCCTCTGCCTGGGGTCTCTGGCCTGCGCGCAACAGACGCGCCCGCCCAACCTGATCCTGGTCTCCATGGATGGCCTGCGGGCCTCCCGGGCCGGCAGCTACGGCAACCCTCACCAGCCCACGCCCACGCTCGACCGCCTGGCGGCCGATGGGATCCGCTGGGAATACTCCTTCAGCCAGTCCAACGAGTCCCTCTTCTCCCACGCGGCCCTCTTGAGCGGGCGCCACGTCCCCGAATTGGGCCTGCCCGACTACAGGACCTTCGTGGTGACCGAAGAGGCCGTGCTGCTTGGCGAGGTGCTGGCCGCCTACGGCTACGCCACGGCGGCCTTCGTGGCCGGCGGCCACGTGCACGCCAGCTACGGCTTCGAGCAGGGCTTCGGGGCCTTTGACGACAGCCACGACTTCGGAGGCTTCTTCCACAAGGCGCCCCAGGCCCTGGCCTGGGTGGGCGAGCGCCCGCGGGAGCCCTTCTTTCTCTTCCTGCACGGCTATGACTGCCACCGGCCCTACTTCCATCCCGGACCCTGGTATCACGCCTTCGACGCAGGCTACGAGGGCGATGTCGATGCGCTCATGATGGGCCGCGGCGCGGTGGAGCAGGTCTACGACGGTCGCTTCTACCCGGATTTCCCCCTGGAGCGGTTCGCGCACCTGGTGGGGGATCCCATCGTGGATCCCGAGGGATACATGCGCATCCGCCGCTGGGCCGCCGAGCACGAGGGCGTGCCGCTAAGCGAGGCGGACATGGAGCACCTGCGCGCGCACTACGACAGCGGCGCCCTGGCCGCCGACCTGCAGGTGGGCTTGTTCCTGGCCGAGCTGGAGGCGCGCGACCTGCTGGCGAACACCTGGGTGCTGCTCACCGCCGATCACGGCGAGGATCTGGGCGATCACGGCTTCTTCAACCACCGGGCCGTGCTGCGGGACAGCACCACGCGCGTTCCCATGGTGCTCTGGAGCCCCCAGCTGGCCGAGGACCAGCGGGGCACGGTGCGCCAGGATCTGGCCCAGGCCATCGACGTGCTGCCCACGCTGCTGACCCTGGCGGGCGCGACCTGGCCCGCGGGCCTGAGCGGGCGCGATCTGCTGGCGCCCCCACCGCCCGAGCAGCCCGCACCCGAGCGGCAGGTCTTCCAGGTGGGCGTGCTGCCGGAGCTCTCCCTGCGCAGCCCCACCCATCGCCTGGTCTTCAGGGGCGTGCCTCCCGCCTTCCCCATGTTCAGCACAGCCCTGGCCGCAGCCCCGCTGGAGGAGCCCTGGTTTCAGCTCTTCGACCTCCAACTGGACCCGGAAGAACAAGAGGACGTGCTCGCGGAGCAGCGGGCAATGGCCCGGCAGATGAAGGCGGACATGCTGCAGTGGTACCAGGGCCTGCAGCTCTCCGGCCAGCGGGGCCAGCCGCCACAGGATCCCGACCTGCTGGAGGCGCTGCGCGCCCGCGGCTACTGGTAGCCCGCGCCGTCCGGTCCCTGACCGGCGAAACAGTCGACGTCCCCAGCTACAGGCGCCCCTCCAGCACCGAGAGGGCCTCTTGCGCAACGGCTCTCAGTCTGCGGGAAGGCTGAGAGAGGAGCTCCTCGAGTTGGCCCTGGGTGATGGCGTCGCCCACAAAACCGGCCGCACGTACCACTGCGCAGTGGAAGGCTTCGCTCTCAAATGGCTGCGCCAGCGCCCCGTTCAGCTCGACACGCAGCTCCCGCTCCAGCTCCGGGAGCACCAGGAGCCTGACCGCCTGGATCAAGGGCTCGTGTCGGGACTCCCAGTGGCCGTTGGCCAGCAGCACGAGGGTTATCCTGGCCCAGGATCGCTCCAGGCTCGGATCGGCGGCGCGGGACTGTTCACCCAGGGATTCGACCACCGCGATCTGGCCACGACGCGCCAATGAGAAGGCGGCGGCGTGACGCACCTCCGGATCCTGGTCTCCGTGGAAGGCGTCCAGCAGCACTTGCACGGTCCCGGAGTGGTTTCCGAGGCCAAGCAGGAACGCAGCGTTGGCGCGCAGCGCCGCCTTGGAGTGCTCCGCCAGCCAGGCCTTCAGCTGAGCGCGCACGGGCGCGGCATCCACCATCCCCGCCGCAAGACAGCTGCTGGATTCGTTGAACCAGAACTGCTCCACCTCGTCGTGGCGACCCTGGCGAATGGTGTCGAAGATACGACGAACGAGCAGGTACTCCTGGATCGTGCGGTGGGTGAAGCGGTAGTTTCCCTGCGCGTCGCGCAGCAGGAACAGGCTGTTGCCAATGCCGTGGGGATTCATCTCCACCTGGCTGGCCAGGCCGGAGTCCCCGTTCTCGAGAAGGGGCGCGAGCCCCGGCACCATCTGGCGGTAGTTGATCTGGGGCTGGTTGTGCAGCCACAGCTGGAATGCCAGCTCCTCGAGCAGATGGATGAGGTCATCCTTCGGGATGCAGATGCGGACCGCCTCCTGCTGGGCCCACAGGTCCACCGCATGCTCGAAGACAGCGGCCAGTGAATCGAGGCCACCGTGACGTGCGGCCATGCCCGGCAGGGTCTGGGCGAGCATATGCAGCGCGAGCGGAAGGCGAGCCAGCTCGCTCAAGCCGTCATGGTCGATGCGAGCCTTGGTACCACGCCAGCCACGGCGGCTGTGGGCGCGCAGGTAGGCCTCCACCTGCTGCTGATCGAAGAGCTCGAGCCGTACGATCCTGATCCCCTGGGCCGATGGATCCTGCGCAGCGCTGGTCCAGCGCCCGGGACGCACGAAGACCTCCTTGACCTCCTTCAGATCGCGAAAGGTGCGCGTACGTGCGGTGAGCAGGATGCGGCTGCCGCAGTCCAGCAAGCTGGCGATGGCCCGCAGGTTGCAGCGCAGCACGTAGGGATCGAGCCGCACGGTCATCTCGTCCAGGCCGTCGAGCAGGACCACGAAACGGCCCTCCGAGAGCATGCGCTCGAGGGCAGCGGTGCTGGCTACGCTCACGCCATGGCGAAACAGCAGCTCTTTGAAGATGAGCTGCTTGATGTCGTTCACATAGGAGAACTCCCATAGAGGAACGAGCAGCGGCACCGGACAGCTGATGGGATCCTCGCGGTGGCGCATGGCGAGCCGGGCCGCCAGGAACTGGCAGGCGGTGGACTTGCCAGCGCCAGGCTCCCCCAGCAGGACCATGTGGCTCAGCCTCTCCTCGGAGAGCCAGCCGTCGATGCAGGCCTGCAGCCCCAGCACATCGCCCGAGTCGGTCCGCTGCACCGAGGGCTCCACATACCGAACCTTCCGAGCGTGCCACTGCTCCTCGAGCTTGCGCGTGTAGTCTTCGAGGTCCATCAGGCGGGCCAGCAGGTCTCGCCGAGGCACCACCAGGGTGCCGCGGCGCGAAGCGTAGTCCACGGTGTCCGGGGCCGGGGTCAGCTCGGTCACCACCAGCCCCACGTGGCAGCTCGAGCGGTCGATGAAGCCCTGCAGGCTCTGGACATCCTCCACTGTGGCCAGCTGGCGGCAGGTGACCGCCATGCGCAGCTCGAGAGGGCCCGTGGTCAAGCTCGCCGCCACGTCCGTGCGGAAGGAGATGCGGTACTCATCCCGTATCGCCTCGCCCAGCTGGACCTGCCAACCCAGCAGCTCGAGCAGCTCGGCCACCCACGAGGCCGTGTCGTCCTCGCTCTCGAGGCGGGAGAGGGGCACACCGAGCGCATCGGCTAGCCGCTGCAGCAGGTCCGGCTTGAGGGTGCGGTGCCCTGCTTCGAGGCGCCCCAGTTGCTGCCGGGTGACACCGATGACCTCGCCCAGCTCGGCCAGCGTGATCCCCTTGGCCTTGCGAATGTCTCGGATGCGGGCACCGATGCGGGCAGAGCGTTGGTCCATGATGGTCTCCATGTGCGCAGATGGGGGTCGCGCACCACTTTGGTTCCTGGAAGTTCCAGTGCGCAGGCTGCTCTACCCTATCACAACGGCACGATCTTCGTTTTACGTCCTGTACCACCAGATCGACGAGAGCGGGTCACCTCGTGGTGCCAAAATGGTTCTTTTTCTTAACTTCGGCGTTGACCTGGGGAACTTTTGATTGTAGAACTGCCACGCAGTCCCCCTGAACCTCTCTCGCCCTTGGAGGTACCTTGAGACCCGTCATCAACCCCGCCGTCGCGCTGGTCTGTTTTTTCCCCCTGGCTGCCTGCCAGTGCGGGCAGAAGGGCGACACCGGCCAGAGCTGCTGGCGCAGCCTGGTCATCTCCGAGATCATGTACGAGCCCGCCGCTGCATCCGCAGTGGACGGCGAGTATTTCGAGGTCCACAATCCGAGCACGTCGGCCTGCGATATGGCTGGGATGACCATCTCTCGGGGAGAGGGCGAGAGCCACACCATCGAGGAGGGCACCACGGTGGCCGCTGGCGGCTACGCGGTGCTCGCCAAGGGCGAAGCGCTCAGAGAGTTCATCACGGTGGACTACGTCTACGGCAGCACCATCAGTCTCACCGACGAGACCGAGCTATGCCTCAACGACGGCGATCTCGCGCTCGACTGCGTCTCCTACGATGCCAGCTGGGATCTGCCCGCAGCGGGCCACAGCCTCTCCCTCGATCCCGAACACCTCGACGCCGCGGAAAACGACGACCCGGAGAGCTGGTGCGAGAGCGGCGAGGATCTGGGGAACGGCGACTGCGGCTCGCCAGGCGAAGACGGCCTCTCCTGCACACCGTCCGCGCCACCCGCGTGCTGGGAGGAGCTGGTCATCTCGGAGATCATGCACGATCCCTCGGCGCTGTCGGATGGCGAGGGCGAGTACATCGAGGTCCACAACGGCTCGGACGCTTCCTGCTCCCTGCTCGGTGTGGAGATCTCGCGCACCGACTCCGGGAGCCACGTCGTCGCAGAAGAGCTGTCCGTGGCAGCTGGATCCTTCGTGGTCCTGGCCAAGGACGAGGCGCTGGGGACCGTGGTGCCGGTGGACTACGTCTATGGCTCGAGCATCACCCTCACCGCCGAGACGGAGATCTGCCTGCTGAGCAGCGACGGCGCTGAGCTCGACTGCGTAGCCTATGGCGGCTCGGACTGGGACATGCCCTCCTCCGGCGCCAGCCTGTCGCTGGATCCCGAGTTCCTGAACGCGGGCGACAACGACGATCCGGGCTCCTGGTGCCCGAGCAGCGAAGACCTGGGCAATGGCGACCTGGGCTCGCCGGGTGAAGACGGCCTCTCCTGTACGCCGCCCCCAGCGCCTGCATGCTGGGATGAGCTGGTCATCTCGGAGATCATGCATGATCCCTCGGCGCTGTCGGATGGTGAGGGCGAGTACATCGAGGTCCACAACGGCTCGGACGCTTCCTGCTCCCTGCTCGGTGTGGAGATCTCGCGCACCGACTCCGGGAGCCACGTCGTCGCCGAGGATCTGTCCGTGGCGGCTGGGTCCTTCGTGGTCCTGGCCAGGGACGAGGCGCTGGGGACCGTGGTGCCAGTGGACTACGTGTATGGCTCGGGCATCAAACTCACCGCCGAGACGGAGATCTGCCTGCTGGACAGCGACGGCGCCGTGCTGGACTGCGTGGACTACGGTGGGTCGGACTGGGACATGCCCTCCTCCGGAACCAGCCTGTCGCTGGATCCCGAGCTCCTGGACGCCAGCGACAACGATGATCCGGGCTCATGGTGCCCGAGCGGCGAGGACCTGGGGAACGGTGACTTGGGCAGCCCGGGAAGCGCCAATGAGGCCTGCCCCGAGCACCCCAGCCTGTCGCAGGCTGATGCCTTCTTCACCGAGCTGATGCCCTCACCGCGCTCCGATCTCGGGGCCGCCCACGGTGAGTACGCGGAGGTCTTCAATGACGCTGGCGTCGACATTCCCCTCGCCTACTTGCAGCTCGAGGACGCGGGATCGGTCAAGACCCTGACCTGCACCGGCTCGACCTGGGCGGCTGGTGCCGTGCTGGTCATCGCCCGTGACGCGGACAGCGGCACCAACGGCGGCATCCCCGCCGACTGCGACGCGAGCTTCTCCATGGCGGACGATGGCGACAGCTTCGCCTTGATCTACGTGCAGCCGGATGGGGACGAGCTCGAGCTGGACGCGCTGACCTACAGCGACAGCTGGCCCTTCTCTTCCGGCGTCGCCATGGAGCTCCTCTCCGGGGATTGTTTCTCGGCCAGTGGCAATGACGAATCGGCCTGCTGGGCCTCTGCCACCAGCATCTTCGGCACCGCGGGACACTACGGCACCCCCGGCACCGTGCCATGAATGACCGCCCCGGCCCCTTCGCGGGAGCTGGTCCCGCGACCTTGTGGCTCGCCTTGCTCGCTCCGGGTCTGCTGGCCTTCGACTACGGTGCCACCATCCTGGTGCGCTCCGACAGCGACATCCACGAGCTGTACTACGTGGGGGAGATCGACGAGGAGCTGCGCGATCAGCTGCTCGATCTGCTGGACGATCCCATCGATCTCAACGCGGCATCCCGTGAGGATCTCTACCTCCTTCCCGACATCACCTACGCCCAGGCCGACGCCATCATCGTCCGGCGGGAGCAGGAGCCCTACGTCGCAGCTCGGCAGCTGCGCGACCTGGTGGGGCGGAACACCTGGAACCAGGTCAGGACCTTCGTGGCGGTCATCAAATCCCCCGCGTCTTCCGAGAATGTCAAGGGCAGCGTGAACCTCCGCTACACCGACCAGCTCGCTGACCTGCGGGCCCCCGTGGTCTATGTCAAGTCCCGCCAGCGCTACCACGGGTGGCTCCAGGCCGGGCTGATCGTGGCCGAGCAGAGTGATCTGTACGGTGTGGAGTACGGTGAGACGGGCATCACGGTGGAGGGCCGCCGGCCCGCGGTGATGCTCGAGCGCATCCACCTGTCCATGGACCGAGCGGACTGGCGCGTCATCGTCGGCCACTACAAGATCGGCTTTGGGCAGCGTCTCACATTCGATGTCACGGACAAGCTGCGCCCCCACGGCTTCGCAGACGATCTCAAGATCTACAAGGACTACGAGAACTACGACTCGTATACGGTGCCCAAGCGCATGCTGGGTGCGGCCGCCTCGACCAGGCGCCAGCTGGGGGAGCGGGGCGCAATCCTGGATCTGACGGTCTTCGCCTCCTGCAACCACCACGACATGTACCAGAACGACTTCTCACCCAGCGAGGTGCAGGTCGACGACGCGAGCGAGATCGAAGAGGTGGGCGATAGCGTCACCTTCCCCTGGCTGTACCGCGAGGACCTGCTGGGCCTGAACGCCAGCCTGTTCTGGTCCGAGCGCACACACCTGGGCATCACGGCCTGGGGGGGGCACCTGGACAAGCGCTACGACTTCGTCTTCACCAGCTATCCCCTGCCCAACCGGGACTTCTACGGGGCGGCGGGTATCGACGGCGCGCTCGGCGCGGGGGCGGCGGACCTGTACGCCGAGGCCGCCGTCACCGACACGGGAGGCTTCGGAGCCCGGGTCGAGGGCGTGCTCGTGGTGTGGTTGCTCGAGACCGGCCTGGCCTTCCGCTACTACGGCGTCGGGTTCGACAACCCCAAGGCGCGCGGCAAGTCCGAGCCGGATGAGTACGGGCTGGGCGAGGATGAAGCCCGCTACGACGAGGATCGCACGGGGGGCTGGCGCGATCGGGACGAGCTGGGACCCCAGCTGGATCTGATCATCGAGGCCTTCGCCTGGCTGCGGATTCGGGCCAAGGGAGACATCTGGTATCAGCCCTCCGAGGAGGTCACGGACGCCTACGTGGAGGGCCGCCTGGACGTGGATCCGTTGCCCTGGGCGGGCATCGACCTGGTGGCGTACCTGCGCGACAAGGACATCTCCCAGCAGGGGAGGGCGCTCGCCTACGACACCGGCAACGAGTCCATCCAGGCGGGCCTGAAGTCAGCCTTCGGCGCGGGCCTGCGGCTCCAGCCCTGGGAGCCCGCCATCCTGCAGGTCTTCGCCAAGGACATCGCCTACGATCACAGCTCCTACCCCGAAGCGCTGGCCCATGATCGATACGGGTGGGTCAAGCTGATCGTCGATGTCGGCGAGCAGTTGGAGCTCACCGCGCGGGTGAAGCGCTACCAGGAGCGTGTGGACACGCCGGACACGGGCATGGCCTACAACAGCGCCTTCGGCCAGGTGAAGGCTCGGCTGCTGGGCAAGCTCACCGTGCACGCCCGCTATGAACAGGTCCACGACGTGGACGACCCCGAGGCGGAGCCCAATCCCCAGCGCAAGCTCGAGCTGGGGGCGGACTTCCGATTCTGAACGATGAGGAGACCTCCCATGTTCCACCGAAGTCCCGCGCTCGGCTTCCTCTGCGCCGCAGGCGGCTGCGGCTGGGGGGATCACAGCTGCTTTCGAGATGCCGTCGCGCCATGCCGCGAGTCCCTGGAGGTCACTGTGGTGGAAGTGGTCGATGGGGACACCCTCGAAGTCGCCCCCCCCATCGGGCTGCCCGACGGCAGCAGCGTCGATCGGGCCCGCCTGCTCTGCATCGACACCCCGGAGATCTCGGGGGATGCGGAGTGCTATGGGCCCGAGGCGCGAGATTGGCTCGCTACGGAGATCGAGGGAGAGGAGGTCACCCTGCACTTCGCCGAGGACTGCCTCGGCATCTACGGTCGCGCCCTGGTCTACGTGCAGCAGGGCCACCACCTGGTCAACCTGGATCTGGCTCAGGAAGGCTACGCCCTGCCCATCGACGAGTGGTTCGCCGACTACGCTTGCTGCGACCAGATCCGAGCTGCGGTCGAGCTGGCCCAGGACGAGGATCTGGGTGGGTGGACTGAGTGCAGCGGCTCTCCCTGGGAGGGATAGGGATGGACCAACGGGCACCCCTGTCCAAGGGCGCGTGGCGTGGGAAGCTGGTGCTGGCGCCCTTGCTCGTCCTGTCTCTGCTCGTGGCGCTGCCGGCCTGGGCGGGAACCCTGTGGGCGGACGTGCTGGACGTGGGGCAAGGCGACGCCATCTTCATACGGAGCCCCGAAGGCAAGACCGTGCTCATCGACGCCGGCCCTGGGAAGACGGACGTGGTCGCCGCGCTTCGCGCCCGTGGCGTGTCCGGGCTGGATCTGGTGGTGGCCACCCATCCTCACCGTGATCACATCGGGGGCATGGAACACGTCGTCAATCAGCTCCCCATCAGTGCCTATATGGACAGCGGACAATCCCACAACACCGCAACCTACGAGGCCCTGATGGAGGCGGTGGCCGAGCTGGGCATCCCCTACGTCCGAGCCGAGAAGGGGCAGCGGATCCAGCTGGGCAGCGAGGCGGTGCTCTACGTGCTCTGGCCGGGGAAGATCCATCTGAGCGGTACACGCTCGAACCACAACAGCAACTCGGTGGTCCTCCGCCTGGAGCACCAGGGCCACTGCATGCTCTTCACAGGGGACGCCGAGGCCGAGACGGAGCGGCGCCTGCTGGCCCAACACCCCACGCCCTGCGAGGTGCTCAAGGTCGCCCACCACGGCGGTGCCCACAGCACTACGGGCCGGTTCCTGGAAGCCTTCCAGCCACAGATCGCGCTCATCAGCGTGGGAGCCAACGGCTGGGGCCACCCCACCGAGGAGACCCTGGGCCGGCTCGCCCGGCGGGGCATCCAGGTCTACCGCACCGATCAGGACGGCACCATCCGCGTGCTGTCCTCGGAGGCGGGGATCGAGGTGCGGGAGGCCATGGCCGATGGTCGGCGATCCGCCTGGTGTTGCCGTCCCGAGCCCAGTGCCACGACTCATGCACTTACCTCGCTCGTTCCTCCAGCTCCCGAAGACAGGGAGGAACCTCGCGGTGACACGCTGGCGACAGAGACCGACGTCCTACCCACGACGCGCCAAGAGAAGCGTGAGGCTCGTCGCGAGGCACGGCGGAGGCGCCGGGAGCGGCGCAGGGAGCGCCGGGGGACGTCGCCAGCGGCTCGTGACGCGGGAGGGGGCTGAACCGCTGGTGTCAGCCCGGCGTGGCACCCCGGAATGGCGGTGCCGTCCGGGATCACTGTCGGATCATCTGGGGCCCGGAGAACAGGAGGACCGATCCTTCGCTGGCGAGGTCGATGAGCGGGTCAGTGAAGCCGGCCCTGGAAAACAGCGCGTAATGCCTGCGGTAGTTCCGCTCGCTGGGATCTGTGCGGGGGGGCGGCCCGTGAGGGTCGTCCCTACCGCGAACCAATCGATGCATTGCCAGGGTTGAAAGCCGATTGCACTTCCGGGGCATCTTGGATGCCCCGGCGCGCCCATAAGGCGCTGGGGCTCAAAGGTCCTGCGGACCTTTGAGGGGCAAGCCAGCGGCGGCAGCCGCGGTGCCCGCAGGGCAGGCGCAGCCCTGCTGAGCGCTAGCGGTGCGGGGGGAGGCAGCCTCCCCCCGCAAAAAAAACAGGCCGACTCATCGTCGCGGCCGAATGGCCGCAACGATGACCAAGGCCTCGGAGAGCTTCTCGAACCGGAGCGAGCGCTCGCGCAGCGACTCCAGGTGGTGCGCCCGCGGCTACTGGTAGCCCGTGCCTTCCGCAGCCTGCTCCAGCAGCTCCGTGGGCAGGCCCAGCTGCGCGTAGGACTGCCGATAGGCCGCCAGCAGCTCCTGGACCGCGGCCGA
Source organism: uncultured Enterobacterales bacterium (assembly GCA_964454135.1). Lineage (GTDB taxonomy): Bacteria > Myxococcota_A > UBA796 > UBA796 > JAFGLY01 > CAYVQL01. Next base: position 6,296 of record CAYVQL010000085.1, on the reverse strand, counting down.
GTCGGGCTGCGGCGCGGCCAGGGCCGCCGCGCGCAGCTCCGCAGCAGGCAGCAACGGTGCCGGGTCCAGGCCCCTCTGCTGGGCCGCCAGCTCCAGCCGGCGGGCCAGGATGGCGTCCAGTGCCACCCATCCCTGGCTCGCGTCGCCTTGAGCCTGCTGCCCCTGGTTGGCTGCGGAATTCCGAGGCGGTGGCGGGGCCAGGTCCGGGTCGGGCAGCGCCTCGGGCGGCCCGGGCAGCAGCCAGAGGCCCAGCAGCAGGCACAGCTCGGCAATGGCGACGCCCGCGGCGATCCGCAGGATCCACCGCCATGGGCCTGCGCGGCGCGGGGGGCGGGCGCTACCAGTATCCATGGCGATTCATGGTGGCGCGAATCTCAGGGTCCATGGGCTGCCGTAGCTCCGAGCGCTGCAGCGACCTGTACCAGGCCACGAGCTGGGCGCGCAGCCGCTCGGCCGGCTCCGCGTTCAGGGGTAGCAGATCCCGTCGCTCCTCGCGGTCGTGCGCGGTGTGGTAGAGCTCGAAGTGCCCTCCGGTGATGGGTTCCAGAGCCATGCGCTCGCCGTAGGCCGGATCCGTGAGCCGCAAACCCTTGAAGACCAGCCGATGGGTCTCGGTCCGCATGGCCGTCTGCCCCAGCACCCCCTGCTGGAAGACGGCGGCCTTCTCCGGCACGGCCTCTCCCTGCAACAGGGCCCAGAGGCTGCGGCCCCGGGTGCCTGCCGGGGGCACGGTGCCGGCGATGTCCATCACGGTGGCCACCAGGTCCACTGCGTCCGTCAGATCCTCCTCGACGCGTCCCTGCCAGGCCACGGGCAGGGCGCCACCGCCCAGCAAGAGGGGCACGCGGGTGGTGGAGTCGTAGAGCACGGCCCGGTGGTTGGAGAAGCCGTGGGTCTGCAGATCCTCGCCGTGGTCCGAGAGCACGATGACCACCGTGTTCCGCCACTGCCCGAGCCCTTGCAGCGCCTCGAGGAAGAGGCCCACGTAGGTGTCCGCTGCCAGCACCGCGCCGTCGTAGTGGGCCACCATGTGCTCGATGTCCCTGGTGCTCAGCGGGTGGGCCTCGGTGCCGCTGCCCGCTGCCTCGGCCAGCCGCAGGTAGTTGCTGGGATCCGACATCCACATCCCGCCCGCGTGCTGAATGCTCTCGCGGAAGAACTGCGGATAGTGCACTCCCTGGTAGATGCGCTCGGTGGCGTTGCGCAGCTGCACCAGAGACTCCATGGGCCCCTCGTAGTCTGCGTCGAAGGGGTGGAAGAATACGGAATCGTGGGCGTAGGGGCGGTGGCAGTCGTAGCCGTGCAGGAACAGGAACCAGGGTGGCGCGTCCGGCTGTCGCCGCTCCAGCCACGCCACCGCGGGGGGGACCGTGTGGAAGAACGAGGCGAAGTCCTGCGCCTCGTTCCAGGTGGCGAAGCCCTGGTTGAAGCCGAAGTGGGCCTTGACGTGCCCGCTGGCCGAAAACGCCGCTGTGTCGTAACCGATGGCCTGCAGCGCCTCCGAGAGGCAGAAGGACTCCTGGGGCAGCAGGTACTGCATATAGTCCGGGTAGGCCACCTCGCTGGGGTAGCGCCCCGTGAACAGGGCCGCGTGGGAGAGCAGGGACTCGTTGGCCTGGCTGAAGGCGTTGGGGAAGCGCACGCTCTGCTGCGCGAAGGCGTCGAGGTTGGGCGTGGTGGGGCGCGGGTTGCCGTCGAAGTGCGCGCGATCCGCCCTCATCCCGTCGATGGAGATCAAGACGATATTGGGGGACGACGAGGACTCGGCCTGCGGCGGATCCTGCGGACCCGGAGGCGCGGCCTCCTGGCCTGAGGAACAGGCGGCTGCGACCCCAAGCACCAGGCTGAGGCAGGCGAGGCGAGTCGGAGAGCGGGCCAGGGAGCACCCCCGGGGAGCGCGGAGCAGGGTGAGCTACGGATTATACTACCCCCCATGCGCCCCTTCCCCTGGACATGCCTGCTCCTGTTGTCCTGCACTGACCAGGCGTCCCCGGATCCGCAGCCGCCCGTCCCCCCTCCGAGCCGGCTGATGACCGTGCTGGACCAGGACGGGGACGGCCAGCTGTCCGAGGCCGAGTTCAAGCGCGTGGCCCACCCGAGCCGCCGCTTCGAGGACCACGACCGCGACGGAAACCACCAGCTGGACACGGACGAGCTGCGCGCCATGCTGCTGGAGGTCTCCCCCCTGCTGCCCGACTACCGCGGCCAGGGAAATGATGGGAAGAACCCGACCGCCGACAAGAAGGGCCAGCAGCCTCAAGCGCCGGGGCCGGCTCCTCCCGCTGCGGTGGATCCCTGAGAGCGCCGCGCCGTGGGTGGACTCCGGCTCGACGGGGGGGAGCTGAAGGCCGTATGCGACGCTGCCACGCGTGCTGGCCCGTCATCGAGGAAGGGACAAGTTGCCCATGTGGGATGGAGAAATGCCCCTCCCTGAACCGGTGAAGCCCAGCAGCGGCATTCTCCACAGCGTATTGTCGCTGCTCTGCCTGGTTGGCTTGGCCGTGGCCGTCAGCGGGTGGGCGACGGGCGCCCTGTTGCCGCCGGGGCCTGAACAGATGACCATCGAGCAGGTCGGCAGGCGGCTGGGCACCTATGCCGATCTTCTGCAGCTGAGGGAGCTTGAGGAACCGCCTCCCGACACGCGGTGGACGTCGGCCGAGGAGCGGGTGAGGAGCTGGCGTCAGGCTTGGCAGGCGGCCTGCCAGCTGCGGACGATCTGCCTGCTGACCTGCCCCCCGGAGCGCAGCTGCGACTGCGACGCCTATTTCTACCAGCCCGAGGAACGTGTACGAGAAAACCGCATGGACCGCATCGCCGGGCTCGAAGGAGAGGAGCGCCAGCGGGCGTTGGACGAGGCGCTTCTCGCGGCACTGGGAGAGCCCCGACGCGACCCTGCCCACATCGTCGAGCTGCTCGAGCTGGGCGCCAACGGTATCGAAGTGACGGGCGAGACAGGCCTCCTCTGCCAAGCCGCCAGGCGTGCGGAAGGCGAGGTCGTCGCAGCGCTGCTGGCGCAAGGGGCCGAGGCCGACATGCACTGCGGCCATGGCAACACACCGTTGTCCCTAGCCGTGTGAGCACGGGCCGAGCTGGGCGAAATCCGTGCGATCCTCGAGCCCTTGCTGGCAGCCGGCGCCTCCGTCGAGGGCAGGTATCGCTGGCGCAGCGAGCTGGACGGGCCCAAGCCCGAGAAGCCCCCTTCGCTGCAACGCAGGCTACGCGCCCAAGGCCTGCCCATCCAGGATCCGACCGAGGGAAAGCAGCGCATCGTGAGCATCGAATTCGCCAGCATCGAGCCGGGTTCGGACGCCGATAGGATGGACACGCCTCTGGTCGAAGCGGCACGCTGCCGGCCGGAGGCCGTGCCGTTTCTGCTGGAAGCTGGAGCCGATCCCAATGGACGCGGACGGGATCGCGCAACGGCGCAGATCCGCGTAGCGCAGACGCGGGGCGGGCATCACAGCGACCAGGCACAGGCACCGTGGCTCGCTGCCGATCTGGCAGGCCGCGCGCTACTGGCGAAGGGTGCCGCGCGCGACGCTGTGGGCAGCGATGGAGAGACCGCCCTGATGAAGGCCGCGGACGTGGGCAACCGGGGCTTGGCAGAGGCGTTGCTGGACGCTGGGGCCAGGCTGGACAGGCGGGATCCGCTGGGGAACAGCGCGCTCTGCCACGCTCTGGAGGCGGAGTGCGCTGGCAAAGGGCAGGCGCCAGTGGAGGAGCGGGTCTCCACGCTGCTCCGAGCGTGCGGAGCCGTGGCCGACACATCGCCGAACCAGAGCGAGGCGCTCATCTCGGCTACGGCAAAGATGCGGATGAAGACCTTGAGCGGGAGACTCGAGGAGGGAGCCCAACCCGACGACAGGGACAGGGAGGGACGCACCGCGGCTCATATGGCCGTACTCGGCTGTCGCTTGGCTCCGTTGGAGTTGCTCCTGCGGTACGGGGCCGACCCCGGTCAGACCGTACCGGACGAGGGCACGCTCTTGATGACGGCGGTGAAGTGCCGCTACTGCGACAGCCCCGCAACCAAGGGGGAGCTGGTCCAGCTGCTGCTGGACAGGGGGGCGCAACTGGAAGCCAGGAACGACGCCGGACGTACGGCGCTGCTGGTGGCCTGCGAGAACAAGGCGCTCGACATGGTACGGCTGCTTCTCGAAAACGGTGCAGATATGAACGCCAGTGACAAGCACGGTCGAAGCGCCCTCCACCTGGCCGCCCTCAAGGGATCCCCGGCCGTGGTAGCCGAACTCCTGGCCTCGGGCGCCACCGTGGACGCCCCTGCATGGGACGGCCACACACCCCTGTTCTCTGCCATGGTGATGGCCGAGCAGCGGGTGGTCGAGCTGCTGCTGGACGCCGGCGCCAGCCTGGGGCCTGAGACGCAGGACGGCATGACGCCCCTGATGTACGCCATCGCCTTGGGATGCCATCGAGGCGGCCTTGACCCTGATCGAACGGGGGGCGCCCATCGATGCGCGGGACGTAGACGGACGGCTGGCCCTGCACGTCGCCGCCGCCCGAGAGCAGGGCGCCCAGCTCTACGACCAGTTGATCCGCGGAGAGGAAGATCTCGAGGAGCGGGACGAATTCGGCTTCACGCCTCTGATCTGGGCGGCTTACGCGGGTCGAGACCAGACCATCGAGCCCTTGCTGGCCCTCGGCGCCGATGTGCACGCCCGTGACGAGCAGGGCCTTACGCCTCTGATCTGGGCCGCCGCGCAGGGCAAGCGGGAGGCCGTCGAGCTGCTGCTGGAACGCGGAGCCGATATCAGCGCCCAGGCCAGCGGGGGCCATGCAGCGGCGGACTACGCGCGAGCCGCTGGCCATGGGGAGCTCGCGAACCTGCTGGAGCGCCGGACCGCCGCGCCCGAAGGCGAGGGAGGGGCAGCTCGTTGGTCATCCTGTTCAGCTCGTCCTACTGGGGAGGACCCGCAGCGGAATCGCGAGACAGTGCCGCACTCGACGTCTCCTCCCCGGTCCGCCATGCTTCGAGAGGCCCTGTCATCAGATCGCCATCGAGGTCATGAACCTGCGCCCCTCCCTTTCCCACGTCGTTCCGCTTCTCCTCCTCGCCTGCGACAAGGACAAGCGCCTGAAGCGCACGCCCGACGACACCTCTCCCACGCACGACACTGGCCACGCCCCTGACACCGAGCTTGACTGCGACACCGGCTTCCTCGACGACGATGGCGAGTGCGTGCCCGCCGCCTGTGGCACCGGCAGCTGGGGGAACCTGGAGGTCGATGAGAGCACGGTCTACGTGGACATCGCGGCTGGCGAGGGCGGCGATGGCAGCGAGGCCGCGCCCTTCACGTCCATCCAGACGGGGCTGGATGCGGCGGGAGACGCGGACGGCGGCATGGTGGCAGTGGCGGCCGGGACCTACCCGGAGACGCTGGAGCTGGGCCGCGAGCATGACGGCGTGCGCTTGGCCGGGCGTTGCAAGGAGCTTGTCGTCATGGACGCGAGCGTGGGGGATGAGTGGACGCCCGGCATCTACGTGGACGCCAAGTCTTCGAAGCTGGAGGTCTCTGGCGTGACGGTGAGCGGATCGCGCTCTGTCGGTGTGCTGGTTGGATCGGGGACCGTAGGGATCCATGATTCCGCGGTGGCGGATAGCGTGTTCACCGGTGTCGGAGCCTTCCAGGCAAGAAGCTATGAGACGGTGCTCACGATGGAAGCCTGCGCGCTCAGGGGGAACACCCCCCTGGGCGTGCTCGCGTACGACTCCGGCACCTCGGTCACCCTCCGAGAGACCACCATCGAAGGCACCCAGCCCGACGAGAACGGGGGGCGCGGGTACGGCATCGACGTCCACGGCGGCGCGAGCCTGGATGTGGAAGGCTGCCAGGTTCGGGAGAGCACCTCCATAGGAATGCTGGTGTACGACTCCGGCACCTCGGTCTCCCTCCGGGAGACCACGGTCGAGGACACCCGCTCCGACGACAACGAGGAGCACGGGTTTGGCATCGTGGTCTCGGAGGGTGCAAGCCTGGACGCAGAGGGCTGCGAGGTCCGGGGGAGCACCGTGGCGGGGGTTGCTGCACTCGGCTCCGGCACCTCGGTCACCCTCCGGGAGACCACCATCGCGGACACCCAGCCCGACGGAAACGGGGAGGGTGGGTACGGCATCGGTGTCGAAGACGGCGCGAGCCTGAGCGCGGAGGCCTGCGAGGTCAGGGCAAACACCAGGGTGGGCGTGGTTGCGATCGACACCGGCACCTCGGTCACCCTCCGAGAGACCACCATCGCGGACACCCAACCCGACGCGTACGGGGATGGCGGGTACGGCA
>CAYVQL010000084.1:0-35424 GCA_964454135.1 uncultured Enterobacterales bacterium | reverse complement strand
CCCTCAAAGGTCCACAGGACCTTTGAGCCCCGCGCCTTATGGGCGCGCCGGGGCACCCAAGATGCCACTGCGTACGCCCGGCAATCGAAGCCTAGCCTGAAGAAGGGCCACTATGTGGTGGCTGCAACGAATACCGAGGCCGACGAGGAATGGCGCTGCGCGTGGCGGGGTTGGCAGCGTGTGCGGTCCGGGCGTCGGAGGGCCCTCCCCGGCACCTGCCCATCGTGAGTCGTCTCGTTGACACCGTCCACGTCGGGGTCCTAAGTTCTAGACTCGACGGGCCGGTTCCACAGCCCGTACCAGGAGACCCCATGCTCACCAGGGCGCTCAAGCACCTCTTCATGTTCACCGGGGCCATGAGCGCCAGCCTGGTCGCCTACCATCTCGCGGTGGGCTTCGGTGGCTTCGAGTCGGGTTCGGTGCGAGCCGGATCCGCACAGGCGGCAGTGGGAGACGATTCCTCGGTGGGCTACCGCCTGTCGGAGCTGCGGCTCTTCGACAGGACGCGCTACTTCATCCGGGAGCGCTACGTGGAGCCGGAGCGCATCGATCCCGAGGCCATGTTCGACGCGGCGCTGGACATGGTGGAGCGCGAGGTCGATAGCGTATTGCTGTCCCGCGAGCCCGGAGGCAGCCTGCTGCACGTGTCGGTGGGGGCCTACACCACCACCCTGCCCATGGAGCCGCTGCAGGACCTGGACGATCTGGCCAGCGCCGTCGGCAAGGTCACGGAGGTGCTCGACGAGCGGCTCGCAGATCCCGAGGTGGAGCATCGCGAGGTCGAGTACGCCCTGATCAATGGCATGCTCTCCACGCTGGATCCCCACTCGGTGTTGATGTCTCCGGACGACTCGCAGGAGATGAACACCGAGAACCAGGGCGAGTTCGGCGGCCTCGGCATCACCATCACCGTGCGCGAGGGTCGCCTCACGGTGGAGTACCCCCTCGAGGACACGCCGGCCTACCGAGCGGGGCTCAAAGCCGGTGATCACATCGTGCGTATCGAGGAGGAGTCCACCATCAACATGACCCTGCCCGAGGCCGTCAGCAAGCTGCGCGGCCCGGTGGGAGAGCCCGTCACGATCATGGTGATGCGGGACATCTTCGACGAGGCGCGCCCCTTCACCATCGTGCGCGACCTGATCCGCATCAACCCCGTGGAGGGGGAGCTGCTGGAGGGCGGCATCGGCTATGTGCGCATCAAGGCCTTCCACGCCAACACAAGCCGCGATCTCGACGCGGTGCTGGCTGGCTTCCGTCGCGACCTGGGGGGAGCCCCCCAGGGCCTGATCCTGGACTTGAGAGACAACGCGGGTGGCTACCTCACTCAAGCCGTCGAGGTGGCCGATCGCTTCCTGGAGAGCGGTGTGGTGGTGGCCACGGTGGCCGCAAACGGCCGGCGGGACACGGAGCGGGCCTCTTCCTCTCGCACCGAGCCCTCCTATCCCATGGTCGTGCTCAACAACGCCCACTCGGCCAGCGCCTCCGAGATCGTGGCGGGCGCGCTGCGCAAGCTGGACCGCGCCGCCGTGCTCGGTGAGCGCAGCTTCGGCAAGGGATCCGTTCAGCATCTGTACGAGAATGCCGACCAGTCCCAGCTGAAGCTCACCGTTGCCGAGTACCTGACCGCCGGCGAGAACAGCATCCAGTCTGTGGGGATCACGCCGGACGTGGAGCTGGTGCCGCAGGTGGTGCACGTCAAGGACGCCGAGGAAGGGGATGGCGCTGAGGACGAGGAGCGGAAAGAGGAGCGCGTCGTCTTTCTCTTCTGGCGCGAGAGGGTCGTGCGCGAGGCGGACCTGGATCGGCACCTCGGCACGAGCGACCAGGAACTGGAGCGAGCCGCCTACCGCATCAGCTACCTGCGCGACGTGGATGCCGATGAAGAGAACCGGCGCCGGGAGCGCCGGGACCTGTCAAGGGACTGGGAGGTGCAGTTCGCCCGCGAGGTCTTGCTGGGCAGCGAAGGCGCCAGGCGTGCGGACGTGGTGGCCGCGTCGGCCTCCGTGGTGTCCCGTCGTCAGCAAGAGGAGGCCGACCGCGTGCAGACGGCCTTCGAAGCGCTGGGCATCGACTGGAGCGCCGGTCCCCAGCCCGAGCAGCCGCAGCTCGAGCTGCGCCTGGACCTGGGCGAGGACGGCGTGCTGCTGGCGGGCGAGGGAGAGGACGTCACGGTTCATGTCACGAACACGGGAGAAGAGACCGTCTACCAGGTGATGGCGGTGACCGAGTCCGACAACGAGCGCATGGACGGCTACGAGTATTTCTTCGGTCGCATCGATCCCGGCCAGGAGCTCTCCTACGTCCAGCAGGTCACGCTCGACCACGGCTACCTCAGCGAGATGGACCACGTGCGCTTCCTGCTGCGCGATGCTTCGGGCAGGAATCTCGGGGAGCGTGACCTGCAGCTGCGAACCCAGGGCCGGGGCCTGCCCAGGTTGGCGTACTCCTTCAAGCTGCGCGATGACTGCACCGGCGACAGCCAGGGCAATGGAAACGGCGTGGCTGAGGTCGGAGAGACCATCGACCTGGAGGTCGAGGTCTCCAACGTCGGCGACACCGACTCCGCCGAGGTCTTCGCCAAGATCAGGAACAAGGCCGGCGCCGATCTGGATCTGCGGATCGGCACCGTCGAGCTGGGTAGTCCCGGCCCAGGAGAGACCGTCTCCGGGCGCTTCACCTTCCAGGTGCGGGGGGCTGGCGAGACCGGGCAGCTGCCCATTGAGTTCTTGATGGGCGACAATGAGCTCTACGACTACGGTGCCGTCATTCGGGCCGGCTTCTACGAGTACATCAGCCAGCGAGAGGAGCTGGTCCTGCCTGTGGCGCTGGGAGCCGCCGAGCTCGCGTCCCGCAGCGAGGACATGGGCGACTTCGCCAGGCAGCGCAACCCGCCCCAGCTGGAGATCACGCGGCAGCCCGACCTGGTGGTCCGCCAGAAGGACGTGGTGCTCTCGGGCGTGGTGCGTGATGACGCCGGGGTGCGCGACGTGATCGTCTTCCACTCCTGGTTCGACAGTCGGTCCGCGAGCGAGAGCCGCTTGGGGAACGAGCGGAAGATCTACTACAGCGGTGGCGAAGGAGCCATCAAGGCCATCCCCTTCACGGTGGAGCCGGAGCTGCGCGAAGGCGCCAACACCCTGGTCATCCTGGCGCACGATGCGACCGGGCTCAGCCTGGCGCGATCCGTGAATGTCTACTACGACCCGCAGCCGCAGGTCAGCCAGAAGCAGCAGCCCTAGTGGGCTAGAAGACGATGCCGGTCGCGCCGCCGAAGTAGAACATGTCGTGGAAGCCGCCTTCCAGCCTCATGTTCGCCCGATCGTTGAAGTTGAAGCGCACCGAGATGTTGAGGTCCACGATGGGCAGCACCTTGGGCACGCGCTTGGCACCGTCGTCGCCGCAGCCCGCCTCGTAGCGCTCATAGGCCGGGGCGTCGCTGGCTTCCCAGGCCTCGAGAAGGCCCTCGCTGCAGGTGGGATCGCCTTCCGAGGTGGAGCCAGGGCTCCACTGCGTCAGCTCACCGGTCATGATCAGCATGCCAAGGCCCCCGCCGAACATGAAGCCCAGCCAGTCCGTGGCCTTGAGCTCGTGGCCGTAGTTGGCGCCGAAATCGATGATGCCGAGCTTTTCGGGCTTGATCCAGTCGCCGTCGGTGTGGATGGCGGGCTTCTCGACGTCGTCCCAGTAGCCCTCCTGGATCAGCGAGCCGAGGTAGTCGAAGTAGAAGATGCCATTGGCGGCGTCCCTCTTCACCACGTACTCCAGCCCCACGCCCCAGGCCCTGACCTTGGGGCGCTTGCCCTCGTAGCCACCGTCATCCTCGTCGAAGTACCAGATGTCGAGCAGGCTGTCCGGGATGCCCAGGAAGCGCCCACGGAAGTTGACCTCCATCAACCAATCGCGCTTGCGCTGCACTGTGGGCGCGCCGCTCTCGGTGCCAGGCATCTCGTCCTGGGGGGCCAGCCCGAGCGCCGCAGCCGATCCGCCCAAGACGCTCGCGGACGGGATGGGCTCGAGCGCCTGGGCCTGGCTGGCCGATGCGCCGAGCGGGAAGATGGCGGCGAGGGTGATAAGGGAAACTGCGCGCATGGTTCCTCCGGCTGATGGTGGGTAGATCGTGCGAGTCTGCCGGCAACTTGTCAACCTCTTCCTCCCTTTGCTGGTGAACATCGTGGCAAACGGGCCTGCGATCCATGCTCTTGTCCGCCGACGCGGAGAGCGCGTTGCGCTGTTGGCGGCGTTGCTGGTCGCCGGTTGTGCGTATCGCGTCGGCAGGCCGCAGCCTGCCATGGGGCTCAGCCCGGGGCCGGTTCATGCGCCCGTGGTGGAGCCCGGTTTGACGGACGCGCTGGAGACGGCTTTCGCCGACAGCTTGCGCAGACTGGGGATCCAGCCGGGGCGCAGCGTCTCCATCGACGTCACGCAGGCCAGCTTCACGCCCTCATTGGCCCGCGACGGAGCGGTGCACGCTTACAGCGCCGAGCTGGCGCTGCGCTTCACAGCGCAGGGGGCGGACAGCCTGGCCCTGCGTCGCTCCCTGGCCCTGGCCGCCCCTGGCGGGGGTTCCTCGGAGATAAGCGCGCTGCGCGCCTCTGCGTTCCGCGAGCTGGCGCAGCTGCTGATGGAAGAGGCCATCGCCCTGTATTGCTTCGGACCGACGAGCGCGGCCGACGCCGGTAGTCCGGAGGCGAAATGAGCGTCGTCAAGAGCGGCAAGGCTGGCCTGCTTCCCGAGCTGCCTGATCAGCTGGCGCCTGTCTACCTGGTCTTTGGGGATGAGAGTCTGCTGGTGCGGCGCACCGTGGCCCATATCGCCGAGCGCGGCCTGGAGGGAGGCGTGGAAGCCTTCAACCGCAGCGAGGGCGTCCTGGGGGGCAGTGGGAGCCTGGCGGATCTGCTCAGCCAGGCCCGCACCACGCCCATGATGGGGCCGCGCCGCGTGGTGGTGGTGAAGGAGCTGGAGAGCGCCAAGACGGACGAGCTGGATCTGCTGCGCGCCTATGTGGCGTCGCCCGTTCCCAGCACGGTGTTGATCATCACGGGGAGCAAGCTGCCCGGGCCGGTCAAGAGCCCCGGATCGAAGAAGGGAATAGACCGGGCGGCCAGGATGCGCAACACCATTCGCAAGATCGGAGAGGTGTTTCGCTTCGAGGCCGGCAAGCAGGATCCAATCCGCTTCGTCAGCGCCCGCGTGCAGGAGGGGGGCTGCCAGATTGGCCGGCGCGAGGCGCAGCTGCTGGTGGAGGTGGTGGGGCGCGACCTGGGGCGGCTAGCCCGCGAGACGGACAAGCTGCTGGCCTTCATGGGGGGCCAGGGTCGAGTGCGGGCGGAGCAGGTGGAGAGCATCTGCTCCTTGCTGGCAGAGACCGTGATCTGGGATCTGACGGACGCCATCGTACGCCGCGAGGCCGGCCAAGCCTTGCAGATCGTGCACCGGCTGATGCAGGAAGGCAACGCGCCAGCCCGCATCCTGCCCCTTGTGATCTGGCAGGTGCGTCAGCTCGTCTTGCTGCAGTACTGCCTGCGGCAGGGGGGCGATCCCTGGAAGCAGGGCATACGCATGCCCAGGAACAAGATGAACGCGGCGCGGGCCAACCTGCGGCGCAACCCGCTGCGGCTGGATCGCGTGATGGAGGTCCTGGCCCGAGCGAACCACGCCATGCGCGGGCACAGGGCCGGAGACAAGCGACTCTTCGAAGCCCTGGTCCTGGAGCTTGCGACCCGCTGAGGCCGGTTCCTCAGTCCTGGGGCATTCCGTTGACGGCCTTTGCCAGGCGGCTGACCCTTCTCGCCGCGTTGCGACGGTGGATCACACCCTTCTGGGCTACGCGCTGGATGACGCTGACCGTGGCTGGGAGGAGGCTGCGGGCGGTCTCGCCATCACCGGCTTCGATGGCCGTGCGCAGGGCCTTGATCTGGTTGCGCATCCGCGTGCGGTAGTGGCGGTTGCGTAGGCGGCGCTCTCTGGCCTGGCGAGCGCGCTTCATGGCGTCTTTGTGGGTAGCCAAGGTCTTCTCCTGTCCTCGGGAAGGGAAACTGGCCGCTCGGCACCGCAGAGGCGGCGTCACGGGCGGGCCACTATGCGCCCCGCTTGCGGGGCCAGGCGCGTCTAACCGGATGCGGGGGCGCGTCAAGCCGCGCGGCCCTGCCGGTCCTGCAGCTTCCTGCGAGGCGCCTGTTGGCGGTTGCGGGAATTGTCCCAGCTGATCCGCGCTGAGTTGCTCCCGCGTGCTGTCTCAAATCTTGTCTCGCGTTTCCACGATGGTGGACAACGATGAATGCAGCGGCTAGTCTGCCAGGACGCCCACGAAGGGCATTTTTTTTTCGGCAGCTGAAAGGTCTGTGTGGAAAGTGAATATCTGCGTCATTGGAACCGGGTATGTGGGACTGGTCGCCGGGGCCTGCCTGTCAGAGATGGGGCACCAGGTGGTCTGCGTCGACAAGATCTTGAGCAAGGTCGAGATGCTGCGGGCCTGCAAGATGCCGATCTACGAGGTTGGCCTTGAAGATGTGGTGAAAGAGGGCATGGCGCAGGGCATGCTGTCGTTCACCGACGATGGGCCCGGGTCGGTGGCCGGTTGCGAGGTGGTCTTCATCGCCGTGGGCACGCCTTCCGCCAGCGACGGTTCCGCGAACCTGGACGGCGTGATGGCGGTCGCCAGCATGATCGGCAAGGCGGCCGCCGGTCCTCTCACGGTCGTCATCAAGTCGACCGTACCGGTGGGGACGGCCGACCGCGTGGCCGCCATCTTGCGCGAGTCGTCGTCTTTCGCGCATGACGTGGTGAACAACCCCGAGTTCCTCAAGGAAGGAGCGGCGCTGGAGGATTTTCGCAACCCCGACCGCATCATCGTCGGCTGCGCTGGCGAGGGCCCCCGCCGGATCATGGAGCGGCTCTACAAGCCTCTGCTGCGGCTGGGCAAGCCGATCCTGTTCATGGACAATCGCTCGGCCGAGATGTCCAAGTACGCCGCGAACGCCTTCCTGGCGACGCGGATCAGCTTCATCAACGAGCTGGCTCTGCTCTGCGAACGGGTCGGTGCAGACATCGAGGCGGTGAGGCGCGGCGCAGGTTCGGACAATCGGATCGGCACCCAGTTCTTTCACCCGGGCGTAGGCTACGGCGGATCCTGCTTCCCCAAAGATGTTCGCGCCCTGCAGAACACAGCCCATGGCTGCGACTTCAACCTGAGGATCCTCGCTGCGGTGGAGGACGTGAACCAGGGCCAGAAAGCGGTGCTCGGGCAGAAGGTGCTGCGGCGCTTCGGGGGTGACCTGAGCGGCCTGAAGGTGGCGCTGTGGGGGCTGGCTTTCAAGCCTGGGACCGACGATATGCGCGAGGCGCCTTCTCTGGTCATCATCGACATGCTGTTGGAGGCCAACGCCACCATCAGCGCTTTCGATCCGGAGGCCATGGACGAGGCGCGCGGGCTGTTGGGAGATAGGATCGACTACGCCGCTGCGCCGCTGTCGGCCCTCGATGGCGCCGATATGTTGCTCGTGGTGACCGAATGGGATGCGTTCCGCAACCCCGACCTCGACGAGCTGCGGCAGCGCATGCGGCAGCTGATCGTCTTCGACGGCCGGAACATCTACGAACCGACGGAGTTCGCAGAGGCGGGCGTCGAGCTGCACTGCATCGGGCGGGGCGAAGAGCGGCTTTGAGAAAGGCACAACGCTGACTGTGCGCTTGCGGGGGCTATGCAAGACGGGCGTTTTCGAATACCATCGGTGCAAGGAGCTTGCATGCGCGCTGGAAAGATAAACATCGTCACCGTCCTGCTCGTAGCCGTGGTCGGCTTCGCGGGTGTCTTCGCGTACACCTTCGGGCCCTACTACCTGGATTACATGTCGATGGACGAGGTCGCGAGAAACACGGCGCTGACCTATAGCGAGTGGGGCAAGACCAAGGGAGAGCAGCGGCTCACCCAAGAACTCTACAACCGCGATATTCCTGACTACATCGTTGAAAAGGACTGCAAGTTCAGCAAGAAGGGCGAGGAATTCACGGTCACCTGCATCTGGGATGTGGAGAAGAACTGGCCGTTCACCAGCAAGGTTCGCGCCATGCACTTCGAGGTCTCCGCCACCTACGGCCCCATGGGCTTCATCAAGTGATCTGAGGTTGTCGCGTCTGCTCCTCAACCGGGGGGATGAGCGAGGCTGGGGGACGACGCGCAGAGAGAAAGCCAGGACGGAGGCGGGCAACTGCGCAGCGAGAGCCCGCGGGTTATGATCGCCCTTTGATGATGGAACGAGTAGAATCCGGCTTCCGCGTGTCGATGTCGGTTCAACAGGAAGAAAGACAGACAACTGGAAGGAGGCTCCCGCAGCCCAGGCAGAGATCGATTGCCATTGTCGGCACGGAGCCCGTCCTTTTGCGAGGAAATGAGAAATGCAGCGTATTCCGATGACTCCGCGGGGGTATGAGCTGGTGCAGGCGGACCTCAAGCGCCACCGTGAGATCCTGCGGCCCGAGAATGTGCGGGCCATCGAAGAGGCGCGCGCACATGGCGATCTTAGCGAGAATGCCGAGTACGATGCCGCCAAAGAGAGGCAGGCTCAGCTCGACGGTCGGATCCGTGAGCTCGAGCACCGGGTGGCCGTGGCCGAGGTGATCGATGTCACCAAGCTCACTCCCTCCGATCGCGTGATCTTCGGCACCACCGTTCGTCTGCTCGACGTAGAGAACGACGAGGAACGCACCTACCGCATTGTCAGCGTCGAGGAGATGGATCCCCGCCAAGGGCTGATCTCGCCGACTTCGCCGGTGGGGCGAGCCATGCTGGGGCGCAGCGAGGGAGATGAAGTGCGCGTGCGGACCCCCAGAGGGATCCGAGAGTTCGAAATCCTCGAAGTCTCCTATATCTAGGCCCTATCATCATGAGCGAGGCCCCACAGAGTACTGACGGGATGGAGCGCAGGAGGGCCGGACAGGCCCTGGACGTCGTCGGACGGACCATCCGTTACGCGCTCAAGGGAAAGCGTAACTGCGAAGCCGTACGTTGCCTGGACGCAACCTGCCTGCCCTGGCTGGGACGGGTCGCCGACGTCGCGCTGCAGGAAGGGGAGGTGAGCGCCGTGAGCGGCTTGCGCCAGCTCATCCGGACCTGGAGCGAGCAGAGCGGCTTCGAGTCACGCATGGGCACGCTGCGCAGAATGGCGGATCGCCTCGCCGAGGTCGATGAGCTCGTGCAGCTGGCTAAACCGTCGCTGGACTTGCAGCCTCTGGCTCAGCTCCTGCCCGCTTCTGCGGCGGCAGAGGCGGCGACGAACAAGGCGCAGGCCTTGGAAGCGCAGGCGGCGCAGGCGCGCGAGGAACAGCGCAATGCACAATCCAGCGCGTCCGCCCCGAGCCGCGAGAGCGGGGGAGGGCCCGCTGCCAGCGCAGAGCGGGGGAAGCAAAGCGTACAAGGGCGCGGAACGCGCCGGAGGGGCGGAAGAGCGGCTGCGGAGGGCGTCGCGAGGGGCTCGGAGGGAGCGAAAGAGAGCTCGCGAGAGGCAGAAACACGCCCGCAAGAGGAGAAGAGCCGGCAGCAGCAAAGCGCTTCCAGGGAGCGACGAAAGCCCCACAAGCGCAGCCGCAGAGACGAGAGGCAGGAGCGCAAGGGCCGCGAGGCTGGCAAGCGAACCGGCCCTGGCGCGGGAGAGAAGGGCAAGGCCTCGAAGGCCCGCGAAGCGCGGAAAGCGGCGCGCCGCTTGTCGCTGCGCCATGCGGAGGGTGCCGGCCAGGCGGTGACGGCCTGCCTCGAGCCGCCCCCGAGCTTGCGCGCCGTGCTCGAGAGGGAAGGGGTGGTGAGCGTGGCGGATCTGCTGATGCTGCGCCCCAAGCGCTACGAGCTCCTGCCACGGGCGGTCACGCCATCCGAGCCCATGTTGGAAGGGCAGAAGCAGGTGGTGCGCGCCACGGTCAAGCACCGCTACACGCGCCTGTCGCCCTTGGGCCGGCGCTTCGAAGTGGTGCTGACTGACGGGCAAGCCGAGGTTACCTGCCGGTGGTTGACCCCCTTGGACGCCGCCTATCGCGCACGTTTCCAGCCTGGGAAGCGCGTCTCCGTGTTTGGGAACATCGAGCGCAACGGAGACGAGACCCTGCTGCACGAGGGTGATCTCGTCTGGGTGGACAGTCGCGGGCAGGGGCGTCAGGCATGCTACGACCTGCCTGGCGTGGCCGACAGCGAGCTGCGCAGTCTGCTGCGTCGGGCGCAGGAACTCTTTGCGGGAAATCTCCTGGACCCGGTCCCCGCCGAACAGCTGCGCAGGTTGCGCCTGCTGGAGCTGGGAGAGGCGCTGCGCAGGCTCCATTTCCCCTCCCACGGCTACAAGCGAGGCGTGGAGCGGCTGGCATTCGACGAGCTGCTGCTCTACCAGCTGGGCACGGGGATCGGCCGTCGTCGTCGGCCCAAGCTGCGCGGCACCGCCCATTCCGTCAGCCACCGGCTGGTCAGCCAGATCCTCACGACGCTGGGGCGAGAGCTGTCAGACAGCCAGGAAGAGGCGTTCTCCGCCATCCGCCGCGACCTGGCCGCGGCTCGGCCCATGAACCGTCTGCTCCAGGGTGAGGTGGGGCTCGGAAAGGGCTTCGTAGCCCTGCTCGCCGCTGTCGTGGTGGCAGAGTCACGGGAACAAGTGGTCTTTCTCGCGCCCGACGGCCTGGCCGCGGAGCACCGCTATCTCTTCGCCGCACCGCTGCTGAAATCCGTCGGCCTGGTCCCGGCCCTGGTGCTGGACAAGCCCGATTCGGCCCAGCTCGATGCGCTGCGACGCGGGGAGATACACGTGCTGTTCGCCTCCCACGCCCTGGGTAGGTCCTGGCCCGCTTTCCGCCGACTCGGCATGGCCGTGGTGGAGGAGCGCGAAGAGTACGGCACCTTCCGATTGCAGGATCTGCCCAGCCAGGGTGTGCGACCTGACCTGCTTGTTCTCACCGACGCCCCCATTCCCACGAGCATCGCGCTGACGGTGTTCGGCTCCATGGACCTCTCCCTCCTGCCTGGGCAGCTGGGTCTGGATCTCAAGGTGGAGGCCTTCTTGGCCGAGGATCGTGCGTCGGCCTACGCAATGGCGAGAGCGGAGCTCGAGTCTGGCAGGCAGGCCTACGTGGTCTTGCCCATGGTCCGGGGGCAGGAGCCCCTGAACCAACGCGACCTGGCGCGCTTCGCCGAGGCTCTGCGCAGCGATCCCTTCCCAGGACGGCGCATCGGGCTGTTCTCCGCCCTGATGACACGCGAGGAACGTCAGCGCGTGTACGAGGATTTCCTTCATCGACGCCTGGACGTCCTGCTCACCACCACGATCATCGAGGATGGGCCTCCCGTGGCCACGGCTACCGCCATGGTCGTGGAGCAAGCCGATCGTTTCGACCTGATTCGCATGCACCGCTTGCGAGCACACGTCGCACGGGGCATCCGACCGGGCCGCTGCATGTTCGTGCTTGGAGAACGTCCGGATCCCATGGGTGCCAAGCGCGTGTCTCTGATCTGCCAAGAGAGGGATGCCTTCCAGATCGCCGAAGCGGACCTTGTCACCCGCGGGCCCGAGGCCTTGCTCGGCGAGCGCGCCAACGAGCTGCCATCGTTCCGGTTCGTGGAGCCGCTGGAGCATCGCGAGCTGCTCGTGAAGGCCCGCGCCGCGGCTTTCGGCCTGCTCGAGGAGAGTCCCGACCTGGACAAGCCCGAGCACAAGCCGCTGCGCGATGCGCTGCAAGAGAGCTGGCGGCAGTGGTTCCCGGGCAAACCTGTCTGGCGAGCCGGACGAACCCCTGAACGCAAGCACAGGTCAGGGCGTCGCCGCCGCCGCAGGCGCCGTTGAGCGCCGTCCTGCACCACCGAAGAGGGAACAAGTCGAGGAGGGAACTCGCCGAGGAGGGAACATGCCGAGTGCCGTGCAGCACATCGCCATCAACGCCACGCCCGAAACCGTCATGGCGGTTATCACCGACTTCGAGCGCTACCCCGAGTTCCTGCCTGAGATTCAGCAGGTGGAGCTGGAGCGAGATGACGGGGATCGCTGGGACGTGCGCTTCATCGTCCACATCATCCGGCGTCTGGACTACAAGCTGAGCCTGGTGCGACGCAGCGATGGGCTGCGCTGGTCGCTCGTGGAGGGTCTGTTCACCTCCAACGACGGATACTGGCAGCTCAAGGATGTGGGGGATCGGAATGGACCCCGTACCGAGGTCACCTATGGGATCGACCTGGTGCTGGGCGTGTTCGTGCCTCGGGCCTTGGTGAACTCTCTGGTGGGAGAGCGCTTACCCGCCACCCTGGCCAGGTTCAAGGCCCGGGCCGAGGCGCAGCAGGCCCTGCAAGCGGCGGCAGGGCCAGATCAGGGTAGACCCGATCCCGAAGAAAGCGATCCACGGTCGTCGTGATCTTGCCGTGCTGCTCCAGCGGGGCGGCGTGCGTTCCACCCTCCAGCATCACGAGCTGGCAGTGGGGGATGGTCTCGCGCATCTGCTGGGAGAGCCGCAGCGGGGTGAAGAGATCGCGCTCGGCCGCCATGACCAGGGTGGGGATGGTGATGCGTTGCAGCACGTCCCAGGCGTCGTGAGCGTCCGCCTCGAGAACGGTTTCGAGGAACACGCGCCAGTCCATGACGCCCAGGTGCCTCAGGTAGACGAGGAAATCTCCCCGGGAGATGATCTGGCCATCCACCAACGAGAGCCGGTAGGCCAGGCGCGAGGGTAGGGGACCTCGGAAGAACAGCCCAGGAAGCCAGCCAGCGACGGAGCTCAGGTTGCGCGAGAGGCTGGCGGAGGCTCGCACCATGCCCCTGGAACCCTTCCAGTCCAGAAAAGTCCCCAGGGTGCCCCCTGCGGTGCCCTGCATCGGGATCAGCCCGCGGGCGCCCTCAGGGTGATCCCGCATGTGCTCGAACAGCACCTAGCATCCCATGGAGTGGCCCGCGATAACGGGCTTTTCGGTGCAGCAATGACCGATCACGCGCGCCAGATCGCGGGACAGGCGGCCGATGGAGAGGTCGGCGCTTCGGGGCTCGCGAGGGGCCTCGGACAGACCGTGACCGGGATAGTCCCAGACGATCATGCGGTGGCGCTGGCAGAAGGAGTCCACGAAGCAGCGCCACCAAGATGAGGCGACGCCGATGCCGTTGCAGCAGACGATGGGGGGGCCGCTGCCCACGGCGCGCCAGGAGATGCGAAGCCCGTCCTCGCTGGAGAGAAACCCGGAGCGGAGACAGCTGCCTGCTCGCCCGGAGCCTCCGCTCTTGCCGCCACCGCCCCATATGGGCCGGAGCGTTCGCCCTGGCCTGCTCGCTTCCTGGGCTCTCATCAGCTGCAGTCCATGGTGGTCGTAGTCGCTTGAGAAGGCGGCTTGTATGCCATCCGCAATGCCCGTGCCACGTGCCTGGCAGAGCGCGAATTCTCGTGGGCTGGCGCAATGGAGCGCACGATGGAATGCTGTAGCTGATGAGACAAGACGGCGAACGAGGCGCGGGCGCAGGTCGCGAGCTGGCATGGATGCTGGGCTGCCTGCTCGTGCTGGGCGCGGCCTGGCGCCTATGGCTGATGGTGCGCTTCTACGGATGGGAGGAGAGCGACTACGGCAACCTGGCGATGGCCCGCGGCGTGCTGAGTTCGGGCTTCACGCGCTTCGACATGAACCACCTTCCCCTCTACTACGGCTTGAGCGCGCTCGTGCTGGCCGTCACCGGCGATGCCGTGGTGGCGACACGGGCGGTGAGCCTCTTGGGCGGATTGGCGGCGCTGGGTCTGGCCGTGTACATGGCCCAGCGACTTGCGGGACGGCAGGCGGGCTGGATCGTCGGCATTATCTTGATCTTCCAGCCCGAGTTCGCGCTCTATAGCGCCTCTTCCCTGCGCGAACCTCTCTACGCGGCGCTGCTGCTGGCCAGCGTGGCGCTGCTGGGTCGGGAGGCGCTGGCGCGGGCGGCCTGTCTGGCGGGCGCCGCCTTCCTGGTGCGTTTCGATGCCCTGCTCATCTTGGGGCCTCTGCTCTTGCTGCACGCGTTGACAAGGGCGCCACGCCCGCGGCGCGTGCTGGCGGTGTTCGCGCCCCTGGCGGGCACCGTTTCGCTGTGGTCGCTCTACTGTCAGATCGTCCACGGCACCTGGCGTTTCTGGGAGCACTCCGTCAGCGTCAACATCGAGACGGGGCTGGGTGAGGAGGCGGGCACGCTGGCTGGCTGGATCGGAAACGGCCTGCAGGTCAGCGCAGCCCTGCTCGTGGACGTTCTGGGCGGTCACCTGGGGCATGCCGTCTTGCTGGCAGGCGGCCTGGGCCTGGTGTTGCTTGCTCGCAGTGGGCACGGACTGGGGCGGGCGGTGGCCTTGCTGGCGCTGCTGGCGACCGGCTTCTGGCTCGCCATCGGTTTTGTGGGTCAGCACGATCCCGGGCACAACCTCTACTGGAAATGGATGTTGCCGCTGGTACCTCTTTGGGCCATCGGCGCGGCATGTCTGCTGGTCCGGGCTCAAGGTCGCCTGCAGCGCTGGATGGGACCCATCGCAAGCTGGACCGTGCTGGCCGTGGTGCTGGCCACGGTCCTGGGCACGCAGCTCGGCGAAACCAAGCGTCAGCTGGAGTTGTCCAGGCAGCTCTACAAGCCCCAGCTGGAGCTGGCGCTGCGCGTGGAGCACGAGATCCCGGTCAGCACGAACATGGTGCTGGACAATATCCCCGCCTGCTGGTTGAACCGCGATCTGCACGAGCGTCGGCTCTGGAGCTGGATGGACATCCCCAGACCTGCCAGCGCCAGCGCATTCGGAGATTGGCTGATCTCGGAAGAGATCGCCTACGTGCTGTGGTTTCAGGAGGAATGGACCCAGGCTCCGGTCGTGGCGCCGTGGTTGGCGACGGGCGGGCGGGTGCGGCTTGGGCGAGTGCAGCTGCAAGAGCTGGAGCGAGAGGACAGCTACGGCTGGATCTGGTATCGGGTGGATTGACCCCGATCGTCGGCTGCGAGGCGGCCGACGAGCTGTCAGCCTTCAGCTTTCAGCCCACAGCCCGCTGATTCTGGGCGACTGAGGCGGTTGTTGAACACGAAGCAGGCGGGTGAAAGGACTCGCCCTGCCCCGGTAGCGAAAACGCTGATTGCTGATGGCTGACTGCTGATGGCATCGTCGGCGTAGCCGGCGATCATGGGATTGACGCCCGCCGCAGCCGCGGTTACCCTGGCAGCGCTTCATGGGGGAGTAGCTCAGTCGGGAGAGCGCAGCGTTCGCAACGCTGAGGTCGGGGGTTCGATCCCCCTCTCCTCCATCACATGAAGCCCTCCGAAGGGACGGCCGGGGGCCGTGCCGGGAACGGCTGGCCAGCACTTCTGCCGCCGCAGCCGCTTCCCCGACCACGGGCGGCCTGTCTGCCGGCGACCTGCGCCCACCAAATCCCACCTCCACGTCTCCCCTCATCCCTCCACTCGAACCCGCACCCATCCCTTCCACCTCACCGGATGGAGGTGCTGGACACCGTGGTGGCCGTCAGCTGCCGGGGGGGGGCTTGCCGCCGGCCGCGTTAGTCCAGCCCCCGCTTCTCCAGATCCTCTTCGTCCAGGCCCAGGAAGTGGCCCACCTCGTGGTAGATGGTCGTCTTGACCTCTTCCACCAGCTGCTGGTGGTCGCGGGCGAAGCGCTGCAGGTTGCGCCTGAAGAGCACGATGGCGCTGGGCAGCTGGGACCAGGGATCGTTCATGGAACGATCGAGGAGCGAGTGGCCACTGAAGTAGCCCAGCACCTCGGTCGGCGAAGCGGGAGGATCGAACTGGTTCAGCAGCTCGTCCGAGGGGACCTCTTCGACCAGGATCGCGACGTTGGTCAGGTAGTCCTGCAGGCTGGGATGGAGCTTGTCGACGGCCTCTTCGACGGCATCTTCCAGCTCGGCGTCCGTCAGGGTCAGGGGGAAGGGGAAGTCCTCGGGAGCCAGCCGGGCGGCGCGCGCGAAATCGCGATCAGCGCCATCGAAGTCTTTCCTGCGTTCCCTCAACAAGCCGCGATCGAACCAGGGATCCGGGTTGGAGGGATCCTCGCGGACCGCACGGTTCAAGGCGCGGCGAGCTTCTTCCATCTGCAGCAGCTGCAGGAAGGTCGCCCCCAGGGCCGCCCAGGCATCCGCTCGCCGGGGTTGCTGAAGGACGCAGCGCCGCCACGACTCCAGGGCCTTCTCGTACTGCCCCAGCTCGCGCTGGCACTCGCCCAGCAGGTACAGCGCGTCATCGTCACGGGGATCTGCCACCAGGGCGCGGGAGCAGATCTCCATGGCAGCCTGAATATCACCACCCTCGAGGGCCAGCTCCGCGTGTTCTAGCAGCTGCGAGCGTGAAGGCGCTCGAGCGCTCATGGCTGGTTCTCGGCTGGCCCAGCGCCTGGTGCTGGCTGCTCTGATCCATCGTCCGCAACAGGCTCGGCAGGAGCTGCGTCGGGCGGAGCTACGATGGTGGTCGCTTCGGCGGGTTCGGATGGCGGGGGGGCCTTGTCCTCGGGCAGCAGCTCGACCTTGAGCGTCTTGCGCTGCCCGTCGGCCAGGACCAGGCTCTCGGTCCAGGTCTGGTGGCCGGCTCGGCGCACTTCGAGCTCGATGGCTGTTCCTGGCGGCACGGGATCCTCCAGAGGGAGGGAGGCGCCGGAACCCACGGGTATGTCGTTGATGAGGATGACGTCGGCGGGGGGCGCGACGTTGATGTGCAGGAAGGTGCGCACCTCGCCCGCGGAAGGGGTTGGAAGAAAGGGGATGTCGAAGGGGAGCAGGCCCATGCGGGAGGTGACGGCCAGGGCCAGCAGGATCAGAGCCAGAGAGAGGGTGACTGGGAAGGCGATACGTCGCTTGTGGGCATCGACCGTGATCACCCATCGCTCCCCGTGCGACGTGGAGATGGTCACGCGCGCCCGGCCGCTCCGTCCCGACATACGGCGGGGGTGGGAGGCGATGCGGATGGTCTTGGACTCCCTCCGCAGGAGGAGGGTCTTGGGAGTGGCCTGCAACCAGGCCTGGCTCGAGGCCACATGGCCCCGGATCTGACCCTTGCCCGCATTCCGCACCTGGATCGAGGTCTCTTTGGGCCGGAGCAGGAGGGAGAATGCCAGGTGATCGGGGCCGTCGACCTGCAGCCGGGGCGTGTGCCGTGGCCTGGCTGGCTCGCCAGGTGTGCCAGGTTCGAACGACCGCCGCCCGACCCGGTCAGGGGGTTCCGGTGCCGGTTCAGCCAGCCTCAGCGGGACGGAGGGGGACTCACGCATTCGAGAATCGGGCTGCGAGCTCCCCTCCCCATCGGCGGAGTCGGTCCAGCGCGGCATGGGGGACGGGATTGGCGTATAGGAACCTGAGAAAGCCTCTTCTTGGGGTTCGCCGCTGGGTGCCGAATCCTCGCTCTTCGGCAAGCTGTTGCGGGCCGGGAGGCGGCTTGGAAAGGGCGTCGGTTCGGGGAATGCGCTGGGCGGCCGAGGCTCGGGCTTGTCCTGCGGAGCGGTAGTGCCCGGGGCCGGAGACGCGTCCGCTCGGCGGGCGTCGTAGGCCTTGCGCTTCTCCGGGCTGGCGAGGTGTTGACAAGCTTCATCGAGCTGGCTGTAGATCGCGTTGGCGCGCTGCAGGTCCTTCAGACTGCGCGCCCAGCGATAGCGGGCGCGGTAGGCTTGCTCGATCTCCTCGACGGTGGCGTCGGGAGAGACCTTGAGAACCTCGTAGTAGTCCGCTTCTTCGGGCTCGCTGGCCGGCGGGAGGATGTCGGCGTCGCCCGGGCTGATATGGCTGACCTGCTCCAGCTTTTCTTCCAGGTAGCGCGAGACCTCGGGCTCGCTCAGGCCCAGCTCGGTCGCCTGACGCCGGATGGCCCCCTCAGCTGTGTTCGAGAGCTTTCCGTGCACCAGGCTTCCCTGCACGAAGAGGTCGAGCATCTCCAGCTTTCGGTCACGCTCTTTGGACGACACGGCCTCGGAGTAGGCCTGCAGCTCGGCGCCAAGGATGCGGTGGACAAGCTTGTTGTTCTTGATCAGCCAGAGCGCCTCGGCTCGGAACTTGGGGTTGGCTTGTTGCGCCTGCGCCCATGTGCGCTTCGACTTGATCCGCGTCGCGATATCCTGGGGGGACATCGTGGTCTGCACACCGTAGTACTCGAGCAGCGAAGCCTGTCCAACCTCGCTCAGGAAGGCATCGATTTGTTCGAGGTCTCGGGAGTCCATTCGTCAACTTGTGTTTGAGCGGAGATCCTGTCTCCCTAGCCTAGCCAGCGGGCAGTGGCAACGCCAGGGCATTGGGCTGGATCCCCGCTTGTCTACACGATCTGCGAGCGCTCCAGGAGCAGACGGGCAGCGCGGAGCTTCTCCTCCGACAGGGATCCCCGGATGGATCTGGTGGCACTGCGGGAGGCTCCGGTGCCGACATCGATGATGTCGACCTCGAGGATCTGGTTGGTGTTGTAGCGGTAGATGACATCGATGGGCGTGCCACGGGGACGCGGGGGCAGGTGGTCCAGGATCACCTCCCCGATCACCGTCACCTCATCACGGGTCGCGCCGTGGCCCTCCGTGATCTCGACCCGGACCGCCGTCATGTTGTCGTAGGCGTAGGCGAAGCGTCCACGCTTCTCGGTGGGCAGGGGCGTGCCCTCGGGGATCAGCTCCACGGTCCGCTCTCGCAGGTTCGAGTCGAGCACGATGATCCCCAGAGGGTGCGTGGCGACGTCAGTGACCGACATCTCCGGCAGACGAGAGGTGACGTGCCCCTGCGCCACGTCGGGCTCCCCTCCGGCCTCACCGGACCGGCCATCGTCAGAAGGCGCAGCCGGAGCCGGGCCCGACGTCGGCTGCGTGGGTGCGGCCTGCTGGCCGTTGCTCTCATCCGGGATGTGCAGCGAACCCTGCAGCGCTGGGTGATCCGGTTGGTGGCGAAAGACCGCCGCGAGCGCGGCGCCGAGCGCCACGCATTCATCGGGATTCATCTCCCTGTTGGGCGCCCGGCCCCAGAGACGTCCCAGCTCGTGCCTGACCATGGGCATACGGGTGGAACCGCCGACCAGGACGATGTCGTCGATGTCCCGCCAGGACATCCGGGCCTTCTCGAGCACCAGGTTGCAGGTGTCCGAGCACTGCTCCACCAGGTCGTGACAGAGCGCCGTGAACCTCTCGGCGGTGATGGGGACCGCCATGCGCTTTCCCCGGTAGTTGACCGGAATAACGGCCCTCTGCTGACTGGAGAGGGCCACCTTGACCGCCAGGCAGCGCTCGTAGAGCTCCTGGTAGGGTTGCGGATGATCGCGCGGATCGACACGGAAGCGCGCAGCGAACTGCTCGGCGACGTACGAAACGAGCCTGTCGTCCCAGTCCTTGCCCCCCAGCTCCGCATTTCCGTCCGTGGCCACGGTGCGCAGGGAGCGGCCTTCGATGCGCATCACCGTGACATCGAAGGTGCCTCCTCCCAGGTCGAAGACCATGAAGCTCTGGTCCTTGCCCAATCGGTTCATGCCGTAGGCGATGGCGGCCGCGGTGGGCTCGTTGATGATCGAGAGCACCTCCAGGCCGGCCACGATGCCCGCCTCGGCCGTCGCGCCGCGCTGAGTGGAGTTGAAGTAGGCGGGCACCGTGATCACCGCCTTGTCACAGGGCACACCCAAGGCCTCTTCGGCGTCGATCTTCAGCTTGCGCAGGATGATGGCCGAGAGCTCCTGGGGGGTGTAGCCCTGTCGGAAGTACTCCAGGCTGAAGTCCTCTTCCCCCATGGACCGCTTGATGAAACGAGCGATGTTGGAGGTGTCCGCCACGACCATCTTGACCGCTTCGCTGCCCACCACGAAGGCGTCGGCGTCGTAGAAATAGACCACCGAAGGGGTGGTGGGGGCACCCTCGCTGCTGACGATGATGCGTGGCTTGCCGTACTGGTCCACGTAGGCCATCGCGCTGTAGGTGGTGCCGAGGTCGATTCCCAGTACGATTTCGGGGGCGGCCATATGCGTTCCTGCTTGGCGTGGTTGGGGTCCCTGCGACGTCAACGTCCGCTGTTGCGCTCCAGCTGGGGCTCTTCCTCTATGAAGCGTCCTTCGCGGCGCGGTGGATCACCACCTCCTCCGGACGCAGGATCCTCTTTCCTCGACGGAAGCCGCGCTTCAGGACCTGCTGCACGGTCTGGTCCTTGCCCAGCTCGGTCGTGGACACGACCTTCATCGCTTTGTGGATGGTGCGGTCGAAGGAGGTCTTTGCTTCGACGGGCACAACATCGCGTCGATAGAGCAGCTCCAGGAATTCGTCGACCAGGTACTGGAAGCTGTCAGCGATCACTTCCGGAGAGATCTCCTGTTTGACCAGGCTGGTCTGGAACCAGCTCAGGCTGTCGTAGTACAGCAGCAGGTCCAGCAACAGGGGTTTCTCCGCTTGATAGAGGAAGTCCTCTTTGTATTGAGACAGCTCCTGGTAGAGCTGGTCGAAGGCTTTCTCGCGCACCCGGCTCTCGTCGGACCGCTCCTGGAGAATCCGAGTGACCTCCTGCAGCGACTCTGCCAGCTGGGTCAGGGTGGCTTCCTCTGGTTTGCTCGTGCCGGAACTCACCGCTGATCTCCCGTGGGCTGTGCCAGCTCTGTGGCCAGGTTGATGAAGGTATCCTCGAGCGCCACGCTCTCGTCGCAGAAGTGGAAATCCGTGGGACTGGAGGCGAGGCTACGTAGGAAGTTCTGCCTGACTTCTCGGCCGATGCCGATGGTGATCAAGCGGCCGCCCGAGTTCCTGATGCGGTGGGCCTCGGTGATGGTGTCGTGGGGATTGTCGGGGTGACCGTCGGTGAGCACCACGAAGACCCGCTGAATGCCGGCCTTGGGGCGCACCAGGCGGCGGGCGGCGTTGAGCGCCCCGGACATGGGCGTGGAGCCGATGGGGGTGAGGTTGGCGATGGCTTCCGCCAAGCGCCCGGGATCACCGGTAGGCGGGGTGAGGATGCCGCCTGGGAAGGCGATCACCGCGACCTGCCTGCCTGGGCGCAGCGTGCGTTCCACGAAGCTGCCGGCGGCCTTGCGGGCCTCTTTGATCTTCAGACCGTACATGGAGCCGGAGCAGTCGAGCAGCAGGGTGACGTGCATGGGGATGCGGTTGTGGACCAGGTCTTCGAGGGTCAGCATGCCCGATGAGAGGCGGTGGGCCAGGGTCTGACCCGTGTTGAGGTCCATGGCCTCGACCTCGACGATGCCGTTTACGTTGTACCGATAGGTGACGCTGAGCCGTGTGCCACCCATGGGACGCGGTGGGATGCCGTAGAACTCGAAGTGACCCAGGACGTTGCACTCCATGGGATCGGGATTTTCACCCTGAACCAGCCACAGATCCATGGTGGACTGGTTGTCGTAGGTGGTGACGTAGTCGTCGCGGGTCTGCTCGCAGGGGATGCGACTGTTGCGGGCGATGATGCGACTGTTGTGAAGCTCGTTGTTTCGGAAGACCACCATGCCCAGGGAGTGGCTGGTGACATCGTGGGTGCGGATGTCGAGGGGAGGCGCCTCGCCCGAGAGGCGCGCAGCTTCGAGGGCGGCGGTCAGCGCCGCACCCATCGAGACGCACTCGTCGGGGTTGATGTCGGTGGCAGGTGCCGCCCCGAACACGCGCCCGACCATCTGGCGCACCATGGGCATGCGGGTGGAGCCGCCAGCCAGCAAGACGGTGTCGATGTCGTTGGGCTGCAGGCGTGCGTCGTCGAGCACGTCCTTGGAGAGCATCTCGCAGCGACGCAGCAGGCCCGCTGTGAGATCTTCGAACTGCTCCCGGGTGACCGCTGCGCGCAGGATGCGCCCGTTGTAGTCGTAGAAGATGTGGACCTTGGGACGCCGGGAGAGGCTGATCTTTGCGCTGACGCACTTCTGGCGCAGATCGTGGTATGCCGCGATGTCGTCGAGGGGATCGAGCCCGTGGCGCGCCTTGAACTGCTCGGCGACCCACTCGATCAGGGCGTCGTCCCAGTCCTTGCCGCCCAGCTGGTGGTCGCCGTTGGTCGCGATGACCGAGAGATCGCGACCCTCGATGTTCACGATGCTGACATCGAAGGTGCCGCCGCCAAGGTCGAAGACCAGGACGCGTCGGTTCTTGCCCATGGTGGCCAGGCCGTAGGCGAAGGCGGCGGAGGTGGGCTCGTTGACCAGCTTGAGGACCTTGAGGCCCGCCATCTCCCCGGCCATCATGGTCGCGCGGCGTTGCTTGTCGCCGAAGTAGGCCGGCACCGTGATGACGGCCTGCTCCACCGCGTGACCGAGGCGCAGCTCGGCGTCGTGCTTCAGCTTGGCCAGGATGAAGGCGGAGAGGCGCTCCGGGTTGTAGGTCTCGTCGCGATAGGCGAAGGCGTAGTCATCATCGCCCATGTAGCGCTTGACGAACTCGACCACCTGCTCGGGATAGACCACGGCGGACTGCTTGGCGTAGTTGCCGATGATGACTTCGTCCCCATCGAACAGGATGACCGATGGTGTGAGCCGGTCTCCTTCCGCATTGGGCAGGACCTCGGGGACACCGTGGCGGTTTACATGCGCCACAGCCGAAAAAGTCGTCCCAAGATCGATTCCGACGGCCTTTGTTGTCATGGTGTCTCTGACTCCGCGGGATAGCGTACAGCGTGATGGAAGCTGCTCGCCGGCGGCTCCGCGATGCTTTCGCGGGCCGCCGGTCAGCGCGCATCGGAAACTCTATCATCCTGGCGCCGGCAATGCGCGGTGCTGATGTCCTGTCCGCAGAGGAGGCGAGATGAGGTTGGTGCTTGCGAGCGGAAGCCCGTGGAGGTTGGCATTGCTGCGCTCGGCGGGGATAGCATGCGGACAGGCAGCGCCCGGGGTGTTTGAGGAGCGAATCCAGCACCCGGACCCCGTCCAGCTGGCCGCGCTGCGCGCGCGGGCGAAGGCCACGGCCCTGAGAGGCGAGTTCCCCTCCGACACCTGGATCATCGGCGCGGACCAGGTGGTCTGCCTCGAGGATCGCGTTCTGGGAAAACCCGCCTGTCCGAGCGAGCACCTGCGCATGCTGCAGGATCTCTGCGGGCGGTGGCACCAGCTGGTCACGGCCGTCGTCCTGCTGTCATGCGGCGACGAACAGGGGCGGGAGTTCCAGGTGCGCACTCGTCTGCGCATGAGGGCCGACCTGGAGGATGAGGAGCTGCGGGCGTACGTGGCCTGCGGAGAGGCACGGGCCTGCGGCGGCGGGTATATGGTCGAGGGCAAGGGGATACAGCTGTTCTCCGATATCGAGGGAGATTGGACGAATATCATCGGACTGCCCCTTGTTCCCTTGATCGATGAACTGCGCGCGCTGGGTTGGCGCTTCGAGGGGAGCGGCCCTGCGAGCTGCAGCGAGCCTTGAAGGGGGGACTTGCGAAGCGATGAGGACAGGCGCAGAATGGCCGGACCCGACGTGAGGATGCGGATGGACGAAGAGCGGAAGCGAATATGCCTAGAGGAGCTCACCGAGCTCACCTGGCAGGTGCGACAGAGCCTGGAGACCTGGAAGGCCGTGGGCTTGCGGGGCATCCGCGTGGAGCGTGGCGGGCCTGACTGGCCGTCCGCGGCCAGCCCGCAGGATGCGAGGCCGGTTCAGGGCCCGCGCCAGGACCGCGGCCCGCAGGCTCCCGCGCAAGGAAGACGGGATACTCGGCGGACCACCGCCCCAGCAGGCCAGCGCGCAGCTGGCGAGCGTCCCGCCCAGCCGGCACCCAGCCCCCGCCCATCGAGCGGCGGGGGCGCAGCGGGGCGCGATCGTTGGGCCGGCTACGGCTCGCCCAGCGCTCCTCCCGCAGCGCTGACAGAGATCCGTCGCAGGCTCGGCGACTGCGGGCGCTGCCCCCTGGCCAGGACGCGGAGGAACATCGTCTTCGGCACGGGCAGCCCGCGGGCCGACCTGGTGGTCGTGGGCGAGGCGCCCGGCGCCAGCGAGGACGAGCGGGGGGAGCCCTTCGTGGGCCGCGCCGGGCAGATGCTCACCCGTATGCTCGAGAACGTGCTGCACCTGGGGCGGAACCAGGTCTACATCATGAATGTGCTCAAGTGCCGGCCCCCAGGCAACCGCGATCCCATGCCAGGAGAGATCCGCGCCTGTCGCCCCTTCTTCGACGCTCAGCTGGACGTGATTCGGCCCCGGGTGATCCTGGCGCTGGGGCGCTACGCCACCCAGAGCCTGCTGGACACAGGTCGCGGCATCAAGGCGCTGCGGGGGAGCTGGGGCATGTACCGGGGCGTGCCGGTCATGCCGACCTTCCACCCGGCCTACCTGCTCCGCAACGAGGCCGAGAAGCGCAGAACCTGGGATGATCTGCTGGCGGTGGAGCGCCGGCTGGCGGGGAAGGGGACCTGAGCCGCAATCGTCGGCTGCGCCGACGATTGCGTCAGCAGTCAGCCATCGGCGATCAGCGTTTTCGCTGCTCAAGCAGGACGAGACACTCTCACCTGTCTGGTTCGCATTCGAGAACTGCCTCCGCCGTCGGGATGCAGCGAGCTGATGGCTGAAAGCTGTAGGCTGACAGCTGGTCGGCCGTCATATGGCCGACGATCAGGGACCTGAACCTCAGTCCAGGTCGATGTCACCCAGCAGATCGGCGAAGGTTCCCAGGCTGCCTCCGTGCTTGGCGCGGGCCTGCTTCAGGCGCTTCTTGGCCTCACGTTCCTCGGCGACCGAGCCCGAGGTCTGGCTCAGCTTGAGCTGACGGCGCACACGGTCAAGCTCGACCACCTTGGCTTTCATACGCGCGCCCCGTCGCACGCGCTGCTGCAGCATCACGCCCGGCGGCAGCTCCACCTCGCGCGCTGGCAGCCAGGCCGTGACGCTCCCGTCCACCAGCAGGGTGACGCCCATGCGATTGACCTGCTGCACGACACCCGTGACCTCGGAGTCCGTGGGATAGGTCTCGGCCAGCAGCTTCAGGGGATCGGGGGTGGTCTGGCGGATGCCCAGGTCGAGACGCCTGCGCCGCTCCTCCACCTCGAGCACGCGCACCCGCACCTGCTGCCCCACGCTCAGCACATCCGAGGGGTGCTGGATGCGGTCCCAGGAGATGTTGGGGATGCGTACCAGGCCAGTCAGCCCGGGTGCCAGCTCCACGAAGGCGCCGTAGTCGGCGATGCGCGTGATGCGGCCCTCGTATTCGCCGTTGACCTCGAAATCCCCGCCCACCCTGCTCCAGGGGCTGGTCTCGGGGTGGCGCAGGGAGAGCGCGATGCGCTTGCGCTTGCGGTCCAGATCCAGCACGCGCACCTTGACCGGATCCCAGCGCTTGAGGACGTCGGTGGGCTTCTCGTCCTGGACCCAGCTGATCTCGGATTTATGGATCAGGCCCTCCAGGCCGCCCAAGTCCACGAAGGCGCCGTAGTCGCGCACGCTGGTGACCACGCCCTCCATGATGTCGCCGGGCTTGGCGCTGCTCCAGAACTTCTCCCGCGCGGCGCGTGCCTCGACCTCCTGCAGCGCGCGTCGTGACAGGACCACCTCGCGCTCCCGCACCTCCTGGATCTTGAAGGAGTAGGTCTGGCCGATGAAGCGATCCAGCTCGCGACCGGGAAAGCGGTCGATCTGGGAGATCGGGCAGAAGCCGCGGATACCGGAGAGGGCGACGATGTAGCCGCCGCTGTTGCGGCTTTCCACACGGCCTTCCACCGGGATGCCCGACTCCTGGGCCGCTCGCACGGTATCCATGTCGCCGCCCAGACGCAGGTGGCGAGAGAGGACCAGGACATCGTCGCGCTCCTTGAGCACGCGCGCGGTGATGACTGCGCCGACGGCCGCTTCGCCCTCTTCGAGCTCGGATGCCGAGATCCAGGCCTCGGCCTTGCCGCCCAGATCCACGAAGGCGTTGTCGCCGGCGATGCGGACGATGGTGCCCGTGACCTCGTCGCCTGGTTCATGGTCCCCGGCCTGGGCCGTGGCCTGCTGCATCAAGGCGTCGAAGGCCCCGGCGTCCAGGCCCGCCAGCTCCTCGAGCGCCTCGGAGGTGCCGGCCTCTGACGGGGCCGGGGGCTCGGGAGGAGGGGCGGGGGGCTCGCGCGCCGGCGGGCTGCCCCGTTCGAGCTCGTCCTCGGGGGCGGCTCGCCGGTCTGGGAGTTCATCTCGACGGACTGTTTTCTGGCGCTTGGACATGGCGTCCTCACCCCAAGGGTGGTGCTGCACGCAGCGGGGGCGGCTCTCTATCGGATGGATCCGCAGGATTCAAGGGGATCCACTGGACCCTCGACACGAGGTGCGATATCCGCCGCCGATGTCCGATGCCTCCTCGATTCCCCAGACCCTGGCCTACGAGCTGCCATCTGAGCTGATTGCCCAGCAACCAGCGGAGATAAGGGACGCTAGCCGCCTGCTCTTGCTGCGCCAGGGCAGGCTCTCTGATCGCCGTTTTCACGAGCTGCCAGGAATGCTGCGCGAGGGGGACCTGCTGGTGGTGAACGACTCGCGGGTGATGAGCGCTCGCTGCCACTTCCGCCGAGCCAGCGGAGGGCGGGTCGAGCTGCTCTTTCTGGAACCCGGGCCCGGCGCGGTCTGCGCCATGCTGCGACCCTGCAGGCGGCTCAAGGCCGGAGAGCGGCTGCAAGGCGACGCCGGAGCGGTCCGATTGCTGCAGAGCCTGGGCGAAGGCCTGTGGCGCGTGGAGACGAAACCCGATCCCGCCTCCATGATGGCGCAGGCGGGACAGGTGCCTCTGCCGCCCTATATCGAGCGGTCCGCCGAACCGGCGGACAGGGAGCGCTACCAGACGGTGTTCGCAGGACCGCCAGGATCCGCCGCCGCGCCCACGGCTGGCCTGCACTTCAGCGAGGCGCTGCTGCGGCGCCTGGCAGAGAAGGGCGTCGAGCTGACCCGCATCACCCTGCACGTGGGCCCAGGCACCTTCCGGCCCCTGCGAGAGAGGGACCTGCAGCGCGGCACCCTCCATCCCGAGACCTGGCACATCTCCGAGGAGGCGTCCCAGGCCATCCACCGCACCCGCGCGCGAGGCGGGCGGATCATCGCCGTCGGCACGACCGCAGTCCGCACGCTGGAGAGCGCCGCCATCGACCAAGGCTGCCGCACGCCGCAGGCGGCAAGGGGGAGCACCAGGCTCTTCATCCGTCCGGGCTTTGCTTTTCAAGTCATCGACGGGCTGATCACCAACTTCCACCTCCCTGGCACGAGCCTGCTCCTGCTGGTGGCCGCCCTGACGGGCGAGCAGGCCTTGTTGGCGGCCTACCGCCACGCCATTCGACAGCACTACCGGTTCTATTCCTATGGCGACGCGATGCTCGTCCTTTGAGATCAAGGCGCGCCATGGACGTGCCCGACGCGGTGTGCTGTGCACGCCGCACGGAACCGTGCCCACGCCCTGCTTCATGCCCGTGGGCACGGCCGGCACGGTCAAGGGGCTGACTCCGGAAGACCTGCGGCAGGCCCGCGCGCACATGATCCTGGCCAACACCTACCATCTCTGGGTGCGCCCTGGTCACGAGCAGATCCGCGAGCTCGGCGGCCTGCACGACTTCATGGGCTGGGATGGGCCGATCTTGACAGACTCGGGGGGCTACCAGGTGTTCAGCCTGCGCCAGATGAACAAGGTGCGCGAGGAGGGCGTCCGCTTTCGCTCCAACATCGACGGCGAGTGGCGACTGCTGACTCCGGAGAAGGCCGTTGAGATCCAGGAGGCCCTGGGGGTGGACATCGCCATGGCCTTCGACGAGTGCATCGAGTGGCCAGCCGAGCCCGCGCGCGTGGCCGAGAGCACAGCCCGCACCACGCGCTGGCTGCAGCGTTGCCTGGAGGCACGTCGTCACCCCGAGGCGACCGCCTTGTTCGGCATCGTGCAGGGCGGCTTCGACCAAGCGATGCGGGCCGACCACGCCGCTATCCTGGCAGAGCTGGGCCTGGAGGGCTACGCCATCGGCGGCCTCTCCGTGGGGGAGCCAAAAGAGCAGATGCTCGAGATGATCGAGGTGGCGGCGGATGTCCTACCCGAGGACAGGCCGCGCTACGTCATGGGGGTCGGGTATCCCATCGATATCGTCGAGGCGGTCCTGCGTGGCGTGGACATGTTCGACTGCGTTCTGCCCACCCGCAGCGGGCGCTTTGGCCAGGCCTTCACATCCGCAGGGCGGCTCACTTTGAAGCACGCGCGCTACCGGTGTGATCCCGAGCCTCTGGATCCGTCCTGCGTGTGTTATACCTGCCGCTCTTTCAGCCGGGCCTACCTCCGGCACCTGTTTCTCAGCAGGGAACTCCTCGGTCCGCGCCTCGTGACACTGCACAACGTGGCCTTCTACCAGGAGCTGATGGCTGGGCTGCGGAGTGCTATCGCGGCAGGTTCTCCGGCCCTCGAGGAATTGCGGAGAGCTGCGACCATCCAGTCCGCTGTCATCTCCGCCTGATGTCTTAGCAGGAGCACGACGATGCACGACGTGTCGGCTCGAGAAACCCAGCTGCTGTTCGATGAACCGCCAACCCCCGTGGGCGGCGGTTTTGGACAGAGCATCTTCCTGATCGCCATCATCCTTGGAATCTTCTACTTTCTGCTCATTCGTCCGCAGCAGAAGCAGGCCAAGCAGCATCAAGCTCTGCTGGCGGGGTTGAAGAAGGGCGACCGCGTGCTTACCTCGTCCGGCATCTACGGCAAGGTCTGGGCCGTCAAGGACGACAGCGTCATGCTCGAGGTGGCCCGGGACGTGCGCATCGAGATGGACAAGAGCTCCGTCCGGCGCAAGATGGAGCCTTTCGAGGCGGGCGCGATCAAGCAGAAGCAGAAGGGATAGCGGCCCATGTCTGGCACTTGGTGGGTGAGAAGCGTTGTCATCTTGGGGGCGATCCTCATGTCGCTCTACGCCCTCTTGCCGAGCGTGCTCGGCGAGGACGCCGAGTCGCGGCATGCGCAGCAGGCGGCCTCGCTCACCCAGGTGGGCGCGGATGCGGAAGAGGAAGGAGAGTCCCTCTCCTGGTGGGAGGGCCTGCTGCCCGACACCGAGATCAACCTCGGCATCGACCTGCAGGGCGGCATCGACATGACGCTGCAGGTAGAGGTCGAAGAGGCCGTCATCTCCACGGTGCAGCGCGATCTGCGCCCCATCAAGGAGGCGCTCGACAACGACGGCATCATGGCGGAGGACGTGCGGCGGCAACGTGGGCAGCCTGCGCTCATGATCAGGCTGTCGCCCGGCGCGGATCTGGCGGCGCTGCGCCTCTTCGTCCAGCAGCGCTACAGAGACTACGCCTACGAGGGCACAGAGGAGCGTGATGGCGAGGACTACCACGTCTTCCTGATGTCCGAGGAGAGCCAGGAGTACATCAAGCGCCGCGCCGTGGAGCAGGCGCTCGAGACGCTGCGCGACCGCATCAACGAGACCGGCGTCAAGGAACCCAGCATCGTGCAGAAGGGCGGCAACCGCATCAATGTGCAGCTGCCTGGCATGGACAACCTGGAGCAGGCCGTGGCCGCCATCGGCACCACCGCCGTGCTGCAATTCATGATGGTGGACGAGGAGATCGAGCCTACGAAGGTCGAGAAGATCATGCTCGAGGCCGAGCGCCAGCTGGACGAGCGCACCCTCAACGACGACCGCGCCTTGTCCGATTGGCTGGCCCGCACGGGCCGCATCCCGGACAACGATCGCTTGCTGTGGAAGTACGAGAAAGACCCCCAGGGGCGCGACATGCGCGCGCAGGCCCTGGTGGTCAAGGACGAGATAGTCCTGACCGGCGACGACATCAACGACGCAAACGTCAGCATGAACCAGTTCAACGAGCCCTACGTCGCCTTGGAGTTCAAGCCGCGCGGCGGGCGCATCTTCGCCGAGGTGACGGGCGAGAACGTGGGCAAGCGCTTCGCCATCGTGCTGGACGACAAGCTGCGCTCGGCCCCGGTGATCCGCGAGCGCATCGGTGGCGGTCGCGCCAGCATCGAGATGGGCGCCGGCGGCTACAACGAGCTGCTGGCCGACGCCAGCGTGCTGTCGCTGGTGCTGCGCACCGGGGCCCTGCCCGCACCGGTGACCATCGGCGAGGTGCGCACGGTGGGCGCCACGCTGGGGGCCGACGCCATCCGCGCCGGCTTGCGAGCCACGGTGCTGGGCGGCGCCTTGGTGCTGGTCTTCATGATGATCTTCTACCGCACCATCGGCGTGGTGGCGGACATAGGGCTGATCTTCAACGTGCTCTTCATCATGGCCCTGCTGGCGGCCTTCGGAGCCACCCTCACCTTGCCAGGCATCGCCGGTATCGCGTTGACCATCGGTATGGCCGTGGACGCCAACATCATCATCTACGAGCGAATACGCGAGGAACTGCGACTGGGCAAGACAGCCCGGGGGGCGGTGGATGCCGGCTTCGAGAAGGCCATCAAGGCCGTGCTCGACGCCAATATCACCACTTTCATCGCCGGAGTCGTGCTCTTCAGCTACGGCACGGGGCCCATCAAGGGCTTCGCCGTCACCCTGATGATCGGCATCGCCACCACCCTCTTCTCCGCCATCTTCGTCTCCCGCACCATGCTCGACCTGCTGACGCGGAAAGCCGCGACACGGCTGGCCTTCTAGGGGCGTCCCATGCAGCTCATACCCGAAAAGACGAATATCGATTTCGTGGCGTGGCGCCGGGTGGCCGCTGGTGTCAGCAGCCTGGCCATCGTCGCATCCATTGCCCTGTTCGTGTTCGTGGGCCCGCGCTGGGGCATCGACTTCACGGGCGGCACCGAGATCCAGCTCAGGTTTCAGCAGTTCACGTTGCGTTGCGAGCAGCAGCTCACCGCCAGCGACCTCCAGGCGGCCTTCGGCGCGCTCGAGGAAGCTCCCGGCCTGCAGGTAGAAGCCACCGAGAATGCCGCTTTCTTGATCTCGGGCTGGCCTGCCGACACCAAGTCCAAGCAGCTGCGCTCGCTGGCGGCCCAGGCCATGGGCGGCGTCGCCGGCGCCGAGACCTGCAAGGCCGAGATCGAGGGCGTCCCCGTCGCCATCGACGAGGTGCGCGGCGCCATCGGTTCCGTGGGGCTGCCAGACGACGCTGTGCAGCAGGTCGGCGGCTCCGACAGCGGCGAATACGCCATCCGTGTGCAGGACGCCGCTTTTGGCAGCGACGATCTGCGCGAGGCCGTACAGCGGGATCTGGCCAGCGCCTTCGGCGCGGACTGGATCCAGGAGGAACGCTTCGAGGCGGAGGTGGGCGCCACCATGACCATCGTCCATGGGGGCCCGACGGTCCCCATGGAAGAGATCAAGGGCGCGCTGGCCAGCCTGGCCGAGCGTGAAGAGCTCTCCGTCCAGGAAGCTCCGGACGACAACACCTTCTACGTCAAGCTGCCCGGTCTGTCGGCCCAGGTGGCCAAGGCCCTAGGGCAGGTCCTGGGGCAGCGCGATTTCGAGATCCTCAGCGTGGACAGCGTCGGCCCGCGGGTGGGCGGCGATCTGCGCCGGCAGGGCTTCATCTCCATCTTCGCCACCCTGGCGCTGGTCCTGGCCTACGTGGCCTTCCGCTTCGACATCACCTTCGCGCCGGGCGCCATCGTGGCCCTCTTCCACGACGTCACAATCGTGATCGGCATCTTCGTGCTGCTGCGCCGGGAGGTGAACATCTCCATCATCGGCGCCCTGCTCACCATCATCGGCTACTCGCTCAACGACACCATCGTCATCTACGATCGAATCCGCGAGAACGTGGGCCGCTACCGCCGCAGGGACATGGCCGGGCTGATCAACACCAGCGTCAACGAGACCCTCAACCGCACGGTCAACACCTCGCTGACCACGTTTGCGGCCATCGCCATCTTCCTCTTCATGGGCGGACCGGTGATTCAGACCTTCGCTCTCGCCATGTGCATCGGCGTAGTCGTGGGCACCTACTCCACGGTCTTCGTCGCCAGCCCCCTGATCCTGGTCATGCAGGACATCAAGCCCCACCTGCTGGGGCTGATGACCGCCTCCATGCGGGGTTCGCCAGAGCAGGCGGCAGGAAAGGACAAGGCAGGTGCGCGGGAGCGGAGGGGACGCAGCCAGCCTGGGAGCTTGAGCAAGAAAACCGAGGATGGCAAGCCCAGGAGCGAGCGCGACCTCTTCAAGAACACCTAGTTGACGCCTGCGCGGCGTGGGCGTTATCAAAGTGGACCCCAGGCACGTAGCTCAGTGGGAGAGCACCGTCCTGACACGGCGGGGGTCGGCGGTTCAAACCCGCCCGTGCCTACCCTTTCCAGAGGGACTTCCTCGTTGACAGCAACCCCGGTCCAGGGGTAGAAAAGGAAGCCCCACGGCGAGAAGAATGTCACCATGGTGGTGGCGTCGGCGCCGCAGAGTCCCCAAACAGTCGGAGAGGATTTGAGACGGCCACCCAGGAGAATGCAGCACGAGCCGGAGCGAGATGAACTTCGGGTCAACGAACGAATTCGCGTACCACGCGTGCTGGTAATCGATGAGACCGGAAACAGGCTCGGCGAGTTCCTCACACCAGACGCCTTGAACCTTGCCAGGGAGCGCGGCTTCGACCTGGTCGAAGTAGCACCCCACGCGCGCCCTCCGGTGTGTCGTTTCCTCGACTACGGAAGACTCAAGTACGAAAAGAAAAAGAAGGAGGCAGCCGCCAGGCGCAACCAGATCATCGTCCACCTCAAGGAGGTCAAGATCCGTCCCAAGACGGATCAGCACGACTTCGACGTCAAGGTGCGCCACGCGCGCCGCTTCCTCGGTGATGGCGACAAAGTCAAGGTGACCGTCCGTTTTCGCGGGCGTGAGCTGGCCCACCGCAACATCGGCGTCGATCAGTGTATGAGGCTCTTCGACGCGGTGCGCGACCTGGGCTCCATCGGGCAGCACCCCAAGATGGAAGGCCGTCAGATGGTGATGTTGATCAATCCCCTGCGCAGGAAGCAGCCCCCCGGGTCCAGCTAGATCCAGAACCAGTCCAGCCAGAGGTAGTGATGGGCAACAAGATGAAGACCCGCCGTGCGGCGGCCAAGCGCTTCAGTTTCACCGGAACCGGGCGCGTCAAGTTCAAGCGCGCCAAGATGCGCCATATCCTGGCGAAGAAAAAGCAGAAGATGAAGCGCCGCCTGCGCAAGCCGGGCATCCTCAAGGATGTCAACGTCAAGGCTGTGCGGCGTATGCTTCCCAACGGCTAGGGCACGGAATTCCAAGCACTGGTCGCGCTCACGCCCCATGGCCGTGATTGCATCTTGCCGCGACCGCATCCGCCGGAGGCCTCCGCAGTCGGAGCCCTTCCGGCTTGAAAACACCGCTCACCGCTACCTTCTCCGCTTCCTGCGGCGAACGGGAACCGGTCATAAGGAGACGGAAAATGGCTAGAGTGAAGAGAACGGGCATTCGCAAGACCCGCAAGAAGAATATCGCCAGCGCGTCCAAGGGCTTCAGAGGAGGTCGCAGCCGCTACCGGCAGGCGCGGCAGGCCGTCATGAAGGCCCAGGCCTACGCCTACGTGGGCCGCAAGCTTCGCAAGCGTCAGTTTCGGCGGCTCTGGATCCAGCGCATCAACGCCGCCCTGCGTCCCCACGAGCTTTCCTACAGCCGCTTCATTCATGGCATGAAGCTGGCCGGGATAGACCTGAACCGGAAGCTCCTGGCCGACATGGCGGTGCGCGAGCCGGCAGCTTTCGACGCCATCGTGGCGAGGACCAAAGAAGCGCTGGCGTGAGCGGATGATGCGTTCCCCCTCCCTGGCCTGTTTCCTCGTCCTGGTCTCGGCCTGCGGCGACGAGGACGAGCCCAACTGGGTGCAGTTCAACGCCACGGACGACCAGGTCACGGTGGAGGTGGGCGCCGCCGAGGAAAAAGACGCGGTCAGCAGCTTGCTGCACAGCAACACCGGCGAGGTGGAGATCGGCGAAGGCAGCGTCGAGCCGGGCGGCGGTCCCATTGGCACGGAGCACGCCGTGGTGGTGGTCGTCTACGACGAGTGGGAGAACGAAGTCGAGCGCGCGACGGTGCGCATCGACAGCGGCAGTCGTGGCAAGGACGAGTACGAGATGGAGTCCGACATGGCGGACGAGGGCACCTACAAGCTCGTGATCGTCTCCGTGGGTGATGAGGGCGAGACGAGGGACGATGTGTTCACGTTCCGCTTGTGGTACGACGACAACGAAGAGCAATCCGAGGGCGGCGACACGGGGAGCTGAGCCGCAGCATGTCGGGCTTATGGACGAGAGGAGCGAGCGTGGCGGTACGCAGGGTTGGCAAACCGGCATTGACCAAGGCGGAGTTGGCCAGGGGGCTGCACGAGTCCCTGGGCTTGACCCTGAGCCAGACCGGACCCCTGGTCGACGATGTCTTCGAGACCATCAAGGACGCGCTCGCGGATCCCGACGACGGCGAGGTGAAGATCACACGCTTCGGCACCTTCAAGGTGCGCCAGAAGAACGCGCGCATGGGTCGCAATCCCAACAACCGCCAGGATGTGCTGATAGAGGAGCGCAAGGTCCTTTCTTTTCACGCATCGCAGGTGCTGAAGAACCAGATGAAGAAGGAGATCAGGCCATGAGCGATGAATCTCTGCTGCCCGACGACATTCCGGACAAGCTCTATTTTCGTATCGGTGAGGTCGCCGCGGTCATCGGCGTGGAGCCGCACGTGCTGCGCTACTGGGAGGGCGAGTTCAACCTCAAGCCCATGCGCTCCGTGAGCGGGCAGCGCCTCTACCGCAAGCAGGATATCGCTCGTTTCTTGCGCATCAGGCACCTGCTGCACGAGCGCGGGTTCACGGTCGCCGGCGCGCGCAAGCTGCTCAAGGAGTCTACCGAGGTCAAGCCGGGCATCTCGCCCGGAGCCGTGAAGGAAGCCATCGGGCGCCTGACCGAGCTACGGGCGCGGGTGGCGCTGCTGCGGGATGAGGCGCGGCCGTTCTGGAGTTGAGTTTCGGGGCTTGCGGATGGTGGGGAGTGCTCGTGTAGGCGGGTGGAGGGGATGGGTGCGGGTGCTGGCCCTCCCCCCCGAGGCGTCCACTCGGACGCGCACTCGGGGCTCGACATCTCCGTCCCCTCCAGGCGGGTGGAGGGGATGGGTGCGGGTTCGGGTGGAAGGGGTGAGGGATGAGGGAGGGGGTTCGTGTCCCTCCACCCTGAACCGTCCGCCCGAACCCGCACTCGCACGTCCACTTCCCCGTCGGCCCGGATCTCGGCCAAGGCTCCGAGTTGAGCTGCGGCGGGCGTGTGGCGGATGAGGTGGAAGGGAATGGGTGCGGGTTCGGGTGGAGGGAGTGAGGGATGAGGGAGGGGGTTGGTGCCCCTCCACCCTGAACCGTCCGCCCGAACCCGCACTCGCACGTCCACTTCCCTGTCGGCCTGGATCACGGCCAAGGCTCCGAGTTGAGCTGCGGCGGGCGTGTGGCGGATGAGGCGGAAGGGAATGGGTGCGGGTTCGGGTGGAGGGGGAGGCCGGTGTTGTGGTGGGGGGGGGGGGGGGGGGGGGGGGGGTTGGGGGGGGGGCGGGGGCGGGGGGGGGGGGGGGGGGGGGGGGGGGCGGGTTGGGGGGGGGGGACGTCATGGAGCACGACCCCGAGGCGGGG
>CAYVQL010000083.1:0-35703 GCA_964454135.1 uncultured Enterobacterales bacterium | reverse complement strand
GCAATTCAATCGGCTTTCAACCCTGGCAATGCATCGGTTGGCCGCAAGGATGACCGAGCCCCGTCGATGCCCGAGCTTCCATGCTGTGTCGCGGCGCCGGCGATCCCCGGCCGAGCCGAGAAGAGTGGGTTCTCGCATGAAACCACCGCGGCGCTGGCGGTCCTGGCGGCGGGGTTGAGCGAGGGGAGGCGGTCAGTAGCGCTGCAGCCGAAGGGCGATGCGGAGCGACCGCCACCTGGAGAGGCGCGGTGCCTCGAAGTCTCGCCAGTCGTGCAGGCCGAAGCACTCGGACGGCGTATCCATGCGTAGGCCCGCGAGGCAGCCGTAGGTGGGTCCCGCGCAGGTGACGATCCTGTCCAGGTGGCGCAGCTGCCTCTTGTACGCTGCGAAGTCCCTGGCGCCACCGGGCGAGGAGACCGCGAGCTTGACGTCGAGGGTGTGGACGGTCGGGGGCAGGCCCAGTTGCAGCATGCGCTCGAGCGGAGCCCACGCCCTGAATCCCAGGTGACGCGGACGGGGGAATCCCGGATGCTGCTCGGAGAGAGCAAGCAGCGTGTCTTCTCCCGGCCGCTTCATGGTGAGCGCACGGAGATTGCGCAGAGGGCCATCGAGCCAGCGATACCACGTGGCCTCGTCGCGGCGGCCACGGAGATGCTCCAGGCGCTCGTGCATGCGGCTCATGAACGGTTCGGTGACGCAGCTATGCCAGACCGGTCGGTCGGGATCCTCGCCCACCTCGTCCGCGACGGCCAGCCGGTGCAGCCGGCCCCACCAGGGCGAGACCGGCTCGAGGACCGTCTGGCCCAGCCAGAGGTCAAGGCTGCGGAGCGCCGGCAGCGGCTCCAGCCAGGCCCCGTCCTGCAGGTGTACCTTCGTCTGCGGCAGACCCAGGGAGAGGGTCTCGAGGGAACGGGGGAGGCCGGTCGCGACCCAAGAGTCCAGGCGGACGGTATCCGGGATCCGCGCGCCATCCCAGAGCACGAGGTGGGACAGCCGCCCGAGGAGGGGTTCGTCGGCGAGATTGGGCAACAGGAAGTGGTCCCCCCCACGACTCTCCAGCCGCAGGTGCGAGATCGCATCCCCCTCGCATCGATGCGCGCGAACCCTCCAGCGGCCTAGCCTGGCGGAGAGTTCCTCCATCTGCGTCTCGTTCTTGCCTGGCGGTCCTGGGTCCATGCGCTCACAGGGTTCAGGAATCAACAGCGTACTCTCTTTTTGGTGGTCTCCTCCCGGGCGTGCTGTGTGGGGAGGCCCGCGCTCCGAGCTCCCGCGCGCCGAGCCACCACGCCTCGTGTCCCCAGTACTCATGACCCAAGGGGGAGGCGGCCTCGCCGGCCCCCTCCCCTCTACGCTCGCTTCGCTCGCCCCCCCTCCCCCGCGTGGAGTACGTCCAGTTGGTCCCTTCGGTCCCAACCACTACCTACCGTGCCCGTCAACCCGCTCGCTGCGCTCGGGGCGCCGCAGGAGCCACTGGGCTTCGCCCTGTCCACCAGCGCCGAGGCACCCGTAGCCGCGCTGCATAGCGCGGCTACTCCACGTACCCCAGGGCCCTCAGCTGCTCCATGGCCGCGTCATCCACCTCCGGCGCCGACGTGGATCCCAGGGTGAACTCCCCATCCAGAGGCGGCAAGCGCAGGGCCGCCTCCCAGGCGGCCAGCTCCGTCTCCATGCGCGCCAGCTCCTGGCCGCCGCTGGGCGCCAGGTCGTTCAGCTCCTCGGGATCGGCGGCCAGATCGAACAGGTGGGTGCTGTGCTGCCCCGCTTCCAGGTGGTGGGCCAGCTTGAGATCCCCCTGACGATAGGTGCGGTAGCGCCCGCGGGGGCTGAGCAGAGGCCCCACCCCGTTGGCCTCGCCCTCGCCGAAGCGCGAGGCGAGCATATGCTCCTCGAAGCGCTCGGCCAGGGCGGGCTGGCCCGCAGGGCGACCCTCCAGCGCCGGGAGCAGCGAGCCCACCTGCACGCCCTCGGGAGCCTCCATGTCCAGCAGATCCATGATGGTGGCGAAGGTCCCCACCGTGGAGATGGGTTCCTCGATGCACTCGCCCCCCTGGATGTGCTCGGGGTAGCGGATCAGGAAGGGCACGTGCAGGGCCTCTTCGTAGACCGGAGAGTGGTGTCCGAACGAGCGGTGCTCGCCGGTGAACTCGCCGTGATCGGCCAGCACAACCAGCAGGGTATCGTCCAGGGTGCCGCGCTCGCGCCAAAGGTCCACCACCTGGCCCATCAGGGCGTCGGTGTAGAGCACGCCGCCGTCGTACATGTCGGTCACCGGCTGCTCGATGGCGGCCGCCTCCTCGTCCGTCAGCTGCCGGCCGAACTGCACGCCCGTGGCCACCTGGCCCACGGCGCGCATCTCGCCCACCGAAAGGTCGCTGTAGGCGTTGCGATAGCCG
Source organism: uncultured Enterobacterales bacterium (assembly GCA_964454135.1). GTDB lineage: Bacteria > Myxococcota_A > UBA796 > UBA796 > JAFGLY01 > CAYVQL01. The sequence continues at coordinate 33,310 of CAYVQL010000083.1, read as the reverse complement.
TCGGGCAGCTGGTGGAAGGGGAAGTGGGCCTCCAGGAAGTTGACGAAGACGAAGGTGGGCGGGGCGTCGGCCGGGCGTGACGCCATCCAGCGCCGCAGGTTCTTCACCACCTGCCCGCCGCCTTTGTCTTCGGCCTCGAAGCCCAGGTTGTCCGCCAGGCGGTAGATGAAGGTGAAGGAGCGCCCGCCCGCGCCCGTGATCCAGGCCTTGTCCTCCCAGCGGAAGCCGCGCGTCAGCCCGAAGGTCTCGGAGACGTGGGGATTGGCGGTGAAGCACAGGGTGTCCCAGCCCTCCTCGGCCAGGGTGCTGGCCAGGGTGGGCAGGGCGTCGGTCAGGTAGCGGGTCTCGGAGTGGGCGTTGTTCACCGAGGGGAAGGTGCCAGTGAACAGGGCGGCGTGGGCCGGCAGGGACCAGGTGGCGCTGGCCGTGGCCTTCTCGAACAGCAGCCCCTCCTCAGCCAGGCCGTCGAAGACGGGCGTGGTCTCACGCTCGTAGCCGTAGGCCGAGACGCTCCTGGCGCGCACCGTGTCCATGACGATGAAGAGCACATCGGGCGCGTCGGCCGGCGGCGTGCCGCGCACCACGCCCTCTGCGCTGGGCTTGCCGGCCACCTGCTCCTTGACGACGGGCACGCACAGCAAGATGGCGGGCAGGAGCAGGCAGAGGCCCGCGGGGAGCCACCAGCGCCAGCGAGCGGCCAGCAGGCCCAACCCGTAGACCAGCAGCGCACCCCAGGGAGGCCCCACCCACATGAAGGCCTTGGATGGATCGATGGCCACCCAGCGCTCCAGCCCCAGCCAGAGCAGGGCCAGGATCACCGGGTGCAGCCATGCCCCCTGCCTGAGCAGCATCAGGGGGCAGAGCGCCATCCCGGCCAGCAGGGCCAGGGAAAGCTCCATGGGGATGGTCTTGGCCGCGAACCAGGTCAAGGGCGGCATGCCCAGGGCGAGGATCAGGCCGATGCCCATGGCCAGGTGCACGATGGCCGCGGACATGCCGAAGCCGACAGAGGAGAGCAGGGCTCGCAGGTAGAAGGGCAGAGGTTCACGCTTGGTCATGGGCTGGCCGTCGGTTCGATGAGAACTCGCGCTGCGACCTCGGTCGCAGGGGGTCGAAGCGGGGCAGGATAACCTCGGGGCGCCCACGAGGCGCTGTGACGCTCCCCACAGGAGCGCGCAGCTGGGACCGCCCTTCCCTCACCAGCAGGAAATCCCCCAGGCCTCCAAATCCCAGGTCTTGATCAGCGTCGAGAAGCCCTTGATGAAGGGATCGCCGCAGACCTGCATGGCCTCGTCCTGCCCCTGGGACTCGTCGTCCACGTACTCCACGTGGAAAACCGCCTTCCCCGCATCCAGGAATGGCGAGAGCCGCCCGCATTCCTGGTAGTCCAGGCACTCCTCGTTCAGCGCCCAGTCGAAGTCGGGCTCCAGCTCGGCCACCTGGTCCAGGTCGTTCTTCAGCCCCACCGACAGCCCCCGCGCATGGGCGGCTTCGGCCAGGAAGCGGTTGTAGTCCAGCTGGTCGTCGGCGCTCAAGCCCAGCCCGTTGTCGTTGGCGTAGCCATCGACGTTGTCGGGCTCCACGCCGTCGCAGCCGCGCTCCACCGCTCTGTCCATGCGCGCTTCCATGATGCTGCGCACGCCGGGATTGGTGATGTCGACCCAGTACTCGCCCTTCCAGCCCTGCAGGGCGTTGCCCAGGGCGTCCTTGGGGAAGGCGTTGGCGTCGGGGCGCCAGTCCTCGTAGCTGCCGGCCGAGAAGTAGCAGATCAGCACCCGCCCAGCGGCCAGCAGCTCCTTCAGCTCCTGCTCGGGGGCGTCGAAGAGATCCAGGTCGTACATCTGCACGTCGTAGCTGGTGTCGATGATGCCCTGCAGCTGCCACTGCCAGGTGGTGCCGGGCGCGGGCCGCCAGATGTCACTGTCGGCGTCGCTGTCCGTGTCGGCGTCGGCGTCGGCGTCGGCGTCCGTGTCGCTGTCGGCGTCGGCGTCGGCGTCCGTGTCGCCCTCGCTGTCCGTCTGGGCGTCACAGACGCACTGGCCTTCCTCCTCGTGCGTGCCGGGGCCACATTCCAGGCCGCCGCAGGCCTGCAGCGCAAGCAGGGCCAGCGGCGTGAGAGGGAGAAGGGCTGGGCAGCGCATGACACCTCCACGGACGTTCAGGGAAGGAAGAGGCCAGCCTTGGGCTGATAGCGTTCCTGGTAGGGATCGCTGCGCAGGCTGGCGCGCGCCCCGCCCAGCTCCACCTGCGCCGAGACGACGGACCCCTGGCGCTCCACCCGCACCCGCGCGAGGCCATGGGGGGTCCACACCTCTCGCGATCCGGTGACACCGGCGCTCAGGGCGCTGCGCGCCAGCCAGAGCGCCTGCACGCGCAGCTCCCGGGCCGGCCGTTGCTGCGCCTGGCCCGAGAGCTTGCCGTAGACGACCGTGGCACCCGCCAGGAGCGCCGCGATCACGGCCATGACCAGCAGCAGGGTGTGCCCTCGCCGGTTCATGGCGCCTCCAGCGGAATGAAGACCGTGCTGCGATGCTCCAGGCTGGGCCGCGCCCGCCGAGCGAAGACGAGCTCGACGCCACCGGCCTGCCTGCGCAGGGAGGCCACGTCTCGGGCCAGAGCCCGCGTACCCCCGCAGGCTTCGCCAGCCTCTCGCAGCAGCACGCGCTCCTCGGAGATGCGGTAGCGAACCTGGCAGCCGGGCACCTCGAAGGCGACCCCGGCGCTGGCCACGGGCAGGCTTGCGCGGGCGTCGTGACCCAGCTCTTCGGCCACGGTGCGCAGCTCGTCGGCGCAGCGCATATGCCAGCGCGCCACGTCATGGGCCTCTTCCAGCCCGGTAGCCAGGGCGTAGACCACGGGCACCAGCACCACCAAGACAGAAAGGCAGATGGCCATCTCGGTCACGGTGAAGCCCCGGCGCCTCATGATCCGCCTCCGCTGGCTGGATCCTCGTGGGTGAAGACGGTCATGGACTGGGTGTTGGGCCCCCCTCGCGGCGGCCTCCAGGTCACCGTCAGGGTGATGATGCCCTGGCCGGGCCGCTCGCTGACATAGGCGTCGGGCAGCGACTCCACCAGACGCTCGAGCACCGCCGGGTTGAGTGGGCGCCCATCTACGGCGCAGCGCGCATGGTACTCCAACAGCAGCAGGGCCCGCTCCCGCTGCAGCTCGGCAAAGCCCGCCATGCGCACCTGCCTGGCCGAGCTGGCCACACCCGCCGCCACGATGCCGATGATGGCCACCGTGATCATGAGTTCGACAAGGGTGAAGCCGCGCCTCATGCTTCCTCCTGGGCCAGCACCAGCTCCGCCTCCGGCTCGCGCAGGCGGCCGGTGCCCCCGCAGCGGCCGCAGTCCGGGCCCGTACAGTCCGGGCAGGGCAAGGTGCGCAGGCGCTGGCAGAGCACGGCCTGCAGCGTGTTGCGCAGCACGCTCCGCTCGGCGCCCAGATCCAGCATGCGCTGCTGGGCCTCCTGCGCCGATCCGGCGTGCAGCCCAGCCAGCACCAGGCGACCGGTGTGAGCCGCCTTGAGCGCCAGCGCCGCCTCGGGCGCGGTGCGGATCTCTCCGACAGCCAGCACGTCCACGTCCTGGCGCAGCGCTCCGGCCAGGGCCGCCTCGGCGTCGAGCCCTCGCTCGGGCTGCAGCTCCACCTGGTCCACGGGGATGCCGGCCACGCGCAGCCGCTGCTCCACCGGATCCTCGAGGCTGAGATGGGCGTCGCCACGTCGCTGCGCCAGGTAGGCCAGGGCGGCGTAGATGGTGGTGGTCTTGCCGCCCCCCGAAGGTCCGGCCACCAGGATCAGTCCGCCGGGCTGGCCCAGGGCGTGCTGGAAGCGCGCGAGCAGGGCCGGCTCCAGGCCGAGCTGCTCGAGGCTCAACAGGCGCCCGAAGAGCCGCAGCGCCACCCGCTCGCCCAGGGCCGTGGGCATGAACGAGGCCCGCACATCGGCGGAGATGCCCTGGCGGGGCACGCGCCCCTCCTGCACCAGATCCGAGCGGTAGGGCAGACAGCCCGAGATGTGCTTGAGGGCCGCCACCAGGCGCGCTCCCGTGGCCGCAGGCAGCTCCAGGAAATCGGCCAGCTCTCCGGCGATGCGCAGGCGGCAACGGAAGCCGCTGCCATCGGCCTCCAGGTGCACATCGGAGGCGCCAGCGGCGCTGGCCATAGCCAGCAGCACGCGGGCCGCACGCACCGGAGACCAGTCGCCCGCCGCGTAGCTGGCCAGCGCCGCGCCATCGACGGCCAGGTCCCGGCTGGGCGCGGGCGGCGAGAGGGCCCGCTCGGCGCTGGCCCGCAGCGGGGCCGGCAAGGGGCGCGAGCGCCCCGAGCTCAACCTGACCAGGCTCTCCTCGACGGCGTCCATCTCGTCGAAAGGAACGAACTCGGTGCCGAACCAGCGCGTCGGCAGGTGCAGGCCCTCCTCTTGGGTGCCGCCGGCGCTCATCCCGCCACCGCCTGGGTGTACGACGAGAAGAAAGCCGCCCCCACGCAGAGCAGGGCCAGCCCGGCCAGCACCATGGCCGTCACCTCGATCGCCATGGCCTGGGCCGGCACCTCGCGCTCCAGGGCGCGCTCCCGTTGTTCGGCCAGCGCGTCGAGGGACTCAGGCAGCGCGCCGAAGCTGGCGGCGGCGGCGAGCAAGGCGAGCTCGTGCGCGTCGAGCAGGGGCACGTGCTCGGGCGGCTTGCCGCCGGCCTCCAGGCTACCGGCCAGCGCCTCGGCTCCCCGGCGGCCCTTGCCGCTGCAGAAACCAGCGGCGGCGCGCAGCGCTCGCGGCAGCGGGGTCCCTGCCCGAACGAGCACGCGCAGGCCCGCCAGCAGTTCATAGCCCTCGATGCGCTGCCAGCCACGCCCCAAAAAGGGCAGCCGCAGTCGCCCCAGCACCACCAGGCAGAGCGCCACGAGCAGGCCACAGGGCACCAGCAGCGCCGCCAGCAGGGGAGCGGCGGAGCTGCCGCCGCTGCCCAGGGGCAGGGCGGCCAGGGCGGGCCGGCCCACGCCCAGCACGATGCCTCCGCAGAGCAGCGCGGCGAAGGCCAGCAGCAAGGGGTAGCTGGCGGCGCTGCGCAGGGCGCGCGCATGGGGCGCGCTGCGCGCCCTCAGGTCCAGCAGCTGCCCGAGGACGGTTGGCACATCGACGCTGCCCGCGGCGCAGACCACGCGCGTCAGCCTGGCATCCAGGCCGGCGCTGCGAGCCGCCTTCTGCAGCGGCGAGCCCGCGGCCAGGGCGCCACAGAGCTGCTGCGCGCGCTTCCCTTCCAGGCCGCAGGGATGCCCATTGGCGTGCAGCCGCCGCAGGCTGGCCTGCAAGGCTTGCAGCGCGGCGCTCACAGCCCCACTCCGAAGGAAGCGATGGAGAGGTAGATCCCCACCGTCGCAGCCACGGCGAGCACCAAGAGCACGCCATAGCCCAACACGCGCAGCGCGCTCACGAAGCGCCGGTGGGACGCCTCGGCGCTGGCCAGGGCGTGCTCGAAGACCAGCTCCAGCTCGCGTACCGTGACCCCTACGCCCTGCAGCACCTGGCAGGAACGCGCGAAGCGGCTGCGGATCTCTTCCGGCGCAGCGCTGTCCAGCAGGGCCGCAGCCAGCCCTGCCTCGCGCGCCAGGACCAGCTGCCGGCCCCAGCTCGTGACGTGGCGCTGCCCGGCTGTTCCGCAGATGGCCCAGATGGCGAAGACGGCCGCCACCCCGAAGAAGATGGCATCCCCCAGGGCCAGGGCGGACAGGAACTCGATACGCCCCTGCCCGATCTCGCGCCCCATCTGGTAGAGGGCCGGGAGAACCGCCTGTTGCAGCACCAGCATCACCACCAGCTGCAGCAGCGCGATGTAGAGGAAGAAGGCCAGCTCCTGCAGCAGAGGCAGCTGAAACTCGAACCGGGAGGGGATCCTGGCCAGGCGCTGCTGCGCTGGCCGCAGCGCAGCGGGCCATTCCTGGCCCAGCCGGGCCAGGTCCTCGGGGAAGCCGACCAGGCGCAGGCCCGCCTCCAGGCGCCCGGCATCCGCGGCGGCCGCGGCGCGGGAGGCGCTGGCCATGGGGGCGCCACGCAGCACCGGCCCCACCGGCTCACCCTCGGCCAGGGCGCAACCCGCCAGCAGCTGAACCAGGCGCAGAGGCGTCATGGCTAGTAGAACCCCAGCAAGTCGTGCATCCGGAACAAGGGCTGCACCAGCAGGGCCAACACCAGACCCAGCATCGGAAAGGCCAGCACGGCGGCCAGGACCGGCGCCAGGTGGCGAAACGCCCTCTGGGCCCTGCGGCTCTCCAACACCAGCTCTCCGGCCAGCTCCCGGGCTGCGCCAGGGGCGCCCACCTGGGCGCGCCGCGCCTGGAAGTAGCGACGTTCCTCTACGCCCAGGGACACGGCCGGTTCATCGCCCCCCCGCGCCGCGACCTCCAGCAGGGCGACGGCCTGCATGCTCTTGCCAAAGCCAGGCGCCACCCGCGCATCCAGGCGTTGCACCACGTACAGGGCTCCGGCCGCCAGGGGCAGGCCCGCGTAGCGCGCCAGGCCGACCAGGACCAGCAGCGGCGGACTGACGGCAGGGAGCACTTCTGTCAACTGCGGCCAGACCAGCCAGCCCAGCAAACAAGCCAGCAGGGGCGGTCCTGCCAGCGCGACCCGCAGGTACAGGCGCGCCGTGCGTAGGGAGGCCTGCGCCCAGAGCCGCGCCTCCAGCGCCTCGGCGGCGCTCTCCAGCTGTTCCAGCGAGCAGCGTCCGTCCGCGATCAGGGCATCGAGGGGCTCCCCTTCCCTGGCCGGCGCGGCGCCGGCCGCCAGGGCGCGCAGGGCGTGCTCGACGCGGGCCCGCAGCGCGCCCCGGGGCAGACTCTCGGCGGCCAGCTCCAAGGCCTGGTCATGGCCCAGTCCCCGGCGCCGCAGGCCCCCCAGCTGCCGCAGCAGCAGGGCCTCCTGCTCCGGGGGGCTCATTCCAACTCGTCCTGGATGGTGAGACCCAGGTCGCGACCATCGAGCGTGAAGCGCGAGTGCACGCCGTCGCCGTCCAGGTCTCCCTCGGCCGTGGCCAGGAAGCTGCCCTCTCGCAGCGCGACGCCGTAGCGGTAGCGCACCGGGCCGCCCAGCCGCAGACCCAGCGCCTGCCAGCAAGGCTCGGCGTTGGGGAAGCTCACGGGGCCCTGGGGCACCTCGCCCACGGGCGCGCAGGCCAGGTAGGCGCCTTGGTCGCGGAAGATCCGCAGCTCCGCGTGCGCGATGGCGTGCAGCACCGTGCGGGCCTCGTCGGCCCGCGCCCGCCGCACCAACACGTCGTAGACGGGCACAGCCGCGGCGGACAGGATGGCGATCACGGCCAGCACGCAGGAGAGCTCGAGGATGGTGAAGGCCCTACGCACGGCGAAACTCCCTGGCGAAGAAGGCGTTGCTGGCTTTCAAAGCATAGCGCAGGCGGCAGGGGGCCGGTAGCGACGCTCAGTGCGCCCTGACCAACAGCACCAGCCCCGGATGCCGGCTGGCATAGCCCTGCAGGCGCGCCGACAGGTGGGGCGGCGCCGCTTGTCGCGGCACCTCCAGAAAGCCCGCCCGGCCATAGAAGGCCCGCAGGTGTCCATGGGCGATGCAGAAGCAGGGCCGCTGCATCCAGGGCAGCGCACCCTTCAGCAAGCGGCCGCCCACGCCCCGGCCGCGCCACTCCGGCGCCACCTGCATGCCCCGCAGCACTTGCACACCCCGCTCCTGGCAGAGCCGCAGCGCGCCCCGCAGCACGTCGCCCTCCAGGGCCAGGATAGCCTGGTCGCCCGTTCCCACTCCGCCCCCGTACCCGCAGCGGGCGTAGAACGCGGCCAGGATCCGCAGCTCGGGGACAAAGGCCTGGCGCACCTCGAGGTCCATGATCCGAGCCCCTATTGGACCGCTCTTGATCGGGCTACACTCTGCCCTCCGGAGGTGCCCATGAAGTTCGCGACCCTGTTCCTGCTCGCCCTCACCATCGGCTGCGACACGTCCGAGGGCGACAAGCCCGACGACAGCGGACCCGACGCCTCGTCCTTCGATCTGGACGAGGACGGCTACACCATGGCCGACGGCGACTGCGCCGACAACGATCCCAGCGTGCACCCCGACGCCACCGAGGTCTGCGACGGCGTCGACAACAACTGCAACGGGGAGACCGACGAGGACAGCGCCGCCGACGCCCTGGTCTTCTACGTGGATGCCGACGGCGATGGCTTCGGCGACCCCGACGCGCCGCGCGACGCCTGCGAGCTGCCCGACGGCCACGCCGACGACAACACCGACTGCAACGACGAGGCCGACAGCGCCTACCCAGGCGCCGACGAGATCTGCGACGGCATCGACAACGACTGCGACGACATCGTCGATGAGGACGAGGCCGTGGACGCCCCGCTCTGGTATCTGGACGCCGACGGCGACGGCTACGGCGATCCGGACGAGATCACCGAGGCCTGCGAGGCACCCAAGGGCCACGTGGACAACGCCGAGGACTGCGACGACAGCACCGACACCGCCTACCCCAAGGCCGAAGAGATCTGCGACGAAATCGACAACGACTGCGACAAGGAGATCGACGAGGACGGCGCCGCCGACGCGCCCAGCTGGTATCTCGACACCGACGGCGACGGCTACGGCGAGACCAAAAAGGCCGTGGTCTCGTGCAACCCACCCAAGGGCTACGTCGCGCACGCCGGCGACTGCGACGACGGCGACCCCGCCATCAACCCGGACGCCGACGAGATCTGCGACGAGATCGACAACGACTGCGACGGCGAAGAGGACGAAGACAGCGCCATCGACGCTCCGGTCTGGTATCTGGACAGCGACAGCGACGGCTACGGCCTGACCGACAAGAGCACGGTCGCCTGCTACCAGCCCAACGGCTACGCCTCCGAACCCGAGGACTGCGACGACGCCGAGCCGGCGGCCAACCCCGGCGAGGACGAGATCTGCGACGGCTTCGACAACGACTGCGACGGCGACGAGGACGAAGACAGCGCCATCGACGCCCCCACCTGGTATCTGGACGCCGACGGCGACGGCTACGGCCTGAGCGACTCCCCCACCGTCACCTGCTACCAGCCCAAGGGCTACGCAGCCCTGGACGAAGACTGCGACGACGGCGAGGCCGCGGTCAACCCGGGCGCCATCGAGCTGTGCAACGGTGTGGACGACGACTGCGAGGGCAGCGCCGACGGGCCCGACGCCGCCGACGCCCCCACCTGGTACGCCGATAGCGACAGCGACGGCTACGGCGACGCGGCCGTCTCCCAGCCCGCCTGCAGCCAACCCACCGACTACGTGGGCGACAGCGCCGACTGCGACGACGGCGACGCCACCATCTACCCGGGCGCCGAAGAGATCTGCGGCGACTTCGCGGTCAACGACTGCGACGCCACCATGGGCGAGGCCCTGGCCGAGTGCAGCCTGGGTCCCGAAATCGACCTCTCCGACGCCGACGTCAAGCTGCTGGGCGAGGAGGGCGGCGACGAGGCCGGCTACTCCCTGGCGGGCGTGGGCGACGTCGACGGCGACGGCTTCGACGACCTGTTCATAGGGGCCGCCAACCAGGACGGCGGGGCCAGCGACGGCGGCGCCGCCTACCTGGTGCTGGGGCCCATCGGCTCCGACGCCGACCTGAGCGCGGCCGACGCCATCCTGCTGGGCTCCAACGCCCAGGACTACACCGGCGAGGCCGTGGCCGGCGCCGGCGACACCGACGGCGACGGCAACGCCGACCTGCTCGTCGGCGCCTGGGGCCACGACGACGGCGGCAGCAGCGCCGGAGCCGCCTACCTGCTGGCGGGCCCCCAGACCGGCAGCGTGGACCTGTCCAGCGCAGCCATCCTGCTGACAGGCGAGCAGACGGGCGACTACGCCGGCTGGTCGCTGGCCGGCGCGGGCGACGTGGACGGCGACGGCAACCACGACATCCTGGTGGGGGCCGTGTCCGAAGACACGGGCGGCACCTCGGCCGGCGCCGCCTACCTGCTGAGCGGGCCGGTCACGACCTCGGCCTCGCTGTCCAACGCCACGGCCAAGATCACGGGCGCGGCCTCGGGCGACAAGGCTGGCTACGCGGTGGACGGCGCCGGCGACACCGACGGCGACGGCTACGACGACCTGCTCATCGGCGCCAACCGCGTCGACGGCGCGGACACCGACGTGGGCGCCGCCTACCTGCTGCTGGGTCCGCAGAGCGGCCTGCGCTTCCTGGCCCTGGCCGACGCCAAGCTCGAAGGCGTCACCTGGGAGGAGCTGGCCGGCTCTTCGGTGGCCGGGGCCGGCGACGTGGACGGCGATGGCTACCACGACGTGCTGGTGGGCTCCCCCTCCGAGTCCACCATGGGCAGCTCGGCCGGAGCGGCCTACCTGGTGCGCGGACCGGTGACCAGCCTGGCGCTTTCCGACGCCGACGCCGTCTTCCAGGCCGAAGGCTCGCCCGCCTGCGTGGGCGCGGCCGTAGCCGGAGCCGGCGACATCGACGGCACCGGCTACGACGACGTGCTGCTGGGGGCCTCTTGCGAGTCCAGCGGCGGCAGCGACGCCGGCGCCGCCTACCTGGTGCTGGGCCCCATCACCGGCAACGTGGCCCTGAGCGACGCCGAGCTGAAGCTGACGGGCGAGGACACCTCAGACTACGCCGGCACCGCGGTGGCCGGGGCCGGCGACGTGGACGGCGACGGCTACGACGACATCCTGGTGGGCGCCTACGGCGACGACGACGGGGATCCCAGCGGCGGCAACTCCGGCGCGGCCTACCTGCTCTTCGGGGCGGGATACTAGCGGCGTGGTGGTCGAGGTCGACCACAGAAGATCCAGCCAACGTGCGCCCCCGCCCGAACGGCCCACCTCAAGTGCAAGGAGCGCAACCGCGTGACCCGAACCAAGTGCACATCGCCTCTGTTGCTCATCGCAGCCCTGTCGGCCGCTCCCGCGGTGGGCTGGGCCCATGAGGACGCGCCGACCGCCGCTGCAGAGAATCCGGCCGAGGAGCAGGTCGCGGAGGAAGACTCCCGCCCCATCCCCTTGTCCGTCACCATCCGCGGCGGCTCGTCCCTGGGGGCCTACGAGGCGGGCTTCTTGCACTTCTTCGCCGAGACCATGAAGCGCAATCCCGACCTGTACGACCTGCAGGTGGTCACAGGCGCCTCGGCCGGCGCCATCAACACCCTGCTGCTGGCCATGGCCATGGGCCAGGAGCCCATCGTCGATCCCACCGACGGCCTCTTCTACAGGAGCTGGACCGCCCAGGACATGAGCTACCCGACCCTGCTGGACACCAAGGACGCCCCAGCAGGGGCCTTCTCGTCAGGGGCCGCAGTGGAGCGCGTGGTGGCCAGCGTCGAGCAGGACTGGCTCGACCTGAACACGCCGCACGAGGTGCACATGGGCGTCACCGCCTCGCGCATCGAACCCCTGACCACGGACATCGTGCCCGGCCTGCAAGCCTCCCGCCAGGAGGAGCGCTTCGCCGTACGCCTGCGCAGCGGGGACGGTCCGCCCCGGGCCAGCAACTTCCGCTGGCGCCTGGAAGGCTCCCCCGCCCAGGCCCTGCTGCCCTTGGACGCACCCCTGTCGCCCGACTACACCTCGACGGCCCAGCAGCAGTACTACACGCTGGCCGAGGCCATGCTGGCTTCCTCGGCTTTCCCCTTCGCCTTCCCCACGCGCAACCTGGACATTTGCTACGACGGCATCTCGCCCGAGCCGAAGCGCACAGACCCGATCTGCGAGGTTCCCGAGACCAGCGCCGAGCTGCGCGACGGCGGCGTCTTCGACAACGCGCCGCTGCACCTGGCCTACGACATCGCCGAGGCGGGCATGGCCACCGATGCGGACGGCGAGGGCCCCATCTACCAGGAAGAGGAGTTCTTCTTCCTCTACCTGGACCCGGTCAACACCGACTACGAGGTGGCCGCGGTCGAAGAGGAAGAGCCGCAGGGCACCGACCAGAGCGAAGACTACAGCCTGGTGAAGGCCATCCTGCAATTCGACACGGGCTTCATCAGCTACGCCCAGTCGGCCGAGATCAACCGCCTGGCCGTGGGGCACCCCGAGATTCTGCAGCAGATCGAAGTCACCCGGCGCAGCCACCCGGTGGCCAGCGGACAGCTGGCCAACTTCATGGGCTTTCTGGAGCGGGACTTCCGCATCTTCGACTTCTACCTCGGCATGTACGACGCGCATCGCTTCCTGAGGGAGAAGGGCCACCGCCCCGTGCGGGAGGGTTCCACCGCCGACCGCTTCGCGGATGGCCTGGACGACATGGAACGCCTCGCCCCCAGCGGAGACCTGGCCGGCTGGCGCCCCTACCTGTGCATGCACGCCGTCTACAACGGCACGCACTGGTCGGATGATGTCTGCAAGGGCGACGAGCTGCGCAACTTTCGCATCCTGCTGCACACCTCCATGGACTTGATGAACGAGTCGTGCGACGACGAGGGGGCCGAGGACTGCGCCAGCTGCCGGGAGCTGCCGGAGCATCCCCCGTCCCTGGGCCACGGCAGGGCGGGCCAGGGTGGAAGGCCCGAGTGGGAGATCGCCCTGGAGGGCGAGACCGACCTGGATATGTTCATGCGCCTGCTGGGCGAGCGCGGCTTCCACTTCCGCGACCTTGGCCTGCCGCCCGAGCAGGCGGATCAGGGCTTGTTGGCCATCCGGCAGGTCTTCTCGACGCGCATGGGTCAGTTCAGCGAGCACCTGGGCGCCGGAGAGCGAGCCCTGGTGGCCACCGGGGCCAAGTCGGGCTTGAACCTGCTGGCCTACCGGCCCGCGCCGTGGATCGTGTACGGAGGCCTCGGCACGAGCGTGGAGCTCGGTGTCAGCACCGGGTTGGGCAGGTCCAAGCGTCTGCGCCTGGATCAAGCGCTGAGCGTCCAGGGCCTGGCGTCGTTGCTGCGCGAGGACGCAGATAACATGGTGGCTTTCACGCCCTCGCTGGGTCCGGAGCTGGAGCTGTACGGCACGGCCAGGTCTCAGCTGCGCCTGGGCACGCGGGTGGGCTACAAGCTCAGCAGCCAAGGTGGCTTCAAAACGGAAGATTGCACTCTCTCCGAGAATTCCCTGGCCTGCTCCATGCCCGAGCTGCAGCTCTTCGGAGCCCTGGTGGGCTACGAGCGGCTGCGCCTGCAGGCAGGCGCCCGTTGGTCACCGCCCTGGTTCGCCGACCTGCCGCCCGAAGACGAGCACCTGTGGAGCCTGATGCTCTCGGCCGGTTGGCAGTTCCTGCCGGGCTGGTAGCGCGGGCGATTCTCGCGCCTCTGGTCCCAGAGCGGGGATTTGCAACCGCGAGGCGGGTGATTCCCAACCCTCTGGCGCGCCCTCTGCCGCGGGTCGTACCAGGAGGGACAGGAGGATATGGAGCGCCCCCACCAACGAGCCTCCCATGAAACGCATCCTCCCCCTGCTCCTCCTGGCCGGGCTCTCCGGCTGCCCCGAACCCGAGCCGACCGCCCCGCTCGAGACGGAGCTCCACCCTCCGATTGCGGAACCCGAGCCAGCAGCCGAGAGCGATCTCCCCATCCCGGACGAGCTCGACGCCGGACCCATGGCCGAGCTCGCCGAGCGCCTCGAGCACGCCACCGAGCGCGGCGTCTTCTCCGTCGGCCTGCCCGCCGGCCACGGGCCCGTCCAGCGCAGCAAGCGCTCCCCCTCATCTTCCGAAGCCGAGGCCGTGCACAGCTACCGCGCATCCGCCCCGACGCCTCCGGCGCAGCGCTACAGCTTCCAGCACTTCGAGCTGCCGCGCTCGGCCGACCAGGATCGGGATCCCGAGCAATGGCTCGTCATGCGCCTGCCCAGGGTGCTGGCGCACATCAGCGCCCTCGACACCAGCACGCGCAGCTCCCACCAGGGGGAAACCCTCTGGCTCGACGCCTACTTCGAGGGAATGGACCGCAGCCAGCGCAAGTACGGCCGCGCGCGGCTGGCGCGCGTCACCGAGCGCGATCTGGTCGTACTGGCCGTCACGGGCAGCTCGGCCGAGGTCAGGTCCGCGCCCGACGCGCGGGCCTTCCTGGACTCCTTCGAGTTCGTGGCGGCGCCGCCGCCCGAGCCTGGCTCGTCCACCTGCCAGCAGGAATTCACGCCCACCACTGAGCTGCGCGCGATCAGCGTGGCGCAGCTGGGGCAGCTGCTCGAGGACTCCCAGGGCTGCGTCACGCTGCTGGAGCTCTACGCCTCCTGGTGTCCCCACTGCCGTACCGTGCTGCCCGCGGTGAGCGGCATCGCGCAGCGCCAGCGCCAGCGCGGCCTGGTGCTGCACGCCGTGTCCACCGACGAAGATCAGGCCGGGCTCCAAGCCTTGATCCGCTCCGAGAAACCCTCTTACGAGCCCCTGGTGTTGAACCCGGTCGACGGCGCAGGGCTCAGCGCCTTGCTGGCCAAGCGCGGGCTCTCCTTCCAGGGGGGCGTGCCCTACTTCGCACTCTTCGACCAGCAGGGCGAGCTGGTGTTGGAGCAGCCGGGGGCGGGGGGCATGGATCGCATCGAGGAACGCATCGAGGCTCTGCTGGGGGGTTGAGCTACCTCCAGTCCACCTCGGAAAAACGCATCTCCATACGGAACTTCTTGCGCATCAAGGGCGGCCCGCCCTCTCCCCAGCTGGTGATGCGCACGGTGTGCAGCCGGCCCTCGCTCTCGCCCAGCAGCAAGCGATTGTCCAGGGACTTGACCATGAAGGGCTTCTTGACCGGTGAGAGCTGGATCCACAGGGGCCGGCCCGCGTCCGCATCCCAGGCCAGCAGCCCTGCGGCCAGGTCCTTGGCGCTGCGCTCGCCCGGGGCTGGCTCGAAGGAAGCCACCATGGCGCCCCCCTCTTGTCGGGTGGCGCCGTATACGTAGCGAGCCAGATCCTCGCCCGCCGGTGCGGCCAGGGAGAGCTCGGCCTGGGCCTGGTCGTCGTCGCTGCTCTTCTCGCGCCGGGCCGCGGCCTCCTCTTCGCTGAAAGGCTGGCCGTCGCGCAGGTGGGAGATCTTCTCCAGCTGCGGGGCGCCGGCCGCGTCCCAGGACAGGCGCGTGACCACCACCTCGGTGTGGGCGTCGTCGCCGTCCAGGTCCGAGTAGGTGGCGATGGTGGTCACCATGAAGCTGTCGACCTGGGCGGGATCGTTCAAGCGATCCAGGGCTTCGTCCAGGCGCTGGAGCACGTCGGTGGGGGGCTGGGCCTGGGCAGCGTTCAGCGCCAGCAAGACGCCGAGCAAGGGGTGAATCATGCGTACCTCTCATCAGACCTGTTCTCGACGCGTATCGCAGCGCGAGCAGGAAGGCCCCATGTTGGTCGGAACGCAGCGCTGACAGCATAATGCATGCATGCTGCTTGCATCGGCCCGGATCCAGGGCTACGCTCGCACCAGGAGGTGGCCATGCCGACCCTCACCATACGGCGCATCCCAGCTGACCTGAGCGAACGCATCAAGGCCTTCGCCGCCCGCAACAACCGCTCCATGGAGCGCGAGCTGCGGCACCTGCTCCGGCGCACCTACCCCGCCAAGGCAGAGATCCTCGCCGCGGCCGAGGCGCGTTGGGACCGTTGGCCCGCGCCCACACCTGAACAGGTGCGGACCTGGATCGACGGCGGACGCCCGTGAGAGGCGCGGTCGTAGACACAAACGTCTTCGTCTTCGCTTTGCTGGGCGTGCAGCCCCATTGTGAGGAGGCCCTGGAGGTCCTGAAGATGGCCGCGCCGATCTGGGCACCGGATTCTCTGCGACCGGAGCTCTGCAACGTCATCTGGCAATGGGTCCGCTCGCGCGAAGTCCCCCTTGAGGTCGGCAGCGAGGTGCTGGAACACGCCGACAAGCTGGTGGATCGCTACGCCCCTTGTGACGAGCTGTGGCAGAGGGCGCTGCAGCTGGCATGCGCCCGGGCACATCCTGCCTACGACACGCTCTTCATCGCCCTGGCTGAACGCGAAGGCATTCCTGTCGTGACCTACGATAATAAGCTGCAGCAACGCTTTCCCACCCAGGCTCGTTCCGCTAGGGATTTCCTGCCAGCTTGAACCGGAGCCCCCATGTCCCAGGAATTCATCTTCCAGATGATGCGCTGCGAAAAGGCCCTGCCCACAGGCCGCCGCATCCTGCACCCCACCTCCCTCTCCTTCTACAGCGACGCGAAGATAGGCGTGCTGGGCCACAACGGCGCGGGCAAGTCCACGGTGTTGCGCATCATGGCCGGGCTGGACAAAGCCTACGAGGGCCACGCCCTGCTGCGCCAGGGGGCCACGGTGGGCTTTCTGCCCCAGGAGCCCCAGCTGGAGCCCGAGCTGGACGTGCGCGGCAACATCGAGCTGGGTCTGAAGCACCTGCGCGAGCTGCTGGACACCTACGAGGCGCTCTCCATGCGCTTCGCCGAGCCCATGAGCGACGACGAGATGAACCAGCTGCTCGAGGACCAGGGCGAGCTGCAGGACAAGATCGACGCGGCCGACGCCTGGGACCTGGACCGCACCCTGGACATCGCCATGGACGCCCTGCGCGTGCCCCCCGGCGACATGCCCGTGGAGCACCTCTCGGGCGGCGAGAAGCGGCGCGTGGCGCTGTGCCGCCTGCTGCTGCGGCGGCCCGACCTGCTGCTGCTCGACGAGCCTACCAACCACCTGGACGCCGAGAGCGTGGCCTGGCTGGAGCGCCACCTGCTGGCCTACCCGGGCTGCGTGATCGCCGTCACCCACGATCGCTACTTCCTGGACAACGCCGCCCAGTGGATCCTGGAGCTGGACCACGGCAAGGCCTACCCCTACCAGGGCAACTACACCGGCTGGCTGGAGCAGAAGCAGGCGCGGCTGGAGGCGGAGAAGAAGAGCGAGACCCGCCGGCAGAAGACCATCCAGCGCGAGCTGGCCTGGATCCGCGCCTCGCCCCGCGCCCGCCAGGCCAAGTCCAAGGCGCGCTACACGGCCTACGAGGCCCTGGTGGCCGCCGAGAGCGAGAAGCGCCGCGGCAGCGGTGCCCGCATCAGCATCCCCCTGAGCCGCCGCCTGGGCAACCTGGTGGTGAAGGCCGAGAAGCTGCGCAAGGCCTACGGCGACAAGCTGCTCTTCGACGACCTGAGCTTCGAGCTGCCCCCGGGGGGCATCGTGGGCATCATCGGGGCCAACGGGGCCGGCAAGACCACCCTGTTTCGCCTGATCACCGGCCAGGAGAGCGCGGACGGCGGCCAGCTGACCATCGGTGAGACCGTGCAGCTGGCCTACGTGGACCAATCCCGCGACGCCCTGGATCCCGACAAGACCGTCTGGGAAGAAATCAGCGAGGGCCGCCAGGAGATCGAGATCGGCGGGCGTGAGGTCAACTCACGGGCCTACGTCTCGGCCTTCAACTTCTCGGGCCAGGATCAACAGCAGCCCGTGGGCACGCTCTCGGGCGGCGAACGCAACCGGGTGCACCTGGCCAAGCTGCTCAAGGGCGGCTGCAACCTGCTCTTGCTGGACGAGCCCACCAACGACCTGGACGTGGAGACCCTGCGCAACCTGGAGGAGGCGCTGGAGGACTTCCCCGGCTGCGCCGTGATCATCAGCCACGATCGCTGGTTTTTGGACCGCGTGGCCACCCACGTGCTGGCCTTCGAGGGCGAGAGCCGCACCGTCTGGTTCGAGGGCAACTACAAGGACTACGAGCGCGACCGGCGCCGCCGCATGGGCGAGGACGCCGACCGGCCGCGCCGGATTCGCTACAAGAAGCTGCGGGGTTGACGCGGGGTCCGTCCGGGCCCCATCACCCACGACAGCGACGTCGCGCAACCGGGCGCCGGCCTGCAGGCCCTCCCCGCCTCCATCGGACCAGGATCGGCCGCCAAGGCCCAACCCGGCCGCGCCCACGCCATTGGCACGCCTGTTGCTCTGACAGTGCTGCGACCCGCCATCCCCGCGTCCCATGGAGGAACCATGAAGCGCCACATCGTCTTCCTGCTGGCCGTGGGGGTGGGCTGCGAGACACCCGGGTCCGACTGCATGGACGAGTACTCGGCCGAGAACGGCTACGACCACGAGAGCGACGGCTGGGCCTACGGCTGCGCCGTGGCCATGGACGACACGGGCTCGGGCGAGGAATGCTGGGTCCCCACGCCGGACTCGGTCGCCGAGGAGTGCGAGGAAGCGGGCGTCGCCTGTGACGCCGAGGCCTTCATCACGCGGGCCGCGGCCGAGTGCATCGCTGAGGGGGAGCAGCTGGACCAAGGCCTGGAGGGCTATCACAGCTCGCTGGTCTACAACAACGGCCACAATCGGCCCGGCTGGGCCGTGGCCACCGTGCTGGAAGAGCAGGGCCCGGCATCCAGCGGCGAGTCCCTGTTCGTCGACGCCGAGACCGGTGAGGTGCTCGATCGATCGGCCTGGGCGCAGACGCCCTGAGTCAGCTGGCCGGGGACAGCTCCAGGTCCAGCCTGCCGGGCTCGAGACCGATGCGCACCTGCCAACGATCGGCCGTCCGGCGGTGCTCGAAGAGCAGCTCGGAGCGCTCCACCCCGGCCAGCCGCAGCGCGCGCCGCGCACGGCTGCGATCCTGGCTCACCCGCTCCAGGGCGCTGGCAGCTTCCGGGCTCCGGCATGCCCCTCGTCCAGCACGCTCCAGCGGAAGCCGTCCGCAGCGGGCTCCAGCAGCAGGTCGCGCGCCAGGGGCGGAATGGTGGAGTGCCAGGACCGGGCGCCACGCGGAACCAGGATCTCCCAGTCCCCGTCCTGGTCCAGGTCCGCCAGGGCCGGGGATCCGAAGAAGCCCGAGCTCTTCTCCCCGCCCTCCTCCATGGGCTGCGCATCGGGCGCCGCCTTCGCCAGCCCCCACGCTGCGCTCCTGTCCTCGAAGGCGATGGGCGGATCGGGTTCGCGCAGTGGGCGCGGGAGATCTGCAATCCGGGCCGACGAGCTGCCCGTCGTTGGGAATGGGGGCCCTCAAGGCGCCAACACGTAGAGATCCTCCAGGAACGTGGTATGCCCCAGCAGGCGGTAGCCGCTCCAGGCCAGGTCCCAGACCACCTCTCCATCAGGCGTGATCTCCCGTACGCGGGGCGTGGTTCCCGTGTTGTGCAAGGTGTTGCCGTTGGCCAGGCGGCGGGCCTCGCCGGCGAAGTCGGCGTCGATGCCGTCGCCCAGCCCATAGTTCCAGATCTCCACCAGCGTCTCGTTCTTCTCGTCCAAGCTGTACTCCCGCACCACGCCCTCGTTGCTGGCGGAGCTGGCCTGGGAAGAGACGAGCAGCGTGCCGGCGTCGGTGAAGCTGACGCCGTGCTGGTACTGGAAGGCCGAGTTGGGTGGGTCGAATGCCCACGAGTCGTCGATATGGCCGAACCAGCGCAGCTCCTCGCCCGTGCTGGCGTCGATCTCCAGCACGAAGGTCTGGCGGGTGGGGAAGGAGAGCAGGAAGCTGTTCGTGGCCTCGGACAGAAAGATAGAGTTGGTGTGGCACCAGTCGGACAAGCCCCGCTCCTTGTAGAAGGGCGCGCAGCTCCAGAGCATCTCCTCATCGCCCTTCAGGTCGCGGCGCATGAGGTTTTCGCTGTTTGAGGTGGACGCTCCCCAGACCAGGGAGCCATCGGGCAGCTCGATGAAGACGTGGTGCATACCCGCCGCTGCGTGGGTGTCCAGGATGGTGCCGTCGATCTTCATGCGGTGGATTCTGGAGCCAGCGCCGCCGTCCCAGTCGGACCAATAGGTGGCCACATCCCAGAGGATATCGCCATCTTTCGAGGCCTGGACGTAGATGGTGAAGTCGTCGTCCTCGCCTCGCATGGCCCAGACGACCTGACCCATGCGATTGACGATGAACATCCAGTACTCCCCACCCACCCAACCGCCGCTGTCAGCGTTGATGCTTCCCAGCAGATACTGGCCCGAGGGCTCCCAAAGCTCGGGATCGGAGGCCAACAGCAAGGGTAGGGGCAGGCCCGCAGGCAGGGGGCCGGTGCTGATGTGCTCACCCTCGAAGCTCTCTCCGCCTTCGACGACCACGTGCCAGCCCGCGACCTCGTCGTAGGGGATGCCCAGCAGCGGCTGCTCCTGGACCCCCGCTTCGGCAGCGAGGGAGGGCGAGCTCATCCAGTCGCTCCCTTCGAAGGCATACTCCACGTGCACGGTGGCTGCGGCGCTCTGCTGCCAGGACACGTAGACGAGGCTCTCGATCTCGTCGTGCAGGCGCCAGGCCAGATCCGAGACCTCCACGACCAGCGCTTCACCGCTGTCATCGGTATCCTCGCTGTCCGCGGTATCGACCGGGGGTGCGGTCTCACCTGGCGCCTCGCTATCCCCAGGGAGTGGGGAGTCATCGGGGTCTTTCGAGCTGGAGCAGGCACTCAGGACGAGCAGGCAGGGGACGATGCGCATGAAACAGGGCCCTTGGAGGTGCGAGAAGGGCTCATGGTACCCGGAGAACGCTGAGCGGTGCTGTGAAGATCTGGGGCACCGACCACTTCCGCCGACAATGTCGGCAGAAATGGCCGGCGCCGTTTTTTTTGGGGGGAAACATATTCTTCCCCCCCTATCCGAGGCGGGCGCCGCCTCTCCCCCCCATCTTCGCCGCTTGATGAGCGGCGCAGGGCTGCGTACGCAGCCCTGAAACAGCGCTGCGGAAGCCCCTCGAACTGTCGGCGGAATCGGCGTATTTTGTTCGGTGCCAGATCTGGCATCCACCGCGAACTGGCTCTGCAGCAGGATGAAGAAGCCGTCTCCCTGCGGCTCCCAACAGCTGCGCCGTTTCCTACCCCGAGAAGCGAACCCTGTGAACCCGCCAGAGCGAACGCCCTCCCCAGAGGATACCACGCTCACCCCTCATCCCGGAGTCCCAGCGACATGCGCAACCTCCCCTCGGCCCTCTACGTCGCCCTCCTGGCCTTGTCCTGCGCGCACACGCCGGCGGAACCTCCCGAAGCCACCGCATCGGACGCCCTCCACCTCTCCGACAACCCGCTGCTGGCAGAGTGGACCGGCCCCCAGGGCGGCGTCCCGGCCTTCGACAGCATGGACCTGTCCGCGCTGGAAGCCGCACTGGAAGAGGGCATGGCCCATCACCTGGCGGAGATCGACGCCATCGCGCAAAACCCCGTCCCGCCCGACTTCGACAACACCATCGTGGCGATGGAGGCGGCCGGCCGGCCCCTGGACCGAGTCAGGACCTACCACGGGATCTGGCGCAGCAACCTCTCGTCGCCGGAGGCGCGCGAGATCCAGACCCGCATGGCACCCAAGCTCGCTGCGCACAGGACCTCCATCACCGGCAACGCCCCGCTCTTCGCCCGCATCGAGGCGGTCTTTCGCAGCGCGGAGCTGAGCGCCCGCAGCCCCGCGGAGCAGCGCCTCGCAAAACTCATCTACGATCGCTTCGCACGCCAGGGCGCCGCGCTGAGCGGCGAGGAGCGGGCCCGCTACGACGCCATCCAGCGACGCCTGGCCGAGCTGCAGACGGCTTTCAGCAACAACGTGCTGGCCGACGAAGAGTCCCGCACGCTCTACCTCTCCCAGGACCAGCTGGGAGGACTGCCTCCATCTTTCGTCGCCGCAGCTGCCGAGGCGGCGGACCAGCGCGGGCACGAGGGCGCGTACGCCATCACCAACACACGCTCCTCCATGGATCCCTTCCTGACGCACTCCGCAGAGCGCGCGCTGCGTGAGCAGGTCTGGCGCAGCTACTACGACCGCGGCGACAACGGGGGCGAGCACGACAACAACGGCATCATCGCGGAGATCCTGCAGCTGCGGCACGAGCGCTCGCTCCTGCTGGGGTATGAGAGCTTCGCCCACTGGCGCCTGGAGAACCGCATGGCCGGCGACCCGCAGCGCGCCATGGCCCTGATGGAGGCCCTGTGGCCAGCCGCCCTGGCCCGTGTCGAGCGGGACGTGGCCGCCATGCAGGCCCTGGCCGACGGCGAGGGCGCCGATCTCCGGATCGAAGCCTGGGACTACCGCCACTACGCCGAGAAGCTGCGCCAGCAGAGCTACGACCTGGACGCCACCGAGGTCCGGCAGTACCTGCAGCTGGACAAGCTGCGCCAGGCCATGTTCATGGTGGCGGGAAAGCTCTTCGGCTTCGGCTTCTCCGAGGTGACCGACGGCAGCGTGCCGGTCTACCACCCGGACGTGCGCGTGTGGGAGGTGCGCCGGCAGGACAGCGGCGGGGACGTGGGCCTGTGGTATCTGGATCCCTTCGCGCGCCAGGGCAAGCGCTCGGGCGCCTGGGCGTCCGGCTATCGCGGGCACACCAGCTTCGACGACCCGCGCACCGTGCTGGCCTCCAACAACTCCAACTTCATCCCGGGGGCGCCCGGCGAGCCCGTGCTGCTGTCCTGGGACGACGCCCTCACCCTCTTCCACGAGTTCGGCCACGCCCTGCACTACCTCTCGTCGGAGGTGGCCTACCCCACGCTCAACAGCGGCGTGCGGGACTACACCGAGCTGCAGTCGCAGATCCTGGAGCGCTGGCTGAGCACCGACGAGGTGTTCGAGACCTACCTGCTGCACTGCGAGACGGGCGAGCCCATGCCGGCCGAGCTGGTGGAGAGGCTGCGACGAGCGGCCAACTTCAACGAGGGCTTCGCCACCACCGAGTACCTGGCCTCGGCCATCGTGGACATGAAGTACCACACCGCGGATCCCGCCGGCCTGGACCCCGACGAGTTCGAGCGGCGCACCCTGCAGGCCATGGGCATGCCGCCCCAGATCGTCATGCGGCATCGCTCGCCGCACTTCGGCCACATCTTCTCGGGCGAGAGCTACGCCGCTGGCTACTACGGCTACCTGTGGGCCGACGTGCTGGCCGCCGACGCGGCCGAGGCCTTCGCCGAGGCCCCCGGCGGCTTCTACGACGCGCAGCTGGCAGCCAGGCTGGTGCAGATCATCTTCGCACCGCGCAACGCCACGGATCCCGCCGAAGCCTACCGCGCGTTCCGCGGACGCGATGCTACCGTGGAGGCCTTGTTGCGGGAGAAGGGGTTCTTGGTTCAGGAGTAGGGGGCCGCTTCCTCCCCTCAGCCCCGCACCCTCTCCGACAGCTCGGCCCGGAAGGGCTCGAAGTCCTCGCGTCGCGGCGTGATGATGATGAAGCGCGTCTTGCCCTGGATGGGGTTGTGGCCGCGGGGCACCACGCCCAGGCGATGTTCCAGGATGTACTCAAGATCCGCATACTCGCCGAGGCGGTCCAAGAGCACCTGGTAGAGCATGCCCGGGGCCTGGAAGTCGAACCAGGGGCTGTTGGCCACCGCGGCGAAGCTGCCGGTGGCCTCCTCGACCCAGCGCTTCACCATGGCCGCGGCCGTATTCGACGAGGGACGCAGGCCGGGGTCGTAGACCGCCACGCTGCCGTCCGGCCGCTCGAAGTAGTCGCACATCACGAAGCCCATCACCTGGGGGCAGAGCTGGCGCAGGCGATCCGCCAGGTCCAGGATGGCGGGGCCCACCAGCTCGAGCCGGTCGGGGGTCAGGTCGTGGTTGATGCTGCCCATGTACTTCTTGCCGTCGGGGCCGATGAGCTGGTCGGTCAGGGCCACCACCGGCACCTCGTCGGGGCGGGCCGGATCCAGGAAGATCTGAAAGCTCTTGTTCTCGCCCACCACCTCGGGCTGGATGACGATGGTGCGGTTGAGGTCGTGCTTGAGGGTCTTGGCCCGGATGGCCTCCAAAGAGCTGCGGAACTCATCCAGGCTGGCCGAGGGGTGGATGCCGTCGCCGGCGGTCTCGGTGTTGCAGGTCTTGACGAAGACCCGCAGGCCGGGCTGGTGCGCCTGCAGGAAGTCCTCGTCGCCCGCCTCGAACATGTCCTTGCGCACCTCGGCCGCGGCAAAGGCCGACAGCGCGGTGACCATCTCCTTGGAGTTGCCGATCCACATGTCGCGCGAGCTGTTGGCCGCCACGTCGTCGCCGTGGGCACCGATGTCGTCGATGGAGTAGAGGCGGCGACCCGCAGCCCGCTGGGCCTCGATGATGGCGTCCATGCCGTCGTGGTAGGCCACCTCGCCCATGAAGCCGCTGCGCTGCAGGTAGGCCACCAGCGTGCGATCGGTCCCGGTTGGCAGGATCACCCGGTTGCGGCCGGGCCAGCACATATAGGCGGCGGCCGTGGGCATGGTCAGCTCCATGCCCGGCCCCAGCAGGTCGGAGTAGCTGCGACGGAAGGCGCTGCGGGGATCCGACTCGTCGGAGCTCTCGTTGAACTGCAGGTTGATGTCGTAGCCCGACAGCGCCCAGCAGAGCCGCGTCCAGCGGGCCGGCACCAGGCGCGCCAAGGCATGCCCGGGTGGGAAGAAGCGCCAGTCGTCGCCGCGCGCATCGGACAGCTCCCGCACGCGCTCTACCTGGCTCATCGCGGCGCCCGTGTTCTCTTCACCCATGGTCAGCTCCTTCGAAGGCCGGTCTGGCTACCTGCATACCGCGAATCGGAGCGCGCGGGAAGGCGTACGCGCGGACGAGGGGGCGGACGGCTCCGGGAGTGATATGAGGCAGCCCCCGAATACCCAGCCCACGAACAGAAAGGAGGGCCAGGCATGAGCCCCGTGAACACCGAGCTGACTCCCGAAGAGATCGTGCAGCTGAACAAAGACCACGTGCTCTTCTCCTGGTCCGCCCAGGCGGGCCTGTCCCCGCTGCCCATGGTGCGCGGCGACGGCGTCTTCATCTACGATGCCCACGGCAAGCGCTACTTCGATTTCTCGGCCCAGCTGATGTGCACCAACCTGGGCCACGGCCACCCCAGGGTGATCCGCGCTGTCCAGGAGCAACTGGAGCGCTACTCGTTCTTCTACCCGGGCCATGCCCACGAGGCGAAGGGCCGCCTGGCCCAGCTGCTCTGCGAGATCTGCCCCGGAGACATGCAGAAGGTCTTCTTCACCCTGGGCGGCGCCGAGGCCATCGAGAACGCCGTCAAGATCGCCCGCCAGTACTCGGGTCGCCACAAGATCCTGGCCCGCTACCGCTCCTACCACGGCGCCACCCACGGCGCGTCCGCGGTCTCGGGCGATCCGCGGCGCTTCGCCACCGAGCCCAGCGGCAACGGCGTGGTGCACTTCTACGGCCCCTACCCCTACCGCTGCCCCTTCGGCTCGGAAAACGACGAGGAATGCCGCGAGCGCTCCCTGGCTCACCTGGAGCAGACGCTGCTCTTCGAGGACCCCGCCTCGGTGGCCGCCATCGTGCTCGAGGGCGTCAGCGGCTCCTCGGGCCTCATCCTGTACCCCGACGGCTATATGGAGGGCGTGCGCGCCCTGTGCGACAAGTACGGCATCCTGCTCATCGCGGACGAGGTGATGTCGGGCTTCGGTCGCACCGGCGAGTGGTTCGGCATGGAGCACTACGACGCCGCCCCGGACATCATCACCATGGCCAAGGGGCTCACGTCTTCCTACGTGCCTCTGGGCGCGGTGGCGGTCAGCCAGGCCATCTCCAAGCACTTCGACGACCACCCCCTGGTGGCCGGCTTGACGTACTCGGGCCACCCCGTGGGCTGCGCCGCGGGCATCGCCGTCATCGAGGCCTACCGTGAGGAAGGCGTGCTGGAGCACGTGCGGGCCATGGGCAAGCTGCAGGACGAGCTGCTGGCCGAGATGAAGGCTGAGCACCCCTCGGTGGGCGACGTGCGCAACAAGGGCCTGTTCGGCGTGCTGGAGCTGGTGCGCGACCGCGCCACCCGCGAGCCGCTGACGCCCTGGAACGCCACCGGCACCGACCTGGCTCCCAGCAATGCCATCAACGCCCGCCTGCGCGAGCTGGGGTTGACCACCTTCGTGCGCTGGAGCTGGATCTTCTGCGTGCCCCCCCTGCCCATCAGCGAGGCCGAGCTGCGCGAGGCCTTCGGCATCATCGACCAGGCCCTGGAGATCGCGGACGAGCACTACGCGGGCTAGAAAAACAACGCTTCGTATCGCTGCTTGCAGCTGGGTGATCAAGTTTTTTTCGCCTGGCTGCATTTTTTTTGATCAGCTCAGCGGGGTGGCCGCACAACTAAGGCTGAAGGAGGTAATCCACGACCACAAGCGATTGACAGCCATCGCGTCCAGGCTTCAGCGTGGCCCGTCCATCTCAATCCGTTCATTTTTTTGTACGGGACAAGGGGAATGGCACACCGGACGGAATCCGTTGTCTCCTGGCGAAAAACCGTCTCTCCAACCGCCTTTAGAAAGGACTTCGAGCGTTGGATGCCGGTCGCCGGTCGCACGATTCACCTGCTTCACAGAACCCGCCCCTCGTGGGCGGGTTCTCTGGTTCTCGGCAGCGAGCGGGCGGCAGCGGGCACGCACGGTCTCAGGGCAGCGCCACCTCGTCAGTACTCATCCTCCAGCACAACCAGGTAGGCTGCGCCAGCGCCCATACCACCCGTCTCTTCGTACCAGGCGCCCACCAGAATGGCCTCCGCCCCATCGCCGCCCACATCCCCGGCGAAGTCCACGGCGCAGCCCGCCTTGTCGCTCGAGGACTCCGCCAGCAGCTGGGCATCCGCCGCCGAGAGATCCAGGGAGCCCGTGACCGGCCCCAGCACCAGGTAGGCCGCGCCGCCGCCCTGGCCTGCGGAGCCCTCCTGCTCGGCGCCGATCAGCAGGTCGGAGAGCCCGTCGCCATTCACATCGCCACCGCCGGCCAGGGCGCCTCCGGCATAGGCCGCAGAGCTCTCGGCCAGCAGCTTGGCGTGGGCTGTGGCCAGGCTGATTTCACCGGAGGGCAAATCCAGCAACAGGTAGACGGCGCCAGCGCCGCTGCCCGCGCTGTCCTCCTCGGGGGCGCCCACCAGCAGGTCGGCCAGGCCGTCTCCGTCCACGTCGCCCGCGCCCGCCACGGCCGTGCCGGCCTTGTCCAGCTGCGCCTCCCCCAGCAGGCAGGCCTGGGCCGCGGCCAGGGACAGCTCCCCGGTGACGGGCCCCAGCACCAGGTAGGCCGCGCCGGCGTTGGAGGCGCTGACATCGGCGTGGGGCGCACCCACCAGCAGATCGGCCAGGCCATCGCCGTCCACGTCACCGGCGCCCGCCACGGCGCCACCCGCGTACTCCTGGCGCCGCGGTCCCTGCAGCACGGCGGCGGCCGCGCTCAAGCTGGTCGTCCCGCTGGCTCCGGCCTCGGGCGAGCCCGGCAACAGGTAGGCGGCGCCACCATCTTCGGCCCCGCCTTCCGCCCAGGGCGCGCCCACGAGCTGGTCGGCCAGGCCGTCGCCATTCACGTCTCCCACCCCGGCGACCGCGTGGCCGGCCCAGTCGCCATAGACCTCTCCGGTCCACTTGGCGCCAGCCCCCAGGTCCAAGCTCCCCGAGATGGGGCCGCAGACCAGGTAGGCCGCGCCGGAATTGTTGCCAAGGGACGACTCGCCATAGGCCCCGATCAGCAGATCTGCGAGACCGTCGCCGTCGACATCGCCCGCAGCGGCCAGGGCCGTTCCCGCGTAGTCTCCCTCGGCCTCGCCCAGCAGCGCCGCATCGGCGCTGGATAGCCCCGCCGTGCCCGAGACGGGCGCCAGGAAGAGGAAGGCGGCGCCCGCATTGGAGGCCGCCGTGTCGTCTTTGAGCGCAGCGATGAGCAGATCCGCCAGCCCATCGCCGTTCACGTCGCCCGCGCCGGCCACGGCGCGCCCCGCGTTGTCCGCCTCGGCCTCGCCCGTCAGCTTGGCCTGGGCGGCGGAGAGATCGAGCTCCTCCCAGCATTCCGCGCGGGCCGCGGCCTCGCTGCCCTGGCAGTCGTTCACCACGCCATCTCCGCAGACCTCGGGGGCCAGGGGGTAGGTGCTGGCATCTCCGTCGTCGCAGTCGTCGCCCCCGCAGGCCTCGTCGCTGTACCCGTCGCCGTCGCCGTCGTTGTCCGCCACGCCGTCGCAGTCGTGGTCCTTCCCGTCGCAGCCCGGCTGGGCGCCGGGGTGGATCGAAGGGTCCGCGTCGTCGCAATCCGTGGCGTCCTCCACCGTGCCGTCGGGTTGCTCGCAGTCCGTGACCGCAGCGTCGGGATCGCCGTAGCCGTCGCCATCGACGTCGGCGTGCCATGTGCCCAGGTCGATGGCGTCCTCGTCCACGTAGCCATCGCAGTCGTCATCTGCGCCGTCGCAGAGCTCGGAGGCACCGGGATGGGTCAGGGGATCGCCGTCGTCGCAGTCTGTGGCGTCATCTACGGTGCCATCTGGTTGCTGGCAGGCCTCGATGACGCTGGCGTGGTCGCCGTAGCCGTCACCGTCGACATCCGGGTGCCAGCTGCCCTGGGCTGGGGCGTCGTCACCGTCCGCCACGCCGTCGCAGTCGTTGTCCAGCCCGTCGAGGCAGTCGATGGCGCCGGGAAACACGGTTGCGTCGGCGTCGTCGCAGTCCTGGCAGCGGTCGTAGCCATCGCCGTCGCCATCCACGGTCGAGCTGCAGGCCGTGTCACCGGGCTTGCCGTCGTCGCAGGCCAGCGGGAGCAGGCAGCAGAGCAGCAGTGCAGGTCTCGGCATGGGTCGGCTCCTTGCGAAAGAGAGAGCGTGGGTCTGCACGGCGCTACCAGCCCAACGCCAGGAAGGCGGCGCCCGCGTCGCTGCCCCCCTGGTCATCGCCCGGGGCGCCCACCAGCAGGTCGTCGTGCCCATCGCCGTCCATATCGCCCACCGCCGCCAGGCTGCTGCCCAGCTGGTCGCCCAGGGCGGCGCCACGCAGGCGCAAGTCGGCCTCGGCCAGGTCGCGGCTGCCGCTGACTGGGCCCAGCACCACGTAGGCCGCCCCGGCGCAGGCGCCGTTGCTGCCCTCGGCCGGCGCGCCCACCAGCAGGTCGGCGTGGCCGTCGTCGTTCACGTCCCCGGCCCCGGACACGGCGCTGCCGGCCATGTCCCCGGCTTGCTCGCCGGTCAGGCGGGCGGCCGCCTCGCCCAGGCTGTGATCGCCAGTGGCCGGGCCCAGCAGCAGGTAGGCTGCGCCGGCGCTGGTGCCAGCACTGTCCTCGCCGTAGGCGCCCACCAGCAGATCGTCGTAGCCGTCGCGGTCCACGTCCCCAACGCCCGCCGCAGAGGCGCCGCCGAAATCGTAGCCGCGCTCGCCGCGCCAGAGGTCCTGCACGTCCCGCAGCTGTCGGGTGCCCGAGACCGGGCCCTGCACCACGTAGGCCGCGCCTTTGTAGGCGTCGTCGCCGCCCGCCGCGGACCAGCCCACCAGGATGTCGGCGTAGCCGTCGCCGTTCAGGTCGCCGGCTCCCACGGGGTGAAAGCCCTCCAGGCCCTCGTACTCGTTCTCGCCGGCCAGCAGCACGGCGTCGGCGTCGATGACCGACTGCTGGTTGTAGACCGGCCCCAGCCAGAGGAAGGCGGCGGCCACCTCGGCACCATGATCGCCATGGGCGGGTGTCAGGGCGCTGACCAGCAGGTCGCTCAGTCCATCGCGATCCACGTCGCCGGCCGCGGCCACGCTGCGTCCGGTGCGGTCCTGGTCCGGGTAGCAGATCAGCTCCGCGGCGCCCTCGTCGAGCAGCTCGTCCTGGGGCAGCTCGCCGCCGTACCACAGGTAGACGGCGCCGGACTCGTGGTAGCCGCCGCTCTCGTCCAGGTAGGCGCCCACCGCGAAGTCGTCCAGGCCGTCTCCGTTCATATCTCCCAGGCCTGCCAGGCTGCTGCCGGCCAGGCTGCCGTCCATGCCCCGCAGGCGCGTAGGAGCATTCGCGAGGCTGACAGACGTGGTCAGCGGACCCAGCAACAGGTAGGCCGCGCCGTTCTGGACGCCCTCGCCGACCTGCTGGGCGCCCACCAGCAGGTCGGCCTGGCCGCCGCCGCCCCCGGCGCCGGCGCCGGCGATGGCGACGCCGGCCCGGGAGCTGGCCTGCTCGCCCGTGATGGCCACCAGGGCCGAGCTGTCCAGGGGGCTGTCGATGGCCCCGTCGCAGTCGTCGTCCAACCCGTTGCCGGCCTGCTCCACGGCCTGCGGGTGGATGGCCGCGTCGGCGTCGTCGCAGTCATCGCCACCGTAGTCCTCGCTGTCGAAGCCGTCGCCGTCGCCGTCGTAGTCGCTGGCGCCGTCGCAGTTCGCATCCACGCCGTCGTACCAGGCCTCGTAGGCCTCGGGGTGCACGGTGGGATCGCCGTCGTCGCAGTCGCCCTCCGCCACGGTCCAGCCGTCGCCGTCGCGGTCCTGAGGGCCCGTGTCGGCGGCAGCGGGCGCGCCCGTGTCCCAGGGCGGGGGCGGATCCGGGCAGCAGGCTGCCGCCAGCAGCATCAAGCCTGACAGTGACAGCTCAGTCGCAGTCCGCAAGGCGCCACTCCAGCTCGTTGTTGCTCGGATCGCAGTCCTCTATCGCCAACGTCCCCTCGCCCTGGTCGCCTGCTACGAACACCACGCCATTGCGGGCCTGTTCGACGCTGAGCGCCACTTGCTGGGCGGCGCTGGCCGTGCCGTTGTCGATGAACTCGGAGAACTCCGCCGTGCCCAGCAGCGTTCGCTGGCCTTTTTCGTCCAGGCCGTAGGCGGCCACGCTGACGCCGCGCTGCGCCTCCTGGGGGCCCAGGTTGACCAGGCGCAGGGCCAGCAGCACCTGACCCTGCGCTTCCTCGCAGCAGGAGACGCACCAGTCCGTGATCTCGGGGCGCAGGTCCATGCCCCTGATGAAGGACTCGGGCTGGCCGCGCCAGACCTGGGTGGTCAGCCAGGGCGCCTCGGGCGTGCGGGGCACCGAGCCGTCCAGGAAGAGGCTGGTGCCGGACCAGGTGGCCGAGGGCCAGATGGGAGCGCCGGGGGGCCAGTCGCGGTTGGTGTTGCTGTAGACGCGGGTGGTCGAGTTCTCGTACCCGCCGAAGTTCAGGACGACGATCTCCACTGAGCCGTCGCCGTCCAGGTCGGCCACCAGGGGGACGTCGCCCACAGTGGCCGAGAGATGGGTATCCCGGAAGAGCACAGCGCCGCTGCGGCCGTCGAAGATGAAGAAATGGTCTTGATCGGCCAGCAGCACCTCCTTGGCGCCGTCCAGGTCGAAATCGAAGACTGTGCAACCGACCGCTCCGTCGGTATTGGTGTCGTCGATCTCCGCCGTCCACTCCTCGTTGCCGTCCAGATCTAGTGCACGCAGCTTCGTCTCGTCGGCGATCAGTACCTCCATCCACCCATCGCCGTCGATGTCGCCGGCGCAGGCCAGAGCTCCCAGATTGTCTTCCACGGGTAGCGCCGCAGCTACAAGCGGGCTGCCGTCAGCCTCGACCACGCGGAAGCTGTCGACAGCCACAAAGGCTATCTCGGCCTCATCGTCTTTGTCGGCCTGTACTGCCAAAGGCACGAAATACAGGTTCTGGGTGAGCTCCGACTCGGCAACCGACCACTCAAGCAGACCAAGAGCGCTGAAGGCCCGCCCACGCACCACGACCTCTTGCTCCTCATCCCGGTCCGCATCCGCGACCATCAGTGAGAAGTCGGCCTCCCGCACAGTGTTCTCCAGCGGGGCCAGCAATGCGCCATCCGCGGCCGAGAGGATGGCCTGGTCCACGACCACCTCCGGCCGGCCATCGGCCAGAAGATCGGCGATCTCGATGGCGTGGGGGCACCTCTCGGACAACATGTCCGCGACGATAACGCTGCGCCACTGTACCTCTCCGCCGGGGCTCAAGCATAGGATCTCGCCCTGCTGGCTGATGGCGAAGATCTCCCACGCCCCGTCCCCGCCGACGTCCGCCACGGCCAGCGGTGAGAAGCGCTGGAGCTCACCGTAGGTCCACAGCACACGGCCATCGTCGCCCGCGTAGACCACCAGCTCGTGGTAGCTGGGGCAGAGCAGGTCGGAGATCCCATCGCCGTCGATGTCGACCACCACGCTGCCCACGGTGCAGCCGTCGTCCTCCGGTGGCGTCTCCCAGAGCAGTTCCACGGACCAGGGATCCGCGGGGGGGGAGAGCGTGACCTGGCAGGCCGATCTCTCCGTGATCTCCTCCGTCTCAGAGAGGTCCACGGCGCAGCTTTGATCGACGCAGTCGGCCACGCCGTCGCCGTCAACATCCGGATGGCGCTCGTCCGTGCGCCCGTCGCCGTCGTTGTCCAGGCCGTCGCAGGGTTCGTCGGGCTCCGAGGTGTCGCCGGGGGCCACGCGTACGGACGGCTCCTGCTGGGCGTCGTGCTGGTAGTCCATGCAGCAGCCCGGAGAGAGGGCCAGCAGGGTGCTGGCCCAGCGACGCCGCCAAGGGCGGGAGCCGCGCGGGGCTGGATGGCCAGAGTGCAAGAGAGCTCCCCTCGAGTTGGGCCAGCTAGCAGCATACCGCCGATGGACCGGACTGTCCCTCGATGGGCTAGTGACGCGCCGAACAGCCTGGGCCCACCCCTCGAGCGAAGGAGTCATCGAGGGGTGGGCGGGGGTCGATAGGATACTCTATGGGCAGGCTCCCGGCTTGGAGGTGAGGTAGTTCGTGCCGCAGGAACCGTGCGGTTGCGCCTTGTTGTCCCAGTACGTACTCGAGTCCTGGCAGTAGTCGTCGGCGAGATCCTGGTAGGTCCACAGCTTGTCGGGCAGCGCCTCAGCGTCGGTGTCTCCGTCGTCCAGCACATCGCCGATATTGTCCCCACCGCACATCACGTCTCCGCCCTGACCGCCATCCATGTCGTCGGCGCCCAGGTTGCCGCTCATGCGGTCCACTCCGGCACCGGCGCCGCCGTACATGATGTCGTTGCCGTCGCCACCGGTCATGATGTCTCCCCCCTGACCGCCGTCCATGTCGTCGGCGCCATCGCCGCCATTCAACGTGTCGTCGCCGTCGCCGCCCTCGATGTCGTCGGCGCCGTCGTTGCCGTGGATGGTGTCGGCGTTGGCCTCGCCCCGCAGGTACTCAGCGTAGGAGGCGTGGTCCTCGAAGGAGCCGTGGATGACGTCGTTGCCGCTGTCGCCCCAGATGGTCCCGTCGATGTTCATGCTGCCGGAGTCGAAGGACTTGAGGTTGTAGGTCCCCGCGCTGACGTTGAAGCCCAGCAGATCCCCGGCGTCGCCGCCCTGGATGACGAAGTGGGCGATGCCGTCGCCCCCGGGGTCGTCGATCTCGCAGCAGAACAAGGTGCCGTTGAGCTCGCCCCAGGCCTCGTAGTCGTAGTCGGCAGAGTAGTCCTGCACGATGGTGGCCGTGCCGCTGGTGCTGGAGGAGGAGAGGTCGCAGGTGTAGGTCGTGCCGCTCAGGGCGCAGATATCGGTGGGGCCCGCCAGGATGTTGCAGCTCGCCTCGTCGTAGCGGTCCGGTGTGGCAGGGCACTCTGCCTGGGCCGTGGCCGAGACGAGCGTGGAGAGACTCAGCCCGACGAACGCAAGCTGAGCGCAGAAATGGTGAGAACGCATAGAAATGCCTCCCTTTCGTGCAGTCGATGATGTCAGTGTCGATGGCGGCAGCGCCGCGCCCGGGGGGGGGGGGCGGGGGCGGGCCCCGGGGGGGGGGGGGGGGGGGGGGGGGGGGGGGGGGGGGGGGGGGGGGG
>CAYVQL010000082.1:35605-36200 GCA_964454135.1 uncultured Enterobacterales bacterium | reverse complement strand
TTCGGCCTTGCTCCAGCTGGGGTTTGCCTGGCCGACTCCGTCACCGGAGCCGCCGGTGCGCTCTTACCGCACCCTTTCAACCTCACCAACGGGAGCACCAGCTCCCGTCCCGGTCTCGCGAGCGCGCGACCCCGCTAGGCGGGGGTGGCTCTCGCAAGGCGCCGGAAGCCCCATTGCCTGGCGGTCTGCTCTCTGTTGCACTTTCCTCCGGGTTTTCCCCGACCGGGAGTTACCCGGCAGCCTGCCCTGCGGAGCTCGGACTTTCCTCGAGCGAGTGCGAGCCCGCCCGCGATCGCCTGCAGCCCTCGGACGGGTTCCAGTCTATTCCCCCAGGCAGGGTATGCGCAAAGGCCATCATCGTCGGCTACGCCGACGATGCCGTCAGCGATCAGCCGTCAGCAATCAGCGTCTTCGCTGCCTGGGCATGGCGAATCGTCTTCACCGGCAAGCTTCGTCTTCAACAAACGCCTTAGTCGCCCAGGATCAGCGAGCTTTGGGCTGAGTGCTGATGGCTGACAGCTCGTCGGCCGCCCCCCCCGCCCCCCACAAAGCACACCGGGACACACCCCCCCCCCCCCAACACCCCCCCCCCCAC
>CAYVQL010000082.1:11802-35595 GCA_964454135.1 uncultured Enterobacterales bacterium | reverse complement strand
GGCCCCGGGCGGTGGGGGGGGCGGGGTGTGGGCCGCCCCCGCGCCGCCCGCCCCGCGGCCGACGATCAAGGAAGGCTCGACAGCAGGCCGGACAGCCTACTCCGGCGGTACCAGAAAGCGAGAGCAGTTGCGGCAGGTGTGCACGCGCACGCCGCGCTCCACCTCCATTGCCACCTGGGGCGGCACCACGAAGTGGCAACCCGAGCAGGTGCGGAGGATCATCTGCGAGGTGACGGAGCGGCCGCGGCGGCGCAGGTCCCGGAAGATGTCCAGCTGACCCGGACCCAACGCGGCCTCCAGGTCTGGTTGCTCGTCGCCCAGGGTCACCAGCTCGTGGTCGATGCGCGGCAGACCGATCTCGTGGGCGTGGTGGGCTCGCTCCAGCGTGGTGACGGCGTCGACCTGGGCCTGCTTGGCGCGCTGAAGCGCTTCTGTGGCCTCATCCCGCTGCTCCATCAGCTCCAGCGCTTCTGTCTCGAGGTCGTCGGCGATCTCCTCGCAGGAATCGAGCTGTTGCTGGGCAAGGCGGTAGTCGGGGGCGGTGCCATCGTCGATCATCTTGCGGGTCTGGGTGACGCGCTTGCGGTAGACCTCGAGCTTGCGCATCACCTGCCGCTCCTGGGTTTGCACGGCTTCGAGGTGCTCGGAGGCCTGCTCGAGTTCGACGGCGGCCTGCTCCAGAACGCGCTCGGCCTCTTCCAGCTGCTGCATGAGGGCGCGCCGCTCCCCCCGCAGCTGATCGGCCGCGTGCACGTTGGCCCAGAGGCGCTGGATGACGATCAGGTCTTCGTGGATCATGCGCGTTCCCTGTCTTCTGACGGATCGCTTCCAGGGACGATGGCCAGGTGCGGTGCATGGGTGGGCCCAACAGGACTTGAACCTGTGACCCTCTGGTTATGAGCCAGGTGCTCTGACCAACTGAGCTATGGGCCCGCAGAAAGGGAGATATAACTCGAACCGCCCTTGATGGCGCTCGGCTAGTACTCGACGAAGGAGCGCAGCCGCCTGGAGCGGCTGGGATGACGCAGCTTGCGCAGCGCCTTGGCTTCGATCTGCCGGATGCGCTCTCGGGTGACGTCGAAGTTCTGACCGACTTCTTCCAGCGTGTGGTCCGAGGCCTCGCCGATGCCGAAGCGCATGCGCAGCACGCGTTCCTCGCGTGGTGTCAGCGTGGCCAGCACCTTGCAGGTCTGGTCGCCGAGGCTGGAGTTCACGACGCGCTCCGAGGGGCTCAGGCTGTTCTTGTCCTCGATGAAATCGCCCAGGTGGCTGTCGTCCTCTTCGCCGATGGGCGTCTCCAGGCTGATGGGCTCCTTGGCGATCTTGAGGATGCGACGGACCTTCTCGATGGGAAGCTCCATCTTCTCGGCGATCTCCTCAGGGGTGGGTTCGCGCCCCAGCTCCTGGACCAGGTAGCGCGAGGTGCGCACCAGCTTGTTGATGGTCTCGATCATGTGGACAGGGATGCGGATGGTGCGTGCCTGGTCCGCGATGGCGCGGGTGATGGCCTGCCGGATCCACCAGGTGGCGTAGGTGGAGAACTTGTAGCCGCGCTGGTACTCGAACTTCTCGACGGCCTTCATCAGGCCGATGTTGCCCTCTTGGATGAGGTCGAGGAACTGCAGGCCGCGCTTGGTGTACTTCTTGGCGATGGACACCACCAGGCGCAGGTTGGCCTCCACCAGCTCGCACTTGGCCTGCTCGGCGATGGCCTGGCCCCGATTCACGTCGCGGGACAGCTCGCGCAGCTCTTCGCGGGACATGCCGCAGGCCAGCTCGACCTTGCGCGTCTTGCGCAGCTCCCGCCGCACACGGCTATCGAACTCGCGCCACTTCTCTTCCGGGATGCCCGTCTCCTGGATGACCAGCACACCGGCGGTGTCGGGGGTCCGGCGCACCTTGCGGATCATGCGGCGCAGGTCTTTGACAGGCACGCGGGCTTCCTGGGCCACCTGCTCGATGACCCGCTCGGCACGGGCGACAGCTTCCCAGCGCGCGGCGATCTCGCGGCAGGCGTTGGCCAGCTTGGGCTTCGGAACGTCGATGCTGATGACCAGCGCCAGCAGCTCCTGCTGGGTCTCGGCCAGGATGCCCCCCCATTCCCGACGACGTTTCTTGGACTTGGCGCGCTTGTGGGAGAGCTGGGAGGCGCGTTTTTCTTCCAGCATGGCCGAGGCGGCTTCGTGCAGCGCCAGATACCCGAGGCCATCACGAGAGCGGATCGGGCGCGGGGGCTTGGCGTTGCGGGACGCCCGCTGGATGCGTTCCTGCTCCTCTTCGCCCAGCTCTTTCAGGATGCGCATCCCGATGGCGCTGGTGAGGATGCGGTCGCGAATCAGCTGCTCACCCTGCTCGATGCGCTTGGCGATTTCGATCTCACCCTGCCGGGTGAGGAGCGACACTGTACCCATCTTGCGCAGATACATGCGGACCGGATCGCTGGAACGGGTTGTCGGACGTGGTTCTTCGCGGGCTTCCTCGAACTCTTCGCCGTGTCTGGCCGCTTCCCGACGCTTGCTGGCAGCCGTCACGACTTCGATGTCCATCTCCGAGAAGAGGATCATGACATCGTCGATCTGGGTGCTGGAGATCAGGTGGGTCGGGAGGAAGTTGTTCATCTCCTCGAACGTGACGTACCCACGCTGTTTGCCAATACTGATGAGTGCCTGGATCTCAGTCAGTTCCTTGTCCTTGAGCATCCGGGCTCCTGGGAGAAGGGTATCAGCGGGCCGGCCTGCGCTGCGTCGCATCTGCTACCGACCGATGGCCCTGCAACGTAGACACAGCCGTGTGCCAGGCCGGCACGAGAAACCGTGGTAATTTGTCCGATCGAGAAGCCGACGGCAAGTGAAAACTAAGAAACTACGCCGAAGGCGCTCATTCTGGCGCGGGGGACTCGAAATCGCCCCGCGAGATGCGGTTCAGCTCGGTGAGGCGCAGACCGAGGCTGGCGCGCTCGGTGAGGATCTCGCGCATCCTGTCCTTGTCAAGTGGGCTCTCCATGGTCTGCAGCTCCCTGTGCAGGGCCTGCAGGCGTGACTGGATCCGAGCCCGCTCCATGCCTGCCAGGATCTGGCGCACCGCGGGCTCGACCCTCTCGGCCGAGTACAGGCCCTGGCTGGCGGCCAGCGAGGCCACCTCGCCGGCCAGGGCCTCGTCCTCGAGGTTTTCCAGGATCTCGGGGAGAGGCCTGCCCCGCAGCAGCGAGCCGATGCAGTCCCGTATGGCGTGGCCACCCGCGATTGCCGCCGGATCGCAGTCCTGCACGATGGGCGCGGCCAGCTCGTGGTGGTGCAGCAGCAGCCAGAGCAGGTGGCGCAGGCCGGGTGGGACGGGAGCGGCGCGCTTGGGGGCTGGCTGGCTCTCGCGGCGGCGCGGCCCGCCCGCGGAACGACGCACGAAGCGCTGCACCTCGTTCTCGGGCAGGTACAGCACGTCAGCTACGCGCCGCACCAGCGCAGCGCGAGTGATGGCGGGGAAGCGCTTCAGCAAGGGGGCCAGGGCCTCGAGGCTGCGTTGCCGGCCGCCCGGCGTGCTGCCGTGACGCTCAGCTTCCCAACGGATCACCAGCTCCATCAGAGGTTCGGTGCGCTTCAACAGCTCCTCGAAGGCCTCGGCTCCTTGCTCACGCACGAACTCGTCCGGGTCCTTGGCTTGGGGGATCTCCAGGCGGAAGGCCTCCATCTCGGCATCGGCCAGCAAGGGCATGGCCCGTACGGCGGCCTTGACGCCCGCCTGATCGGCGTCGAAGAGGGCCAGCACCCTGGGCGTGAAGCGCCGCAGCGCGCGCAGCTGGTCACTGGTCAGCGCCGTGCCGCAGGTGGCTACGGCCTCTTCGAAGCCGGCCTGGGCCAGGGTCACGACGTCGAAGTAGCCCTCCACCAACAGGGCCCGTTCCTGCCGTTGGATGGCGTTGCGGGCCAGTGACAGGCCGTACAGGATGCCCTGCTTGCGGTAGATCTCGGTCTCGACGCCGTTGAAGTACTTGGGTGCCTTGTGGTCGCCACCGCCGGAAGACTCCACCAGGCGACCTCCGAAGGAGACGACGCGATCCCGCAGGTCGAGGATGGGGAACATCACGCGCCCGCGGAAGAAATCAAAGGCGCTGCCCCGTTTCTGGCTGCGACGGGCCAGCCCGGCGGCGATCAGCAGATCCTCGGCGAAGCCCTTGCGGTGCAGGTGGTCCAGCAGGCCCGTCCAGGACTGTGGCGCGTAGCCGATGCGGAAGCGCTCGATGGTCTCCTTTTCCAGCCCACGGGCATCCAGGTACCTGCGGCCCGGGGCTCCCTCGGGTCGGGCCAGGAGCACCTGCTGGTAGTAGGCGGTGGCAGCCTCGCAGACATCGTGCAGCGTGGCTCGCGCGCGGATGCGCTCTCGCTGCTCGGGCGTCAGCCGGCGCTCCTCGATGGTCACGCCAGCGGGACCAGCCAGCTCCTTGAGCGCCTCCGGAAAGGTGACGCCCTGGATCTTCATCATGAACTTGAAGACATCGCCTCCTTCTCCGCAGCCGAAACAGTAGAAGATGCCCTTGTGCGGGATCACGTTGAAGGAGCCGTCCGTTTCCTGGTGGAAGGGACAGAGCCCCACCCAGGCATTGCCCTTGCGCTGCAGCGCCACGTGGCGCTGCACGATCTCCAGGATGCTCGTACGACTGCGGACCTGTTCGATGATTTCTCGGGAGATGTCCACGGCTTCGATCCTATCCCGTCCGTCGGCACCGACCATTTCCGCCGACCATTTCCGCCGACCATTTCCGCCGACAATGTCGGCGGAAACAGCCGGCGCTGTTTTTTTGGGGGGGAAGACAGATTCTTCCCCCCCCTATCTGAGGCGGACACCGCCTCTCCGCCCCATCTTCGCCGCTTGATGAGCGGCGCAGGGCTACGAACGCAGCCTGGAAACAGCGCTGCCCTGGGGGCTCAATTCGGGTCGTTCCAGCGCCCGGGATTCGGCACCGGTCGCCACTCCAGATCCAGCGCGAGCGTGCCGGTCTGGCCTGCGCCCTCGCCGCTGCGCTCGGTGACCACGACGCTGCGGCTCTCCATCTGACCAAGATCCAGGTTCCAGCTGGTGTCCCCGCGGATGTCGAGCGCGGGGTAGCGGGCGTCCTCAGGCAGCACCATGGCCTCGGTGCGCAAGATGGCGTCGAGATGGGAGGGCGCGGAGAAGAGCGATCCCCGCCGCCAGAGGTGGCGCCGCCAGGTGAGCTCCTCCAGCCTGTGCGTACCCGTGACGCGGACTGCGATGTCCGAGGGCAGCAGCGTCGCGTAGGGACGAGCGGTCTCCGCATCGGTCCAGCTCTCGCCAAGCGTGAGGGGCTGCTCGGGGAGCTTGAGCGCCAGCAGGCGATGGGGCAGGGCGTCGGCCCAGGAGCCGGCGTCGAGCCTGTCCATCCGCCCGTCCATGGAGAGGGTGAAGCTGGCGCCCTTGCAGCGCAGCCGTTCACGCTCGCTCTGCAGGGCTTCTTGGAGGAGCTCGTCCCCCAGCGCCTGGTCGCCGTGCTGGAAGGCCACCTCCAGAGCCTCCAGGCGCCCCTCCAGGGTGAAGACCCCCTGGTCGTCCACGTCGCGCACCAGGAAATGCCAGGTCTCGTCGCGCACGGAGGACTCCAGCGCGATGGAATGCCGGGTCTCGAGGCGGTAGCGCAGCTCCATGCCAGGCGCCAGGCGCCAGCCCAGCGCGATCTCGGCCTCGGGAAGGTCGCGCGGTTCGACGTGGCATGCGGCGAGCAATGCCATCAGAAAGGCGGATTTCATCGGGTGGCGCTTGTTTTTTTGGAGGGAAGACAGGTTCTTCCCCCCCTATCCGAGGCAGACACCGCCTCTCCCCCCCATCTTCGCCGCTTGATGAGCGGCGCAGGGCTACGTAGGCAGCCCTGAAACAGCGCTGCGGAAGTTCTTCGAGATGTCGGCAGGGCTGGTTTTCTTTGTTCGGTGCCGGATTTCATCAGGTGGCGCATCGGGCTTGGGGGGGGCTTGCGCTGCTGGGGCGAAGATAACGCCTCGGATGGCACCCGCCTGCCGCCAATCGCTGGCACATGGCGGGCTTCGTGCTACAGCCGGCCTGTGATCAGCTGGGATGACCATGCGCGCTGCCTGACGCTGTCGGTACGCGATCTTTTGGAGTCCGCACCACCCACAGGGGATCTGCGGACCGGCGCGCTGCGATCCTCGACGGCGCGAGCCCGAGCTGGCGGTGACGCGCACCGCGGCTGGCAGGCGGCACGGGCCGCAGAGGACGACAGCTTCCGGGGCGAAGCGGCGGTGTCCACGACCATGCTCGTGCGCGGCTGGACCTGCACCATCAGGGGGCGCGTCGATGGCCTCAGTCGCGAAGGAGAAAGGCTGGTGGTGGAAGAGGTCAAGACCTCTTTGATGGACGGGACGCGACTCGAAGCCCTGGAGCTGGCAGAGCTGGGGGCCTGGTGTGAGCAGCTCTCGCTCTACCTGCACCTGCTCTCTGCCCAGGGTGGCGAGCCGGTGGTCGGCCGCCTGGTGGTGCTCTCGCTGGCAGACGGCTGGCAGCGCTTCTTCATGGTTCAGCCCGACCCATCCCTGGAGCAGCGGCTCCGGGAGCAGCTGCGCTGGCTGGTGGGTCGGCGCGAGGCCCTGCTGGCCGACCGCCGCCGGCGCCGTAGTTGCCAGGTGCCCTTCCCCCACGGCGCCATGCGAGCCGGACAGGAGGAGATCCTGGCCCGTGCGGCGCAGGTGCTGCGGGAGCCGGGCCACCTGCTGCTACAGGCGCCCACGGGCATCGGCAAGACCGCCGCGGTGCTCTGCGCGGCGCTGCGCGTGGCCTACGCCACGGATCGCCGCGTCTTCTTCGCCACGGCGCGCACCACACAGCAGCTGCTGGCCGCCGACACGCTGGAGGCCATGGTCGAGCAGGGGTTGTTCATGCGTGCCGTGGTGCTTTCCGCGCGTGAGAAGGTCTGCATCAACCAGCGGCTGGAGTGCCACCCGGAGCGCTGTTCCTACGCGCGGGGACACTACGATCGCGTGCGGCAGGGTGAGTTGCTGGAGCGCCTCCTGAAGGGCGGTGTGAACAGGCCGCAGGATCTGGAACGGGTGGCCCGACAGGCCCATGTCTGTCCCCACGCCCTGGCGCGGGATCTGGTGGAGCGTTCCGACGTGGTGGTGGGCGACTACAACTACGTCTTCGATCCCTTCGTGGCGCTGCGCAGCTGTAGCGGCGGAGGGGCGGACAGGGATCCGAGCGAGCGCTGGTTCGTGCTCGTAGACGAGGCGCACAACCTGGTGGAGCGCGCCCGAGACTGGCTGTCTCCCGCGCTGCGGGGCGCTCGGCTGGGGGCCGCAGCGCGGCACCTGGAGGCCCTCGGCGAGCAGTTTCAGCCCTACGCCGGCCTGCTGGGCGAGCTGCAGCGCGCCGTGGAAGAGGCGGTCTGCGGCGCCGGCGGCGCCTTCGCGGATGGGACCGCGGTGGTGGAGCTGGACGAAGGGCGTTTCCACGACTTGCGCGCGCGCTTCGACAGCCTGCTGCTGGACTACGCGCTGGCCATGGGCCCGCAGGGCGCAGCCCCTGCGCGGCTAGAGGATCCCTACTTGCGTATCTGCAGCGACCTGATGCGCTTCTGTCAGCGCCTGGAGCAGGCGGGCGAGGAGAGCGTGGCGCTGCACCGGCCAGACCCGGCGGGTGCGGACCTGCGGCTGTTCTGTCGCGATCCCGCGTCCTACCTGGGGCCCTGCTTCCAGCAGCTGGCCGGCTCCATCGCCTTCTCCGCCACGCTGGAGCCGCTGGAGCATCATCGCCGTTGGCTGGGGCTGCCCCCACAGACCGAGCGCCTGAGCCTGCCCTCTCCCTTCGATCCCGCGCTGCTGCAAGTGGTGGTGGGGTCGCGCGTCTCTACCAGGTTCCGGCACCGTGAGCGGGACCGCCTGGCCACCAGGGAGCTGGTGCGGCGCGTGATGGAGGCCATCCCGGGCAACTGCGCCATCCTCTTC
Organism: uncultured Enterobacterales bacterium; assembly: GCA_964454135.1. Taxonomy (GTDB): domain Bacteria; phylum Myxococcota_A; class UBA796; order UBA796; family JAFGLY01; genus CAYVQL01. The sequence goes on along the minus strand of CAYVQL010000082.1, from coordinate 27,634 downwards.
CCCTCCTTCGCCATGCGCGACCGCGTCGTCGAAGGGATGGGCACGCAGGGGCGCCAGATCCTGTTGCAGCAGCCGGCCATGGAAGAGGACGAGCGGAAGGCGCTGCTGGAGTCGCTGGAGCGGCCCGCTTCCCAACCTCGCGTGCTGCTGGGCGTGCTGGGGGGCATCTTCGCCGAGGGCGTGGATCTACCCGGCGAGGCCTTGCTGGGGGTCGTCATCGTGGGCCCGGCGCTGCCGCCGGTCACCCCCGAGCGGGAGCTGATCCGCGGCTGGTGCCAGGAGCGCTGGGGTCGGGGTTTCCACCACGCCTACCTGGTGCCGGGCATGACGCGCGTCATCCAGGCGGCGGGGCGCGTCGTGCGAACCGACCAGGACTACGGCGTCGTGGTCCTGGTGGGGCAGCGCTTCGTTCAGCACGACTTCGCCCGCTTCTTTCCTCCCGATTGGAGCGCGCGGCGCAGCTCCGCGCCCTGGGAGGACGTGGCGAGCTTCTTCCGATCCATGGCGCAGGGGGCGCTTTCCGCTGCCGGGTCTTCGACGTATCATGACCCCGTCCTGGAGGCGGAGCCTTGAGAGCCGAGCGACACCTGGAGATACGAGGCCCTCTCGACGAGCTCGAGATGGAGGTGGTCCGTCGGGCTCTGAAGAACCCGGAGGACACCGGCGAGGCGCTGGTGGACAGCTTGCGCTACGTGCTCTCCTTCGCGCGCCTGACCGTGATCAGAAACCGGGATGGGCAGGACCAGGAGGTGGCGGGTTTCCTGGCTCCTCACGCCTGGAAGGTCCGCTCGACCCTGGAACCCCACCTGCGCAAGAAGGATGGATCCCAGCTCTGGAGCGCCGTGCGCGATCTGCCCACCCTGGTGGCCGCCACGCGCAAGCTGCGCGCCGAGCTGCTCAAGCGCTTCGAGATCGACCGGGAGAGCCTGGAGGCGGAGGTGACGCGGCGCCTGCTGGTGGTCGCCGCGGGCGGGGGAGGGGGTGCGGGCTACGGCTATGTGGGCGCCTACACCTTGTTCCATAGGCACAACCTGGATCCCGCTCTGATCGCCGGCACCAGCATGGGAGCGCTCATCGGGCTCTGCCGCGCCAGGCGCAAGCGCTTCGACGTGGCCGCCACCTTCCAGGTCGGTGAGCGCTTGAGCTGGGGAACGCTCTTCAAGGTCTTGAAGGCCGGCAGCCGCTACGGCCTGCCCGCGGGCCTGCGTCTGCACCTGCACGAGGTCCTGGGCCCGCTCTTCCTGAACGGCGAAGGCCGCATCATGACCATGGGCGAGCTGCCCGTGCCCATGCGCATCGTCACCACCGGCATCAAAATAGATGCCCTGAAGCACGACCTGAGCTTCTACGAGCACTTCCTGGACGACGCCATGAACCCGGGCTTCCGCTTTTCCCAGGGGAAAATGCGCCGCGTGGCCAACGTGGTGAACCTGATCCGGGAGCTGGTGGCCGACCCGGAGTTGGTTCAGGAGATCGTCTTCGGCGAGGATCCCAACACCCTGGAAGCCGACGTTCTGGACGCGGCGGGCTTCTCCTCCGCCATCCCTGGCTTGATCCACTACGATGTCCTGCGCGATGACCAGCGCATGAAGGACCTGCTGGATCGCCTCTACGCTCACCACGGCATCGCCCGCATGGCCGAAGGGGGCATGGTCAACAACGTCCCCGCCCGCGTGGCCTACGAGACCGTGATGAGTGGCACCTTGGGCAGGCGCAACTGCTTCGTGGTGGCCATGGACTGCTTCGCACCCCAGGCGCGCAGTTTCATGTTCTACCCCCTGCAGCAGTTCGTACGCACCAACGTCCTGCGCAACCTGCCCTACGCGCACCTCTACTTCCCCCTGCGCCGAGTTCTCAACGCCCTGAACCTGGCCCCCAAGGTGCGATCCGTCGAGAAGGCCATGCGCTGGACCTCAGAGGAGATGCGGCCGCATATTCCCCTTCTCAAGGCCATGTGCGAGCCGATCCCCGTGCTCACCGAGGCCTGACTCGTCCCTTGAAAGGGGGAGGGGGGAGCGCTCGCGGTGCGGGGGGAGGGGCCTGAACGTCGGCCCCCGAGGCGCCCCCCCCCAGTAAACCATAAGCTCAAAACCATAAACAAGCGGCGGCCCGGGTGCGGGGGGCGCCCCGCCGGCGGGGGCGCCGGCGCCTGAACGTCGGCCGCAGAGCGGCCGACGCGCTGTCAGCCTTCAGCTCTCAGCCTTCAGCTCGCGGCTCCCGGATGGCGGAGGCGGATCTTGAACGCGATACAGGCAGGAGAAAGCGATTGCCCTGCCTGGGCAGCGAAAATGCTGATTGCTGATGGCTGACTGCTGATGGCATCGTCGGGGTAGCCGACGATTATGGGAGGGGGCCAGGCCTGCCTGAGAGCATGCCCGCGGTTACAATGGCCGCTCTTCCCTCGGCGAGGTGGCCTGGTGCAAAAAATCGTGCTTCGTCTGGAGCTGGATGGCGCGCTGCTGGGCGAGTGGCCCGTCACGGATGGCCCCCTCACGCTGACATTGCTGGATGGGAGCAGCGAACAAGCCATCACCACGCTGAGCCTGGCCCTGCCGGGCGTGCCGGTGATGTCGGAGGCCGCCGAAGAGACGCTGCCCCTGGGCTTGGCGCCCGCGCTGGAAGAAGAGAGCGAGGCTGCGCAGGAGAGCCTCGCGGACCAGGCGCCGCCGCTGGCCGGCGCCGAGACCGAGTCCGAGTCCGAAGAAGAGCCCTCGCTCGCGCCGGACGAGGAGCGGCAGGCTGCGGCGCCTACGGTTTCCGACATCGATGACGCCCTCGGCGCCGAGGTCACCGTCGTCGAGACGCCAGCCCCCGAGCCGGCGGCGCCCGATGACGAGATCGACCTGTCGCAAGCCGATACCGTTCGAAGAGAAGACGGCATCGATTCCCTGGTCGAGCCCGATCCGCAGCCGGAGGCCCTTTCGCAAGAGGAAGATCCTCTCCAGCCCGAGCCTGGAGCCCGGGAGACGCTCACGGTGGAGATCACCGCCGGGGAGCCCACGGAAGAGGAGCAGGGCCTTGCCTTGACAGAGCAGGAAGAGGGCGAAGGCGAGGATCTCGCCCCGGCTGCGGTCCAGGCGGATGCAGGGGAGCTGGACGACCAGCCCACGGATCGCCTGCCTGAGGAAGAAGACGAGGAACCCGCCCTCGAGGAGCCCGCCGACGCGTCCTGGGCGGAGGAGGGCTGGCCGGAGGAAGGAGCGGTGGTGTCCGAGTTGGACCGCTCCGTCACACGCACCATGTCCCAGGCCTTTCCCCTTGACGACACCCTGAAGCTGCCCGACGACGAGGAAAAGCCCTCCGAGGCAGTCACCAAGGCGATCTTCGAGGAGAGCGGCGAGCTGGACTCCGAGGTGGGGCCTGAGCCGGAGCCCGAGCCGGAGCCCGGGCCGCGGCAGCAGGAGCAGCCGCAGGAGCAGCCGGAGTTCATCCCCGCCACCGACTTCGCGGACGAAGCCGACGAGGCCGTCACGGTGGTGGCGGACATGACCCGGCCCAAGCCCAGGGCGGCGGCCGAGGTGCAGCCCGAGTTCGGGGCCCTGGGTGAGTACGACGAGCTCCCCGTGGAAGTCAGGGGGTCCAGCTCCCCGGGCGATGACCTCTCCCTCTCCCTGCCCTACGAACCCAGCTTCTCGGGTTCTCGCCCGGGCGCCTACGATGAGATCCCCATCCGCCTGCAGCGTCGGGGCCCCGATGACGACCTCTCCCTCTCGCTGCCCTACGGCCCCAAGCTCGATGAGGAGCAGGTGGGCGCGGCCCAGGAAGGGGAGCCCTCGATCTCCCTCTCGCTGCCCGCACCCGACGACGGCTACCTGAGGGCCGAAGACGATGATCTCACGCTGCCCATGCCCGAAGAAGAGCCCGACGAGCCGAGCCCCGCCCCCGCGGAAGCTCGCGAAGAGGAAGGGCTCTCAGCGCAGGTGTTGGCGCGGCCCCAACAGGTCAAGCCGCGTATCGCGGTAGCCGGAGGGAACGTGCGCTCGCGGGTGAAATCGACCGCGGAGGTTTGGTTCCGTAAGGGGGGCGAGTGGACGCCCAGCGGCACCCTGGAACCTGGGCAGCCCCTGGAGGCCTATGGCGGCACGGTGACCTGCCGGGCGGACGGCGGCCTGACCGTGGTAGCAGGGCCCAGCCTGAACGGTTCCGCTACCCTGCCCTCGGGAGACCTGGCCCAGATCTCACCGGGGCGCACCCCCGTCGAGCTGCCCGCTGGCACTTCCGTCATCATCTGGCATGGCGAGCTCGGCCTGTACGTGCGCAGCTCCGCCCAGGCCGAGACCACCGGCAGTGGCGATGACAGCCCCGTGGAGTACAGTCGGCCGCCGCGCCCCCAGCTCTGGGAGGCCGCGCGTCCCGATTTCGACGACAAGTCGGAGGCTTGAGCCTGTTCCCGATCCGGGCAGGCTACCAGGTCGGGATGATGCGGTGGATCAGCAGCAGGTCGTCGTATTCGTCCCCGTTGAAGTTCCCGGTGGTGACCGTAGCCCCGGTCTGCAGGTAGGCCTGTGCCCTCAGGATGCGAGTATTGGCCTTGGCCGCGCTGTTCACGGCGTGCAGGTGGGAGAAATCCTCGGCTCCGTACCAGATGTAGAGTGCGCCTGACGAGAAGTGCTGGTCCTCGCCCGTCGGGTTGTGCCGGGGGGAACCGGCGATGATGTCCTGCAGCCCATCACCGTCGATGTCGGCCAGCGCCACGGCGCTGCCGAAGCGATCGCCCCCATCCTCGCCGATGAAGCGCAGCGTGGCCTCCTCGGGCAGGGAGGAGATCCCGGTGTAGAGCAGGACCAGGCCGCTGTGCTCGCTGCCCCCCCCCGGCGCCCCCGCCACCAGGTCCGCCTGTTGATCGCCGTTGATATCGCCCAGCGCAAAGGACGTACCCAGGTAGGTCTCTGCCCGTGGGCCGTAGAGCGTCCAGTCCGCCTGCTCCTCCAGGGCCAGCTCTGCGGCCTCCTCGTGGGCCTCGATCACGCGCTGCCCGTCGAGGAAGTAGATGGCCCCGCTGGCATCGAGGCTTGGGGAACGCTGGTCGGCGAAGGGCGCACCCACCACCAGGTCGGGCAGGCCATCGGAGCCAAGCAGGTCGTGGGAACAGTCCACGGCGGCACCGGCCGCGGCCCCCACCTGGCTGGCGCTGAAGGTGGGACCGAGCGTCTGCAGCAGGGCCTGCGTCCCGCTCTCATCGGTGGCCAGCTGGTTCAGCTCCGAGGAGAGCATGATGGTCACTGAGCCGGCCAGGTCCACGCCGCCGCTCTCGTCCCAGGCGGTGGATACGGCCACCTCGTCGTTCCCGTCGCCGTCGAGATCGCCGCAGCGCGTGAGCAGGGTGGCGGCCTGGTCATAGGGGGCATCGGCCAGAATGGCCAGATTGGCGTCTTGCGCCTGGCTGTCGCCGAAGGGGACGGCGCGGAAGTAGTAGATGCGCCCCGCTTCCGGCGCGTCATCCCGGCCCAGAGCGGCAGGAGCGCCGATGAAGAGGTCGCGCAGGCTGTCTCCGTCCACGTCGAAGGACAGCAGGGAGCGGCCGAAGTCCGTGTCCTCTTCGTCCAGGATGTTCTTCGAGAAGTGGGGACTGTCCTCCAGGGAGACGCCGGCGATGTCGGAGCGGAGCCGGCGCAGGCCACGGTAGGAGAAGATCATCACCTCGTTGGCTTCTGGCATGCCCAGGGCCAGGACCCCATCTGCCAGCGAGGCGGACCAGTCCGCCCCAAGGGCCGTCCCCCCCTGCAGAGGCAGATCCACGTCCACCAGGGGATCGATGATGGACGCCAGGCCTCCGGAGCGGCCCTGAAACACCCCAACCATGCCTGCGGCGTAGACGTCCTCGCAGCCGGGGCCGACGCATTCACCCGAGATGCAGCCCGCCAGGCCTGCGGCAGCCAACAGGCCGCCGAGGGAGCTGACGAAGATCTGCGTCCGGATGACGGCTACTGATCCTCGCGGGCCGGCTTCTCACGTTTCTGGGCCGGCTCGGGCTCAGGCGCCGCTTTCTCTGCGGGGGCGGTCTCCATGGGGACCGTGGAGAGCCGGTAGGTGGTCTTGAACTTGTTCGCCATCTCGAAGGTGACGTCGTACTGACCCGCCTTGATATTGGAGATCACGCCCTCGACCATGGGCGTGAGAATCCCGATTTCCTGGCCGTTCACAGAGACCTTGATCCAGCCGATGGTGTCGTTGTAGATGTGCAGCTCGGCGTTGCGCTCCGCACCGCCACCCTCGACGGCTTCGCTGGGCGTGACCGACTGCACGTATTTTTCGGGGTCGACGTAGAGCTCTCGGAAGCCGGCCATGGTGCCCGAGCTGTAGTAGGGGTTGACCGGGTAGGTCTTGGTGTTGGTGGCCTGGCTGTCAGCGGAGAGGAAGAGGGCCGCAGCGGCGAGGACTGCGAGGGAAGAACTAAAGCGCATCGAGCTGCTCCCGGGGTGTTTGGGCAGGATCATTCAGTGGGTGTCAGGCCGCTGTAGGAAGTTAACTCCCGGCTGGCGTATACACTACCGTCGTTGAGATCGTAGTTGTACTCCCTGACCAGGCCCAGGCCTCTCACCCACCACTGTTCGATGTACATGTCGGTCTCGCTCTTGCCGTAGGTGGTGTCGACCATGTGCACCTGGTTGGTGAGCTTGTAGGCGTTGTGGGTGCTGCCGTCGAAGAGCGTGACCTCCTGGTCGTCGAACTCGACGTACTCGCCCGTGAAGTACATCGTGTAGACGCTGGGCTGGGGATTGCCCTCGTCGACCTCAACCGTCAGCGTGTAGTCGTAGCTCCAGGAGCCCGTGTAGCCCAGGTTGGCATCGGCGGGCAGGTACATGCGAGGCGGATCGTCCGCGGCATCGACCGGGAAGGGGATGGCGAAGAGGCCGAAGATGAGCGCGTTGTAGGTGCCTTCCCAGCCGTACTGGTACATCCCGTCGCCATCCGGGCCGTCGCAGCTGACGAAGACATTCACATCCCAACCGGCACCTGCGGAGCTGGTCAGCACGTCTCGGTAGAGGAAGCCATCGACACCGAAGTTCGAAGCGGCGCCCAGACCCTCCAGCTCGGCGGTGCCCTCTACATCCTCGTAGGTGGTGTCGAAGGTCAGCCGCCAGCCGGTCTGGTCCACGGGCTGCCACGAGCTGGGGCATTCCTGGATGTCGGCGTCGGTGTCGGAGTCGGCGTCGCTGTCCCCGTCGGCGTCGCCATCGGCATCCGTGTCGGTGTCGGTGTCGGTGTCCGCGTCCGCGTCGGTGTCGGCGTCAGCCTCGGTGTCAGGCGGGCTGGTATCTTCGATTTCGCCCCCCTGATCCCAGGCATTGTCGGTGCAGCCCAGCAATCCGATGAAGGTGGTGGCGAGAAGGCGCATGGGACCTCGCTTCCTGTGCCGACGGTGGCGCATGCCGGCCTGGCGGGTGTCGTGGAATGGGCGTTTTTCCTGGCTGGCGTTGTAGCATCGGTCCCGAAGCATGGCAACAAGGGCCATGATCGTGGGGGCGCGGGGGGGGCGCCGCGGGTGGTGCCCCTCCTCTTGCAACACGGGCCATTGCTGGTGGCCGGGTTTACGGCCGACGAGCTGTCAGCCTTCAGCTTTCAACACACAGCTCGCTGATTCTGGTTTGCTGAGGTGGTAGTCGTAGACGGAGCGTGCGGGTGAAAGCGATTCGTCACCCCGGACCGCGAGGATGCTGATGGCTGACTGCTGATAGCCGATGGCATCGTCGGCGGAGCCGACGATCATGGCTTTGAGCGCAGGACTCCCGTTGGATAGGTGCCAGGCCAGCTGCTGGTCGGAGCCGCGCACCGCAGCTGGAAGAGAGGGTGAGATGGCTGGTTCGTTGCTCTTTACGCACATCGATGAGCTCTTCACGGCATCCGAGGCGGGCGTGCTGCGCGACGCCGCTGTGCTCTTCGACCGCGGACAGGTCACCTACGTGGGCCCCACCCCATCCGCCCCCACCGCTCAGCGCGAGGTCTGCTGTCGTGGCCTGGTGGGCATGCCGGGGCTGGCGGACTGCCACACCCACGCGCTCTTCTCCGGCAGCCGGGCGGAGGAGTTCCAGCGCCGCCTGGCCGGCGCCAGCTACACCGAGATCCTGGAAGAAGGGGGGGGCATCCTGTCTACGGTGGAGGCCACCCGGCGCGCCTCGAAGGACGAGCTCTGCGAGCTGCTGCTCCAGCGCCTGGCGCAGATGCTGCGGCGGGGGGTCACGACGGTGGAGGTCAAGAGCGGCTACGGCCTGGCGCCGGATGCCGAGCTGCGCATGCTGCAGGCCATCGCCGACGTGGACTCGCCCGTAGAGGTGCTGCCAACCTTCCTGGGCGCCCATGCCGTGCCTCGCGAGCTGCGGGGACGCCGCGAGGACTACGTGACCCAGATCATCGAGCGGCAGCTGCCGCGCTGCGCGCCGCTGGCCCGTTTCGTGGACGTGTACTGCGACCGGGGCGCCTTCACGCTGGCCGAAGCGCGGGCCATCCTGCAGGCCGGCATGGCCCATGGCCTGCTGCCTCGCATCCACGCCGAGCAGGTCGCCCACACCGGTGCCGCGGCCATGGCGGCGAGCCTGGGCGCCTGCAGCGCCGACCACCTGGAGCGCATCGACCAGCAGGGCATCGAGGCCATGGCCGCCGCGGGCACGGTGGCGGTGCTCCTGCCCGGGGCCATGTGCTACCTGCGAGATCCGGCGCCTCCCGTACAGGCCTTGCGCAGGGCTGGCGTCCCCATGGCGGTAGCCACGGATTTCAACCCCGGCTCGAGCCCTGTGCGCGACCTGTGGACCTGCCTCACGCTGGCCTGCCTGCAGCTGGGCCTGCGCGTCGACGAGGCGCTGCTGGGAGCTACGCGCCACGCTGGCCAGGCCCTGGGCCGGCAGGACCTGGGCTGGCTGGGGCCCGGCTCGGCCGCCGACCTGGCGCTCTTCCGCCCCCCCGTGGGCGAGCCAGCCCAGCTGGCGGTCCTCGTGCAGTACATGGGCGGGCATATGGCCGAGCACGTCGTCAAGGGCGGCACCTGGGTGCTGCGCGACGGCCAGCTATGATATTGGGGTCAGGTTGTCACCATTACTATTTCGTCGAAGACGAAATAGTAATGGTGAAAATCAAGCTCCACCCCTTTGGCCTTGGTTCATGACCGCACAGATGGTGTAGTTCACCTCTGGCACGCGAGATGCGGTCGCGCTAGTCTGGGCGCACAACCACGCACTCCCTCTCCGGACACCATGCCGCTATTTCCGACCATCGGCATCCCCGAGCTGCTGATCATCCTTGTGATCGTGTTGATCTTCTTTGGCGCGGGCAAGCTGCCTGAGGTGGGGCGCGCCCTGGGCGGCGGCCTGAAGGCCTTCAAGAAGGCGCAGCGCGAGGGCGACTCCGTCCTGCGCGGCGAGCTGGACGCCGACGCGGACATCGAAGAGGCGCAGGAAGTGCGCAGCAAGTCCCGCGCCGAGAGGGATCGCCGCTAGGGGGCAGTTTCCGCCGTAAAGGCTCGGTCATCCTTGCGGCCAACCGATGCATTTCCAGTGTAGAAAGCCGATTGAATTGCCGGGCGTACGCAGCGGCATCTTGGATGCCCCGGCGCGCCCATAAGGCGCTGGGGCTCAAAGGTCCTGCGGACCTTCGAGGGGCAAGCCAGCGGCGGCAGCCGCGGTGCCCGCAGGGCAGGCGCAGCCCTGTGCCTCCCCCCGCAAAAAAAACAGGCCGACTCATCGTTGCGGCCGAATGGCCGCAACGATGACCAAGGCCCGCCGCTACTCCTCGCGGCCCACGGCCTCTTCGACATCCTCGCGCGCTCGTTGGCTGACCTCGCGCCGGATGCGCAGCACCTCGCGCGCGGCCTGCCGCAGCTGGGGTTCCAGCGGGATGTCGCGCAGCAGGCGCACGATGTCCTGCTTCAACAAAGTGGGCATGAGCTGCAGGGCGATGGGCGTGGGCGTGTAGGGATTGCAGACCAGGGCCAGGCGAACCTCGTAGCGCGACGACCAACGCGCGTGGCTGGCCACCAGGCGCAGGATCTCGGGCTTGGTGGGCCGCATGGCGGCGATGCGCACCACATCCCGCTCCACGGCGCGGGGATTGGAGAGGAAGACGCGGATCACTCGCGGATCCCGATCGTGCAGCAGTCGGTCCAGCACGAAACGATCCTGGCCCCTGGCGGCGGCCGTGCGCGCGCCAGCGGAGAGCGCCAGGTGCTCGTTGTCGTCGATGGCCTCGTCCTGGGTGGGGTTGCCCCGGTGGCGCTCGCCCAGGAACATGCGGGCCACCGCGTCCAGATCCGCGCTGCACGCCACCTCGTAGAGGTCGGTGATGCGGTCGTAGCCCAGTCCCCGCAGCAGGCTGCCGTCCAGGGCCAGCTCCTGCAGCACCGCGCGATGGCCCTGCAGTCCGTGCAGGGAGCCTTCCTGCAGGCGCTGCAGCACGGCCAGCAAGCCAGCGTCGTCGCTCTCCTGCAGGAACTGCAGCAGTACGGCCCGGCGAAGAGGGCGATCCATCACGGCGCGAGCGCGGCGCGCCAGCAAGCGGGCCAGCTCGTCGGCTTCGCCGTCGCTGCCTTCTTCCAGCAAGGCCCGCAAGCGCTTGAGAACCGGTTCCTGGGGTTCCATGAGAGCCTCGGTGGCTGGTAGGGCGCGAAGCTCGCAGCGGTGCGCGAGGCTGGCGCCAGCGGGTGGCGCCGGTCATAATACCTCGTCATGAGAAGCTGGGCTTTGTGGCTGGCACCGGGCCTGATGGTGCTGGCGATCGTCGCAGGCGTCCTGTGGTGGAAGCGCCGTCCGCCACCTGAGATACCCGATCCGCCCGTGGTTCCCGAAGATGGCGACACGGGCTTCTCCCGCACCCGGACCGAGGCCTTCATGCGCGAAATCGGCTACGTGCAGTAGGATGTCGCCTTGAGTTCCGCCGCCTTCGCCCTGCTCTACGCCCTCTGCCTGGCCTGCTGCCTGGGCGCGGTGCAGGGGGCGCGCATGACCTGGGGCGGGCGCGCGGCCGAGCCGCCGGTGCTGGAACCCAGCGTCGCCATCGCCATCCCACCCAAGCCCGAGACCGAGCGCATGGGCGAGGCGCAGCAGGGAGCAGGCGAGCCCGTGCTCTACGACGAGGCGCGCTGTCGCGGCTACGAAGAGCAGGATCTGCGCGACGTCTGCTTCCACGCACTGGCCCGGCAGCGCGCAGCACGAGACGTGGAGGGCGCGCTGCTGGCCTGCCAAGAGGTGCAGCGCAGGCGGCTGCGCCTGGAGTGCATGGCCGACGTGGGGGAGCTGCATTCCGGCACCGACCTGGCCAGGGCGCGGGCGGTCTGCGAGAGCATCGAGAGCCGCAAGTGGCACGATCAGTGCTACTTCGGCATCGCCATGGACCAGGTGAGCCGCGATCCGGCCCAGGCGCTGGCGACCTGCGGCGACGCCGGAATCTGGAGGGACTTCTGCCGGCACGACGTGCTGGGCGAGGTGGCGGTGGTCGATCTGGATTTCGTGCTGGAGGTCTGCTCTGAGGAGCAGGGCGACCTGCTGACGCGCAAGACCTGCTGGCACGGAATCGGCAAGTACATCGGACGTCAGGATCTGGAGGCCGCCTTCGCAGCCTGTCAGCGCGTCCCCCTGGGCCCCGACCGGCTCTACCGGGAAAACTGCGTGCACGGCGCCGGCTGGGCCGCGGGGGAGCGGTGGGGAGCGGCGGGTGCCCAGCGCTGCTCCGCAGGAGGCGCACAGTCCGAGAGCTGTCTGCTGGGCGTGGCCTTCCAGCTGAAGCGCCTGGCGCCGGAAGAGGCGGTATCCATCTGCCAGTCCGTCGGGCGCAGCGACCTGCGGCGGCACTGCCTGGCTTTCGTAGGGAGCTAGAGACTCGCGCGGCTGCGCGCCACCAGGGTCACCCGCTGCACGCCCGCCTCGCGGACGCTGAAGAGTAGCTTGCGAACGAGCAGGTAGGGCATGCCCTCGTCCACGCGCAGGTTGACGGCCTTGCCGGCCTGCCCTTGCAAGTGCGCGTAGACCTCCTCCACCAGCAGGGCTTCGTGCTCCAGGTAGTAGTAGGAGGACGCGGCCCGCAGCCCAGAGACGTAGATGGCCTCGTCGGTGACATCGATCTCGATGGCCGGCCCCACGGGCGCCTCCGAGGCGCTCAACGGTAGCTCGAATTCGGGATCGTCCGGCCGTACGGGAGCATCGACGCTGTAGGACTTGAGCAGGAAGACCAGCAGGATGGTGACCACGTCCACCAAGGGCGCCAGGGCGGTCCCTGCGGCTACGGGCCGGGCTCCGGACAGGAGTCGGCGCCCCATCACGGCTGCGTCTCCTGGGCTGGCAGGGCATCCTGGTCCGGTCGAGCCTCCTGGGCCGGCTGAGCCTGGCCGCCGAGCACGACCTGGCTGAAGAGCTCCTGCTCGGCGCTGCCGCGTAGGGCGTCCGCCACCGCCACGACCAGGGAGGTGGGCGTGCCGTCCGTGGGCCGTAGCTCGATGCGCTGCCGGGCCGGGTCCAGCCGGCGCAGGCGCGCCAGCTCCAGCTGCAGGCCTGCCAGGTCCAGCTCGCCATCACGCCCGGGCAGCTGGAGCTCGCTCCATGTGGCGTCGCCGGTGGCCGCGTTGACGTCCAGCGTGCGCACGGCCGCGCGCACGCGCAGCTCGTCGCCCCGCAACCAGACCTCCAGCGACTCCACCACACCCGGGGGCAAGGGCGCCAGGTCGCCCCGATCCTGCGCCAGCTCCAGGTCCAATCCCGCCAGCTTGCGGATCGACGTGGTGAGCAGCAGGAAGGGCAGCAGCAGGAACATCAAGCCGATGACCGACAGCAGCGCGGGCCGCAGGTCGGGAGGGGAGGGGGCGGGGCGGGCGCGCAGGCGTCGCAAGTTCAGGGCTCCTGCTTGTGCTGCAGAGAAGCGCTCAGGCGCCCGGCCGCGGCCTCGATACCGGAGAGCAGGGCTCTCGAACGCGCGTCCAGCCAGGCGTGGAAGGCAAGCGCCGGAATGCCCGTCAGCAGGCCGTAGGCCGTCGTGGCCATGGCGGTGGAGATGCCCTCGGACAGCTGCACCGCGCGCTCCCCCGCCGAGGTGTCGCCCAGGGCGCTGAAGGCCAGAATAAGCCCGTAGACGGTCCCCAGCAGGCCCAGCATGGTGGCGATGTTGCCGATGGCAGCCAGGTAGCCGACACGCGCGCCCAGCCGCTGCTCTGCCTCGGCCGCGGCGGCGCCCATGGCGTCCCAGGCAGCTCCGTGACCACCGGCGTCCCGGCCCGCCCGCAGCACGGGCGCCAGCGCGCTGCGCCCCGCAGCTTCGACGGCCCTCGACAGGTCGGCTCTGCCGATGGCCTGGGTGACCTCGGCGCCATCGTAGCGGTTGACCAGGAACAGCACCCAGCAACGCTCCACGAGAACGGCGACTCCGAAGGCCATCACGGCCGTGATGGCCCACATGAAGGGTGCTCCCGGGCTGCTGAAGGCGTCGAGCAGGTATTGGAACATCGCTCTCTCCGGGCGCGGCAGGGTCGGGGCGGGCAGCGCGGCGGCGCGTGCAGCGTCTGGAGGTCTCTAGCCACCCAGGTTCCCAGGCCGCAACCACCGGATGAGCTTTGGACCGTGCGCAGCTGGCTCCAGCGCTCCCTTGCGGTTGCAATCCTGCAGGCGCCATGCGAGGTTCTTCGTCTTGGAGGTGTCGATGGCGCGGCTCGGATGGATTGTGCTGCTGGTGAGCGCGTGCGACGCGGGGTGGGAGAAGATCGAGGACTGCGCCGAGGAGCGCAGCGTCGAGCGCCGCGACGAGTGCTACGCCGAGCTGCTGCCCGAGCTCTTCCGTAGCGATCCCGAGGGGGCGGCACGCATGGTGGAGGAGCGCATCGAGGACGCGCGGCTGCGGGATTTCGTCTACCTGGAGGTGACGCGCAAGGTCGATCCTGGCAGCTACCGCTGGTGCCGCGAGATCGAAGAGGAGCTCTTGGCCGAGCGCTGCCGCGTGCTGGTGAGCCGGCCCCACCTGCACCGAGAGCTGGCGGGGGAGGATGCCCCCGAGCGCCCCGCAGGCCAGGCCGCCGCCCCACCTCCCGCGGAGCTGCCCGGCAGCGGGCCCGGCGTGCCGGAAGCGGGGAGCGCACTTCCAAAGGACGAAAACACGGAAGACCCACCATCTGGAGAGGGTGGGCCTTCTGGCCAATAGTCGTCTCGGGAAGCCCCCCCGCGAAAAACCCTCACCGCAAGAGATGGAGGAGACGCTGAGGCTTTGCCAGGTGGGGATCCGGCGGGGGGGTCTATTCCCGAACGGCAGGGGCCATGATTGGCCGCTGTCATGCTTTCTTCAGCATAGCGACCGTTGCAGGAGGTGGCAATAAAATCGGTGTCAAGGCCTGTCGTCCGTGCAGGCGCGCACCACGAGATCGGCGAACCAGGGACCGCGGAGCTAGACCTTCTCCAGGTGGCCGGACAAGGCCCGAGCCAGCTTGCGCAGCGAGAAGGGCTTGGTGAACACCTCGAGCACATAGGGGCCGGCGGAGCTGGTGGTGACCGTTTCGTCGGAGTGCCCCGTGATGGCGAAGAGCCGGCAGTCGGGCTGGGCGATGTGCAGCTGGGAGACCACGTCGCGCCCCTCGATGCCGGGCAAGGTCCAGTCCACCAGCGCGGCGTCGAAGCGCTCCCCGTTCTCGATGGCCAGATCGAGCGCCTCTCTTCCCGTCTCTACTACGAAGACCTGGTATCCCAGGTGGGAGAGGAACTCTTGCAACATCTCTCTGATGTCCAGCTCGTCATCGACCACCAGCACTTTTTTGGGATCAGCGTCGGAGCCGGGTTTCCGCATGTGCATGGGCGCTCCTGGTTGATTCCTCTCTATCACAGTTGACGGGCCCGGGTCTATTCCATCAGCACCCATTCCAGGTCGTCTTGCCAGGAGGCGGTCCAGGCGCGGTGGCTGAGCTCGACCAGCGCGGCGGTGGTGTAGACGCGCGGATCCAGGTTCAGGTCGTCCTCTTCGGGCAGCATGGACACGCCCTCGTCCCCGGGCTCGAGCTGCAGGTTGGCCTGGTTGTCGCTCCAGGAGAGCTCCTGCCCGGAGGTCAGCGCCACGTAGGCCTCGTCCGGGTTGACGCGCACCCAGGGCGCCCCCGACGCCAGCAACGCCCCGGCCAGGCCGCTGATGTGGGCGTGGTCCTCGATGCCCAGGGCGTGGTCCTCCTCGGTGCCGAGCACGATGGCCGGCAGGTCGGGGTAGGCCTCGACCGCCGCGAGCACGCTGCGCGAGCCGTCCCTGGGCGTCCAGAAATCCCCCGCTTCGCTGGAAGACATGAGCGTCTCGGGAGCGTTCGCCAGGCCCTCGATGGCCTCTGCCAGGAAGGGGGAGTAGACCAGCTGCAGCTGCCCGTCGATGATGGGACGTAGACCCCAGACCACGTGGTCGCTCTGCGCGTCGAAGCTCCCGTCGTCTTGCGTGTCGAACCAGACGGCTCCCCGCATGCCCTCACCCTCTTCGAGCTCCTCGTCCCAGACGATCCGGTCGTAGTCAAGCGGGCAGAAGAAGCCATCGATGGGCTCCCAGGTGCAGCTGCCCTCCTGGTAGAGGGACAGGGGTGTCTCGTAGGAGCCGACCTCGACGGTGGCGAGCTGCGAGGAGATGGGGGTCTCGAAGAAGGTCACCCCGCTGATGGGGGGCAGGTCCAGGCTGGGATCGGCCAGGGTGCTCAAGATGAGGTTGCCGCCGTTGGACTGACCGTGCAGCAGCGGGGCGAGCTCGGACAGCGGCATGGGCAGGCGGTCGGCCAGGGTGCAGCCGTCCAGGTCCTCGACTCCGCCCGTGGCGTACTGCAGTGCGGCGGCCGTGGCTCGCCGCCCCGCGCGGCCCCCGTATTAGCCGCACAGGCCCGCGCCGAAATAACCCACCACGGTGGGGAATT
>CAYVQL010000082.1:0-11792 GCA_964454135.1 uncultured Enterobacterales bacterium | reverse complement strand
GGGGCTGGGGGGGGGCGGGGGGGCGGGGGCCCCCCGCGGCCGCGGGGCGGGGGGGGGCGGGGTGGGGGGGGGGGGGGGCGCGCCGCGCGGCGCTGCCCCGGTAGTCGCCGATCTGGCCGGCGACGAAATCACCCTCCTCGGTGGGAAAGTTGACGTACAGTGCTGCGATGCCGCTGTTGGTGGCGATGCTGCGATCCGCCCCGGCCACGGGTGAGATGCGCGCGGAGAAGCCGCCTGGGAGCACGACGACCACCGGCAGGCCATCGGGAAGCAGGCTCTGGTCCGGTGTGTAGATCAGCTCCAGGCGCAGCGGTTGCTGCAGATCCGGTGCTTCAAGGTCGAAGATCACGTAGCGAGCGCCGCATTCCTTGTACCCCCCCAACACCTGGCAGGGGGGACGGTCGCTGAAGCCGCCGACACGACAGGCGGTGCAGAGCAGCAGCAGGGGGAGGGGGCGCATGGCGGCTCGTGGCCCGGGGGCGGCGTGGGTTCGGGGACAGGTTAGCCGATGGATCGCTCAGGCGTCCTTGTCGGCTTCTTGGGCGGCGGCCGCCCGCTCGCTGCGGTTCCACCCCAGCTGCAAGGCTGCCAGCACAGCGATGGTGCACAGCAACGCGAACCAGTTGCCGAAGCGCCAGTAGATGGTGTCGAACCTGCCCAGGCGCAGGGGGACGACCTCGGCCACGTCGGTGTAGACCTCGGACTCGTAGACGATGTCGCCGTGGGGCTCGACGATCATGGAGACGCCGGTGTAGGCCATGCGCAGCGTGGGGCGGCCCAGCTCGGTGGAGCGCACGGCGGCCAGCATGGCGTGCTGATGGGGGCAGCCGGTGTCGCCGAACCAGGCGTCGTTGGTGACATTGACGAAGAGGTCGGCGGTCTTCAGCTTGCGGGCCGCTTTCTGCAGGATGGCCTCGTAGCAGATGGGCGCGGCGATGGTGTAACCCTGCGCCTCGAAGATTGTGGGCTCGTACCCGGCGCGGAAGTTGCCGGGCCCCTTGATCCACTGTCGCAGCTCCGGGAACACGTCCGCGAAGGGCAGGTACTCGCCAAAGGGCAGGGGCACCATCTTGTCGTAGCGACCCGCGATTTCTCCCTTGCGGTCCATCAGGTAGACGCTGTTGTAGTGCAGGAAGCGCTTCTTGCCGCTTTCGTGGTCCTGCTTGATCTCGAGCGTGCCGCCGCCCACCAGCAGCTCGAAATCGCCCGCCGCGACGATCTGCGCCAGCAGCTTCTTCATGGAGCCTTCGTGCACATTGAAGGGGCTGGCCCCTTCGGGCCACACCACCAGGTCGATGTCCTGGCCCATGACCTGCTTGGTGAGCTCCACCCAGCCGCGGATGGCCTCTTTGCCGCCCTGCTCCATGCGCTCCTTCATGGTGATGCTCTGCTGCAGGATGGAGACACGCAGCAGCCGGGCTTCGTCCAGCTCCAGCTCAACCCGCCCGTGGCGCCAGGCACCGAAGGCGAGGTTGACGGCGAAGATCAGCGCGACGGCCACGGTCGGGCGCCAGGGCAGGGGCCGGCGCTGCTCCCGCCAGCGATAGAGCCACTCGGCGACAGTGCAGTTGACCAGCATGACGAGGTAGGTGAGGCCCCACACCCCGGTGATGCTGGCCAGCTGGAAGATCCAGGCCTGGCGATACTGGGGAGCGCCCTGTTGGTAGGGAAACAAGGCCGGGCAGAGCCACTCCACCGCCACCACCAGCGCCGGCAGGATCCACAGCCAGCCAGCCCCCAGGTGGCGCCGCAGAGGCCGCACCAAGCCGAAGATCAGGACAAAGGGCAGGCCGTGGGCCAGGGAGAAGATGTGAAGCACGATCAGCGCCAGCCAGGTGGGCAGGTTGCTGAAGATGCGTACGGTCTCCAAGAGCCATGAGTAGATGGCGGCTTCGGACGCGAAGCCGAACAGCAGGCCCAGGGCCAGGTTGGTGCGGTTGCCTGGCTCTCGCAGCTCCCAGAGCAGGGGGCGCAGGCCGTACCAGCCCCGGGGCGGCGGGCGCGGGTCTTGGGGCTCCACGCTGAGCGCCCAGAGCAGGGGCACGAAGCTGAAGTACTGCAGCCAGGCCAGGTTCAGCGGCGGGGCGATGAACACCAGCAGCACGCCCGAGAGCGTGGCCGCCAGGATTCGCATCAGGCTGCGCATCGCTCTCCTCGAGGTCGGCGTGGTTCAGGGACCATCAGGGCTCTCCAGCAGGCAGTCGATCCAGTCGCCCAGCTCGGCTGCCGCCACCAGTGGCAGGTTCATATGACCTGCGGCCGGAACGAGCGACCAGGCACCTCCGGCTGCCTCCACCAGCCGCGCGTGGTCCGACAGGCGCACGAAGGGATCGTGGGCGCCGCGCCAGCCGTGCACGGGCACCGTGATCCGCGCGCAGGCGGCCAGGTAGTCGATGCCATCGAGCGAGGTCCAGCTGCCCTGACGCCCCCAGTGGATGCACTGCCGCCAGAAGGTGGCGGATTCGTCGATGCCCAGGCGCAGATCGCGCGCGGGGAAGCGGCGACAGAGCCGGACTGCGGGCAGGGTGGCCAGGGCGGCCGCGCGTCGCAGATGTCCAGCCAGGCGGCCGATGTCGCGCCGCTGCCAGAGCCCGGCCGAGAGCAGGCCGATGGCGTCCATGACCGCGGTGCCCGTGGCTTGGGCTGCCAGCGCCACCAAGCCGCCAAGGCTGTGTCCCAGTGCGAAGAGGGGCACATCGGGCTGCTCGTGGCGCACCGCCTCCACCGCCGCCGGCCAGTCCTCGCGTACCAGGTCGTCAAAGCTCCAGTCATCGCGGCGGGCCGAGCCCTCGCTCACCCCATGGCCGCGGAAATCCAGCCGCCAACAGCTGCAGCCGTGCTGGGTCAGGCTGCGCGCGAGCGGGCGCAGCGGGCCGGCGTGGGACATCATGGGGTGGCCGAACAGGACGGCTGCCTGCAGCTCGCGTCGGGGTGGGTGCACGTGCAGGGCCAGCCGGAAACGCCCAGCGTGGATGTAGCGCTTGTAGGGGCGGCTGCCGCTCATGGACGGCACGCTGCGCGTGGACGACGAATCATGAACGAACCCAGCTCGGTTTCCGGCCCATCTGGCGCGCCATCATGGCCTCGAGGGGTTCGCCGGAGATCACGGCCCGCGCCCCGGCAGCGGTCTCTTCGTCGAGTGCGTCCTGCAGCTGCAGCTCGGGCGCGCGCCTGATCACGGCCAGGGTGCCTTGCAGAGCCGCGGGCGCGCCACGGTGGATGTCCAGGGCCAGGTCCCGGGCCACCTGGGGAACATCCTCGGCCTCTGCGAGCAGCTCCGTCAGGCCGATGTGCCAGGCCTCCTCTCCGGTGATGGCCTGCGCGGCCAGGGCCAGGCGCGCGGCCTGACCCCTGCCCACGAGCCGGGTCAGGCGCACGGTGCCGCCCAGGTCGGGCACCATGCCCAGGCGCACCTCTGGCAGAGACAGCAGCGCGTCCCTGGCGGCCACGCGCAGGTCGCAGGCCAGGGCCAGCTCGAGGCCCAGGCCGACGCAGGCGCCTTGGATGGCGGCGATGGTGGGGCAGGAGAAGCCAGCGAGCTGGTCGGTGACCCGCTTCAGCTCGCCGATCAAGGTGCGCGCGGCGCCCTCGTCGCGGCGCTGCGCGATAGGGGCGAGCCGGGCGAAGATGGCGTTGTCGGGATTGAGGTCCAGGCCGGCGCAGAAGTGGCCGCCCTGCCCGGTGAGGATCAGCGCGCGCGGCGGATCCTGGGCCAGCTCCCGCAGCCGGCTGCGCAGCCGATGCCACTGCGCCTCGTCCATGGCGTTGCGCCGCTGGGGCCGCGCGATGGTGAGGGTGGCGATGCCTTCGTCCTGTTCGAGCAGGATCTCTCCAGCGGACATGGTCGCTCTCCCTGGGTGGCGGCTGGGGCCTATTCATAACGCCTGGGGGCAAGGACGAGCCCCCCGTCGACGACGAGACCCCTGCCAGCAGAGCCGACAGGGGTCGCGAGCGTACGGACCGACGGGGCTACATGCCCATGCCGCCCATGCCGCCCATGCCGCCCATGCCGCCCATGCCGCCCATGCCGCCCATGTCGCCGCCGCCAGCGGGCATCGGCTGCTTCTTCTCGGGCTTGTCACAGATCAGCGCTTCGGTGGTCAGCAGCATGCCGGCCACGCTGCCGGCGTTCTGCAGGGCGCAACGCACGACCTTGGTGGGATCGATGATGCCCATCTCGAACATGTCGCCGTAGACGTTGTCGGCGGCGTTGTAGCCGAAAGCGCCATCACCCTCGAGGATCTTGTGCACCACCACGGAGCCCTCGAGCCCGGCGTTTTCGATGATGCCGCGCGTGGGCTCCTGGATGGCGCGCCGGATGATGTCCACGCCGAACTTGCGGTCGCCGACAATCTGCACCTCGTCCAGGGCAGCCAGGCAGCGCAGCAGCGCCACGCCACCACCAGGGACGATGCCCTCTTCGGCGGCGGCGCGGGTGGCGTTCAGCGCGTCGTCGACGCGGTCCTTCTTCTCCTTGAGCTCGATCTCCGTGGCAGCGCCCACGTAGATGACGGCCACGCCACCCACCAGACGCGCCAGGCGCTCCTGCAGCTTCTCGCGGTCGTAGTCGCTGGTGGAGTCGGCGATCTGACGCCGGATCTGCTTGACGCGGGCCTTGACCTCTTTGCGGCTGCCAGCCCCATCCACGATGGTCGTGTCGTCCTTGGTGATCACAACGCGCTTGGCAGTGCCAAGATCGTTGACCGTCACGCCTTCGAGCCCGATGCCCAGGTCTTCCATGATGGCCCGGCCGCCGGTCAGGATGGCGATGTCTTCCAGCATGGCCTTGCGGCGGTCGCCGAAGCCCGGAGCCTTGACAGCGCAGATGTTGAGCGTGCCGCGCAGCTTGTTCACCACCAGGGTGGCCAGCGCCTCGCCCTCGATGTCTTCGGCGATGATCAGCAGGGGCTTGCCGTCCTGGTGCAGCTTCTCGAGCAGAGGGAGCAGGTCCTTGAGACCGGTGATCTTCTTCTCGTGCACCAGGATGCGCACGTCTTCCATGACGCATTCCATGCGCTCGGCGTCGGACACGAAGTAGGGTGAGAGGTAGCCACGGTCGAACTGCATGCCTTCGACGATCTCGTGCTCCGTCTCCAGGCCCTTGGCCTCTTCCACGGTGATGACGCCGTCCTTGCCGGTCTTCCGCATCACCTCGGCCAGGATGTGGCCGATCTCTTCGTCGCCATTGGCGGAGATCGTGCCCACCTGGGCCATCTCCTCTTCCGTCTCGGCGCCGCGGGAGATCTGCGCCAGCTCGGCCACGACGGCTTCGACGGCCTGGTCGATACCGCGCTTGAGGTCCATGGGGTTGGCGCCGGCGGCGATGAGCTTGATGCCTTCGCGGTAGATGGCCTGCGCCAACACGGTGGCCGTGGTGGTCCCATCACCGGCCACATCCGAGGTCTTGGAGGCGACCTCCTTGACCATCTGGGCGCCCATGTTCTCAGCCTTGTCCTTCAGCTCGATCTCCTTGGCGACGGTGACTCCGTCCTTGGAGATGGCGGGCGCGCCGAAGCTCTTGTCGAGCACGACGTTGCGACCGCGGGGGCCCAGGGTGGCCTTGACGGTGTTGGCGAGCATGTCCACGCCCCGCATCAGAGCGGTGCGGGCGTTCTCGTGAAAATCAATGTTCTTGGCGGGCATTTGTCTTTCTCCAGCGTGTAGGCCGTGACGCCTTGCAGGTTAGCGTTCCACGACGGCCAGTACGTCGTCTTCGCGGATGATGACGTGCTCCACTCCGTCGAGCTTGATCTCGTCACCGGTGTACTTGCCGAAGAGGATGCGATCGCCCGCGTTGAGAACCATGGGCCTGATGCTGCCGTCATCCATGCGACGGCCGGGGCCGACGGCGATGACCTCGCCCTCGAGGGGCTTTTCCTTCGCGGTGTCGGGGATGATCAGGCCGCCGGCGGATACCTGCTCGGCCTCGACGCGCTTGACGAGAATCCGGTCGTGGAGAGGGCGAAACTTCATGACGCGCTCCAATGGTTTAGGGGAAAGAGGTTTTTCGAAATCTTGCGACACCGACGCCGCGGCGAATGCTGGCGAGATGACGCGGGCAGGACGTGGCGCTGGATCCATGGCAGGACACGCCAGCCTGAGGCGGTACAGGGCTAGGCACGACAGGGCTGCGCGTCAACCACCAATTGAGAGGCGGACGCCAAATGGCATAGTCCCCCACCGGCCAGCCTGGTCTTCCCTGGATTGGTGAACCAGGGTCGCTGCCACTGGTTTTCAATCCGCTGCGCCGGGTCGGGTCAGGTCAGGGCACGGACTCATGGATTGGGGTTGGATGTTGACCCGGCGCAGCGGACGGCCAGGTATACTGCAAGACTCCTGCCAGTTGTGCAAGATGTTGAAAACACAGGGAAATACCTTTCTGCGACCTCTGGTTCTCTCAGGTGCCGGGGCGAAAGCACGACAGCGGGATCGCGCAGGGGCCCTTCGGATTCCTGCGGCTTGACGGCATGCAGGTCGCGATTAGCTTTGCGACGTAATCGACCACCAAGTTGCCACTGCTCGCAAAAAAGGGCTTTCCCCGGGCATAGCGGGCTCGGCGTCCTTCATGGAGGTAAGAAGTCATGGCTAGAATCATCGGTATTGACTTGGGCACCACCAACTCCGTGGTGGCGGTCATGGAAGGGGACAGCCCCGCGGTCATCGTCAACGAAGAAGGTCAGCGCACCACGCCATCTGTCGTCGCCTTTTCCAAGGACGGTGAGCGCCTGGTGGGCACCGTCGCCCGTCGCCAGGCCATCACCAATCCCGAAAACACCGTCGCTTCCATCAAGCGCTTCATGGGGCGGCGCTTCGACGAGTCGCGCAAGGAGATCGAGCGCGTCTCCTTCAACGTGGTCCGCAACCCCGATGGCGGCGTGCGGGTCAAGACCGGGGGCAAGGAGTACTCGGCGCCCGAGATCTCGGCCATGGTGCTGCAGAAGCTCAAGCGCGAAGCCGAGCGCTGCCTGGGCATGGAGATCAACGAGGCCGTGATCACGGTGCCGGCCTACTTCAACGACTCCCAGCGCCAGGCCACCAAGGACGCCGGCCGCATCGCCGGGCTGGAGGTCAAGCGCATCATCAACGAGCCCACCGCGGCCGCGCTGGCGTATGGCAGCAACAAGAAGAGCGACGAGACCATCGCCGTCTACGACTTCGGTGGCGGCACCTTCGACATCTCCATCCTCGAGGTGGGCGACGGCGTGGTGGAGGTCAAGTCCACCAGCGGCGCCACGCCCCGGGGCGGCGCCGACGTGGACGAGGTGTTGATCCAGTGGATGGTGGGGGAGTTCCGCAAGGAAGCGGGCATCGATGTCAGCCGCGACAAGATGGTCATCCAGCGTCTGAAAGACGCTGCCGAGAAGGCCAAGATCGAGCTCTCCACGGCACAGAGCACCAACATCAACCTGCCCTTCCTCACGGCCGACGCCACAGGGCCCAAACACTTCCAGCGCGACCTCTCCCGCTCCCGCTTCGAGCAGATGATCGAGCCCATCGTGGAGCGCACCCTCAGGCCCTGCGAGCAGGCCCTGCGCGATGCCGGGCTGCGCGCGGCCCAGGTGAACGAGGTGCTGCTGGTGGGTGGCTCCACCCGCATCCCGCTGGTGCAGAAGAAGGTCAAGGCGCTCTTCGGCCGCGAGCCCAATCGCACCCTGAACCCCGACGAGGTGGTGGCCCAGGGCGCCGCCATCCAGGCCGGTGTGCTCTCGGGCGATGTCAAGGACATGCTGCTGCTGGACGTGACGCCTCTGAGCCTGGGCATCGAGACTCTGGGCGGCGTGCACACGGTGCTGATCCCGCGCAATACCACCATTCCCACCAGCAAGAGCGAGATCTTCAGCACAGCTGCGGACAACCAGACCGCTGTGGACGTGCAGGTCTACCAGGGCGAGCGCCCCATGGCCAAGGACAACCGCATGCTGGGCACCTTCCGCCTGGACGGCATCCCCGCGGCACCGCGCGGCATGCCCCAGGTCGAGGTCACCTTCGACATCGACGCCAATGGCATCCTGAACGTCACCGCCAAGGACAAGGCCACGGGCAAGGAACAGCACATCACCATCACCAGTTCCTCCGGTCTCTCCAAGGCCGATGTGGAAAAGCTGGTGCAGGAAGCCGAGCTGAACGAGGACGAGGACAAGCGGCGCCACGCGGTCATCGAGAACCGCAACCAGCTGGACAACCTGGTCTACCAGACCGAGAAGTTCTACGACGAGCACAAAGACAAGCTGCCTGCCGACGAACAGTCGGTGCTGGAAGCGGAGCTGGCCAACGCCAAGGAAGCGCTGGACAAGGACGATCCCGACGTGCTCAAGGAGGCCTTCGACAAGCTGCAGACCGCCAGCCACAAGCTGGCCGAGGTGATGTACAAGGCCCAGCAGGACGCCGGTGGCGGCCCCATGCCAGGCGGCCCCATGCCGGGCGGTCCCATGCCGGGCGGCCCCATGCCGGATGGCCCCGATGCGGATCCCGCTGCCAAGGACGACGTCATCGACGCCGAGTTCGAGGAAGCCTGAACCAGAAATAGACCGTCCTGAGAAACGCCGGCGGGCCTTGGTCCGCCGGCACATGTTTCCGGACCTGGCTGGCTCGGAGGAGCCCTGTGGCAGAAAAGCGCGACTACTACGAGGTGCTGGGGGTCGAACGCGACGCCGCGCCCGAGGCCCTGAAGAAGGCCTACCGCAAGCTGGCCATGCAGTACCACCCCGATCGCAACAAGGCGGCCAATGCCGAGGCGCGCTTCAAAGAGGTCAGCGAGGCCTACCAGGTGCTCTCCGATCCCCAGAAGCGCGATGCCTACGATCGCTTCGGCCACGCCGGCCTGGGCGGGGCGGGCTTCAACGCCGGCTTCCAGGACGTGGACGAGATCTTCAGCCAGTTCTCGGATCTCTTTGGCGACATCTTCGGCTTCGGCGGCGGGCGGCGGGGCGGCCGGCGCCGCGGCCGGCGCGGGGCTGACATCGAGTATCCGCTGCAGATCGATTTTCTGGAGGCCGTCCACGGCTGCACCAGGGAAGTGAGCGTCCCCAAGCACGCCCTCTGCGAGGAGTGCGGCGGATCCGGGGCCAAGGCGGGCACCGAGCCCACGGCCTGCCAGACCTGCGGTGGCGCAGGCGAGGTGATCCAGGCCCAGGGCTTCTTCCGCATCCGCACCACCTGCCCCACATGTCGCGGGGAAGGGCGGGTCGTGCGGGAGCTGTGCACCTCGTGCCGCGGCCGGGGCGTGGTCCCCCACACCGACAAGCTCAACGTCACCTTGCCAGCAGGGGTCAACAACGACATGCAGCTACGGCTGACCGGCAAGGGGGAGCCGGGCCTGCAGGGTGCCCCTCCTGGGGACCTCTACGTCACCGTGCGCGTCAAGCCTCACCAGGATTTCCGCCGGCAGGGGCTCGACATCTACTCCTCGGTGCCAATGAGCTACCCCCAGGCCTGCCTGGGCGCCACGCTCAAGATCGCCACGGTGGACGAAGAGACCGAGCTGGAGATCCCGCCCGGCACGCCTTCGGGCAAGGTCTTCCGGCTGCGTGGCAAGGGTGTGCCTTCGGTGCGCAGGCGGCAGCGCGGCGACCACCACGTGCAGGTGGTGGTGGCGGTCCCCAACACCTTGAGCGCCGAGGAACGGACCTTGATTCGGGAATTGGCGGAGCTGCAGGATGAAAAAGTCCACGAGAAGAGTTTCTGGCGCGACCTGGTGGACCGGCTGACCAGCTGAGCTCGCTGCAGGCCGCTCGTCTTGTCGTGAAAGACCGGGTCAGGATGGGGTCGCCCAGGCGGCCCCGGTGCAGATGAGAGGCGAGGAACGATGGCGGATTTGCAGAAGATAGAGTCGCTGGTCGCTGCGGCGGCCCCCGATATCCAACGCATTCGCGAGCAGGTGGGCCGGGTGGTGATCGGTCAACGGTCCATGGTCGACGGCCTGTTGATGGGGCTGCTCTGCGACGGACATGTGCTGCTGGAGGGTGTGCCCGGCCTGGCCAAGACCACGGCGGTCAAGGCCTTGGCTTCCGCCCTCGACATGGGCTTCAGCCGGCTGCAGTTCACGCCGGACCTGCTGCCGGCCGACTTGATCGGCACCCAGATCTACAACCCGCGCGAGGGCAGCTTCAGCATCCGCAAGGGGCCCGTCTTCAGCCATATCGTGCTGGCGGACGAGGTGAACCGCGCGCCAGCCAAGGTGCAGTCCGCCCTGCTGGAGGCCATGCAGGAGCGCCAGGTCACCATCGGCAAGCACAGCTTTCCGCTGCCGGTGCCCTTCCTGGTGCTAGCCACCCAGAACCCCATCGAGCAGGAGGGCACCTACCCGCTGCCCGAGGCGCAGGTGGACCGCTTCATGTTCAAGCTGCGCGTGGATTACCCCAGCCGCGACGAGGAGCAGCGCATCATGCGGCTGGCCCCGGACGCCCTCACCGGCGTGGAGCCCGTGTTGAGCGCCGAAGACGTGCTGCGGCTGAGGGACGTGGTGCGTCAGATCCACATGGAGCCAGTTCTCGAGGGGTATATCGTGGACCTGGTGCGGGCCACGCGCCAGCCGGCGGCTTGCGGCCTGGCGGATCTGCAGCCCCTGATCGACTACGGCGCCAGCCCGCGCGCCTCCATGGCCCTGGCGGTGGCCGCCCGGGCGCAGGCCTTCCTGGAAGGGCGCGCCTGGGTGGGGCCCGACGACGTCAAGCTGGTGGGCCCGGATGTGCTGCGCCACCGCATCCTGCTCTCCTACGAGGCCGAGGCCGCCGAGACTGACAGCGAGCAGGTCATCCGGCGCCTCTTCGACCACGTACCCACGCCGTGAACAGGGGTGGGCGGTGCTGAGCGCTGAGGAGCTTTCGCAGATCCGACGCCTGCAGCTGCAGGCCGGCCGGCGTGTGGACAGCCTGTTCGCGGGCAACTACCGCAGCGCCTTTCGCGGTCGCGGCATGGAGTTCGAAGAGGTGCGTCCCTACGTGCCCGGTGACGACGTGCGCCACATCGACTGGAACGTCACGGCGCGCACCGGGGAGCCCTTTGTCAAGGAGTTCCGCGAAGAGCGGCAGCTGACCCTGCTGCTGGCGCTGGACATCTCGGGCTCGGTGGGCTTCGGCTCGGGGGGGCGGGACGGGCGCACGGACAAGGCGCTGCAGCAGGCCCGCGTGGGCGCCGCCCTGGCCCATGCCGCCACGCAGGCCAGCGACCAGGTCGGCCTGGTGGCCTTTGCGGGCGGCGTCGAGAACTACATCCCGCCGCGGCGCAGCCGTGGTCACGCCTGGCGCGTGATCCGCACGGTCTTCGCCCACCGCGCGCAGCGCCGCGCCACCGACCTGGCTGCGGCGGCGGAGTTTCTGGGCCGCGTGCTGAAGCGACGCGCCGTGATCTGCCTGCTGTCGGACTTCATCGACCTGGCGGCCTGGGATCGCCCCCTGGCCTCGCTCTGCCGCCGTCATCGCGTGAACGCCTTCCTGTTCCACGATCCCCACGAGCAGCGGTTTCCCAAGGTGGGGCTGGTGGAGCTGCAGGATGCCGAGACCGGCCAGGTGGTGCTGGCGGACGCGCTGCAGCTGCGGCGGGCGCTGGGGGTGGAGGCGCGGCTGAAGCGCCTGCGTCGCGCCGGCGCCCATGCCACGGCCATCTCCACTCGGGACGACGCCTTCGCTCGCCTGGTGGAGCACTTCAAGCGCATCGAGCGGCTGCGATGAGGGCCTTCCAGTTCTTTGGCGGGGGGAGGCATAGGGCTGCGCCTGCCCTGCGGACACCGCGGCTGCCGCCGCTGGCTTGCCCCTCGAAGGTCCACTGGACCTTCGAGCCCCCCGCATCGCTGG
>CAYVQL010000081.1:0-36264 GCA_964454135.1 uncultured Enterobacterales bacterium | reverse complement strand
GTCTTACGTTTTCTCTTTGGCGCGGGGGTTGTCGTGGTCTTAGTCGTCGTCGCAGTCGTCGCCCTAGTATTCGGCGCCGTCGTCGTCGTCGTAGTCCTGGTCGTAGTCGGACCAGCCGTCGCAGTCCTGGTCTATGCCGTCGTACCAGGTCTCATCGGCCTGCGGGTTGATGGTGTCGTCCGTGTCGTCGCAGTCGCTGCCGTCGGCTTCGTAGCCGCTGGGCTGATAGCAGGCCTGGTCGCTGGACTTGGCGTCTCCGAAGCCGTCGCCGTCCGCGTCGGCGTACCAGGTGCCGGCGTCCAGCGCGTCGTCCTCGTCGGTCTCGCCGTCGCAGTCGTCGTCGCTGCCGTTGCAGAGCTCGTCGGCTTCAGCATGTACAGCCTTGCTGCCGTCATCGCAGTCCGTGGCGTCGCCCACGAAGCCGCTGGGCTGCTCGCAGGCTGTGCCGGCGCTCTCCGGATCCCCAAATCCGTCGTTGTCCGCATCGGCGTACCAGGTGGCGGCGTCCAGGGCGTCGTCCTCGTCCGTCTCTCCATCGCAGTCGTTGTCCACGCCATCGCAGACCTCCTACGCAGCGGGATGGACGGCGTCGTCGCAGTCGTCGCCGCCGTGCTCGCTGGCGTCGTAGCCATCCCCGTCGGCGTCGGTGACGGGCTCGCCCGTGTCCGCGCAGGCGGGATCGGAGCTGCAGTCCTCGTCGTCGCAGTCCACCAGGGCGTCTCCGTCGTTGTCGACGCCGTCGTCGCATCTCTCCGGCTCACCCCTGCAGGAGGCGCACAGGATCGCGAGGAGGAGGAGGTTTCGCGTGTTCATCATCATACCCTTTGCTCTCGGATCCGAAGGATGATGGAGGATGGAACTGCGTTGCCGCGAGTCTACCAGGTGACGACCAGCGCCGTTCCCAGCCCCAGGGACAGTAGGCCCCCGGCCGCGCTGGCGCCTACAAGCAGGTTTCGCTGCCGCTGTACGGACTCGATCTCGCTCAGGCTGGCCTCGGAGCAGCCTCCCAGCTTCTCGCGGCAGCTGTCCGAAGACGCCTGCCAGGTGCCATGGGCCTGCGCCGCCGACCAGACCAGCCCCGATGCCGATGCCAGCGCCAGGCCCGTGCCCGCGCCCAGCGCGACGTGCCTGGCCCTGGCAGGGGCGGACGCCGGCTCCAGGCCGATGTGCAGGGTGGTGGACTGGCCTTTGGCCAGCTGCACCACGGCGCTGTAGTGCGGGTGGCCCTCTGTGAGCACCTGTACCAGATGCTTGCCCGGAGCCAGGCCGACCATATGCTCCTCGTAATGGCGGCCATCGACGTAGAGCCGGCTCTCTTTCAACAGGGAGGTGACCTCCACGTGGGCCGTAGGCTGGACCTCTTTGCAGGTCTGCTGCCACTGCTCGCGCATGGCGCTCCCCAGCCGCTCGTTGAACCACTCCGTGGAGACGGCGCAGGCCTGCTTCAGGTTCGGGGCCACCAGCTCGGGCTGCTCGTCGTAGACGCCGATGGTGGCCAGGCTCTGCCAGAGGGTGGCCAGCGCCTGGGTGTCCGGCGGCTTGTCGAGGCGCTCCAGATCCTGGATGCACTGCTGCGCCTGCTGCTTGGCCATGGAGTAGGCGCCGTCGGTGACGGCGGTGACGACCTGGTCGGCCAGCTGCGTCAGATCCGGGGGAGGAGGCTCTTGGGCCCAGCTCGAGGCTGCCAGGAGCAACCCTGCGAGAATCGTTGCTAGGTGCATGCTGTGCTCCCTATGTGCAGCGAGGGGACAGAGGTTCTCTTGTCATTCGGATCTCGCCAGCCGGAACCCGATGCTGGCACTGCGACCGCCCGGGTCATCCCAGTTGCGGTCTGCAGAACGCAGGTTCCGCGGATCGTCGCTCCAGGAACCGCCTCGCCGCACGCGGCGAGAGGCGCTCGCAGGTCCCCATGGGTCCTCCGCATCGCCATCGTAGTCGCTGCTGTCCTCCCAGTCGTGGCACCACTCCCAGACGTTGCCGTACGCGTCGTATAGGCCCCAGGGATTGGCGTCCCTGGTGCCCACGTCGTGGGTGGTGGAGGAAGCGTTGCCGCAATACCAGCCGATGTCATCCAGATACGTACCGTTGTCCAGCGCCAGGCTGCCGTTGCAGTCGGACTCGTCCCCTGAAAACAGGTTCCCCCCGTTCGAGAACGCGCTCGTGGTTCCAGCCCGCGCTGCCTGCTCCCACTCCGCTTCGGTAGGAAGCCGGTAGCCAACACAGTGGTAGGGCGTGGAGAAAGCGCTGTCCAGGCTGCAATCCACCGACGTGCCAGACCCCGAGCACGAGTAACACTGCGTGAGGCCCGCCGCGCCCGACGCCTCATTGGCGAAAGCCGCTGCCTCGTGCCAGTTCATGTTCTCCGCAGGGCAGTCGGTGCAGCCCTTGTTGTCGCTCGGCTGGTAACCCCTGAAGCCCTCGAACTCGGCTTGAGTCACCTCGTGCACTCCGAGGTAGTAGCCACCGGTCAACGTCACCTCGTGCTCGCTCTCATCAGAGTCGCGGCCCACCTCGCTCGAAGGACTGCCCATGGTGAAGACGCCCGGGCAGACGTAGGCCATGGCAATGCCCTCGTGTTCGGAGACCGCGGCTGGATAGAGGGATGCGTCTGTATCCTCGCAATCCGTGCCCGTGGTGACGCCCGCAGCGGGGCTATCGCTTCCAAAGCCGTCGCCATCCGCGTCGGTCATGCAGTCGCTGTCGGAGTCGACGCTGGCCGCGCCGGGCCAGGTGTTGGCGTCGCCGTCGTCACAGTCGTCAGCGGTGGCTGCGTAGCCAGACGGAGCTTGGCAGGCCTGCAGGTCGTAGAGAGACTCCACGCCAAAGCCATCGCCGTCGTAGTCGATGTACCAGGTCTCGGAGTCCACGGCGTCGTCCTCGTCCGTTTCCCCATCGCAGTCGTTGTCCGCTCCATCGCAGAGCTCGTCGGCGCCGGGATTCACCTCGAAGGCCCCGTCATTACAATCGGTGCCGTTGGCCACGAAGCCGCTGGGCTGATCGCACGCGACGGTCGTGCTCTCGGAATCGCCGAACCCGTCGCCGTCACCGTCAGCGTACCAGGTGCCGGCGTCCAGCGCGTCGTCCTCGTCGGTCTCGCCGTCACAGTCGTTGTCCGCGCCGTCGCAGATCTCCAGGGCGTCGGGGTGGATCGCGGCGTCGCCGTCATCGCAATCGCCGCCCCCATGCGCCTCGGCGTCGTGCCCATCGCTATCTACGTCCGGTATGGGATCGCCCGTGTCGTTGCAGACGGCCTCGCCTTCGCAGTCGGAGTCGTCGCAGTCCACCAGCCCGTCCAGGTCGTTGTCCTTGCTGTCGGAGCAGTCTTCAGGCGTGTCCGGACCGCAAGCGGCCAGCGGAGCCAGAAGGAAGATCTTGGGGGTCAGGAGCATGGTTTGCCTTTCCAGACAGCTCTCGGAGGGGGTGTACCGTGGAGAAGGGTCTTTTGAGGCGGCTCACTCGCTGATAGCCAGGCGGAAGCCGTTCTCGTCGAGGCGCACGGTGCCGTCCTGGCGGGCTCGGCTGGCGGATCGCAGCTGGTGGGGAGCCTGCCCCCAAGCGCCGCCACGGACGACGCGCAGCGTGTACGCCTCGCCCCCCCAGGGATCGGTGGAGGCGCCCGGGTAGTCGTTCCCATCCCAGGAGTCGTCGCAGAACTCGGCCACGTTGCCGTGCATGTCGTACAGGCCCCAGACGTTCGATTCCAGCGAGCCCACGGGCATGCTGCTCTTCGGGGCGTTGCCGCAGTACCAGGCCAGGTCCCCCAGCAGGCTGCCGTCGTCCAGCGCCAGCTTGCCGGCGCAGCTCTCCTCGTCCCCTTCGAGCAGGTTGGCGCCGTTGAAGAAGGCGCCTTGCTGGCCGGCGCGCGCCGCGTACTCCCACTCGGCCTCGGTGGGCAATCGATAGCCGGGGCACTCGTAGGGGCTGGCGTAGTCCTGGACGAGCTCGCAGATCAGGTCCGTGCTCTGGTAGTAGCAGCTGTAGCAGTCGGGCAGCCTGGCCTCCTTGGAGACCAGGTTGGCGAAGGAGGCCGCCTCGTGCCGGGTCAGGCGCTCCACCGGGCAGTCGTCGCAGGCCTTGTTGGCGCTGGGGCGCTCCTTTGTCAGGGCCTCGTACTGTGCCTGGGTCACCTCGAAGACTCCGATATGGAAGCCGCCGCTAAGCGTCACCTCGTGCAGGCTCTCGACATCCTCCCGCCCCACCTCGTCCTGCGGGCTGCCCATGTCGAAGCTGCCAGGGCAGATGTAGGCCATGAGGATTCCCTGCTGCTCCGAGGTGGCGCCGGGGTAGACCTCTCCGTCCAGGTCGTCGCAGTCCTGCCCCCCGTATTCCTGGCTCTCGCTCCCATCCCCGTCCTGGTCGTAGTCGCTCTGCCCATCGCAGTCGCCGTCGATGCCGTCGTACCAGGTCTCCTCGACGCTCGGGCAGACAGCGGCGTCGCCGTCGTCGCAGTCGTCGTCGCTCGCAACGAATCCTGAAGGCGAATCGCAGGCCTGGACGGTGTAGACGCTGGCCACTCCGTGGCCATCGCCGTCGTAGTCGATGTGCCAGGTGGTCGCGTCCAGCGCATCGTCCTCGTCGATCTCGGTGTCGCAGTCGTTGTCCGCGCCGTCGCAGAGCTCGGCGGCGCCCGGGTGGACGGTCGCCGCGCCGTCATCGCAGTCGCCCCCCTGCGCCACATGACCGCTGGGCGCGTCGCAGGCCTGGATATCCGCATCGGCAGCGCCGTAGCCGTCTCCATCGTCGTCGGCGTACCAGGTCGCGACGTCCAGGGCGTCGGTCTCGTCCGTCCGCCCGTCGCAGTCGTTGTCGACGCCATCACAGAGCTCCAGGGCGTAGGGATGGACGGCGGGATCGTCGTCGTCGCAGTCCTCGCCGCCCCCTGCCTCTGCCAGGTGGCCATCGCCATCCGCGTCGTAGCTCGCGCGCCCCGTGTCCTGGCATAGCGGATCGTCGGAGCAGTCCGGATCTTCGCAGTCCACCAGCCCATCCACGTCGTTGTCGCGCAGGTCCCCGCAGGGCCGCTCGGCGGCCTCATCAGCGCAGGCTTGGACGGCAGCCAGGGATGCGAGTAGCGTCAAGAACCGCCAGCGCCTCATCTTTCCTCCCGCTGCCTACCAGGTGATGGCGAGGCTGACGCCCAGGCCGATGGTGACGAGGCCGCAGCTCGCCGTCGCCACCCCCAGGCCTGTGCGACGACTCTCGAGGGCTTCGATGCGCGCGATGGTGTCGTCCGAGCAGCCCCCGAGCTTCTGCGAACAGGACTGGCTGGCCTGCTGCCAGGTGCGGTGGGCGTACGCCGCCAGCCAGCCCAGCACGCCGGCGCCGGCCAGCACCAGGCCCGTGCCCAGGCTGAGGGACAGGTGACGCGCCGCGGAAGGCTGCGGCTCGAGCTCCAGCCCCGCATCCACCGTGGTGTGCTGCGCTTCGCTCAATTCCAACAAGGCGCGATAGGGCAGCTGCCCCTCGGTGAGCACCTGCACCAGGTGCAGGCCGGGAGCCAGCGCGAGCTGCCTCTCGGAGACGGGCCGCCCGTCGATGTAGACTGCGCTCTGCTCTAGGACGGAGGTGATCTCCAGCGTGGCCGTCGGCTGGATCTCGGCGCAGCCGGCTTCCCACTGCTGCCGAGCCATGCCCCCCAGCCGCTCGTTGAACCAGCCAGGCAGGATGGCGCAGGCTTGATCGAAGCTGGGGCGAACGAGCGCGGCCTGCTCTGCATCGTAGACGCCGATGGCTCCCAGGCTCTGCCAGAGCGTGGCCAGATCCTCGGGCGCCGGGGGTCGCTCCAGGCTCTCCAGGCGCTGGACCACGCCATCGACCCGCTGCCTGGCCTGCGCGTACTCTCCGTCGGTGATGGCGGTCACGACTTGTTCGGCTATCTCTGCGAGCTCAGGGACCTCGTTCTCCTGCGCTCGGGCGACGCCCGCCAGCTGGGCGGCGATGACTATTGGGAGAGCGTGCATCCCTCGGTGCCCCGCTTGAACTTGATGCTCTTCATGCCCGCTCGCACCTCTTTCTCGCAGGTGGTGGACCAGTCAGGACCCTGAAAGACGAAGTGATGGAGACCCTCTGGCAGGCTGAATCGTCCCGGTACGCGGACGCTCTGTCCTGCCACCTGCAGCGTGCCGTCGATGGGATCGGCGCGCAGTGCCAGCTGGACCACGACAGGAGCTGGTCCTTCGTCTGCTGGCCCGTCCTCTCCTGAGCTGGCCGCTGCCTCTACCTTGGGTTGCGGTTCCTCGGCTGGCGCCTGCTGCGCCGCCTTCTCCGTGCGGACGGGAGCGCTCGCCTTCGAGGCCACGTCCGCCTCCACCTCGGGCGTGACCGCCACGGGCGCTTCCTGCGGCTGCTCCCCGGACACCGAAGCAGCCTCCGTCGCGGGGCTCTCCCGCGGGGCTGTGGGGGGTGGCGCCTCTGACTGGACAGGCTCCTCCGAGGCGTCGTCTTCCCGCGTCTCCTCGACCTGCTGGCTCTCCCCCTCGTCGACTCGCTCCGCCTCAACAACACTCGCTGCAGGCTCCGTCGCCGGTAGCGGCGACGAAGTCTGTGCCTCGGTCGGACCAGGATCGCGCCCCAGGAGGGGGATGGCGAGCCCCAGGAGCAGCAATGCCGCCAGGGGCGGACCCGCCCAGAGCAGCCAGCGCCTGGAGCGCGGTTCCTCCTCCTCGTCCGCTTGCGTAGGATCGAAGAGAGAGCCCCCCGTGCTCTCCGGGGCTCCCTCCCAGGTCAGAGTGCCCATCCGCTGGCGGGGACTCCGGTAGCGGCTCTGGCAAAACGGGCCCGGACTCCGCATCCGAGGGCGCCAGGGGATCGAACTGGAAGGTGCTTCCCCCGTGTTCTTGCTGCCCGGCGCCGAGGGCCAGGTTGGGCTCCGCTGCAGAGGGCACCGCAGTCAGACCCAGCTGGTCCGTGGGCGGGGAGAGCGTCGCAGAAGAGCGAGTCTCGTCATGCTCCGGGATCGGCTCGTAGAGCGTTCCAACGCGCTCGGTGGCCTTCAGCAGTGCAGCGCGCATCTCTTTTGCCGAGGCGTAGCGTTCCTCGGACTCGAAGTGCCCGGCCTTGACCAGGATCTGGTTCACGACCGCTGGCAGCCCGACGAAGCGTTTGGCGTGCAGGTTGGTGGCGTACAGGTCGAAGGGCTCCTTGCCGGTCAAGGCCACGTAGAGCATGGTGCCCACGGCGTAGAGATCGGTGCGGGCGTCGGCCTTGGTGGCATCCGTGCGCAGCTCGGGAGCCATATAGCCCCAGGTGCCCATGACCGCGCCCGTGCGCGTCAAGGCGCGATCCTGGTCGGTCACGCGCGCGATGCCGAAGTCCGTCACCTTGGGAATGCCGTCGCGCGTGATCAGGATGTTCTGCGGCTTGATGTCGCGGTGCACCACCCCGTTGGCGTGCGCGACGGCGAGCGCGTCCAGCACCTGGCAATGCAGCCGCAAGGCCTTCTGCGTGCCCAGCCCTCCGTCCCGTTCGATCAGATCGCTCAGGCTGCCCCCCCTCCACAATCTCCATCACCATATAGGCCCGTGTGCCATCCGAGCCGACGTCGTGCACGATGACGATGTTGGGATGGTGCAGCCGGGCCATGGTCTGGGCCTCGGCCTCGAAGCGCTCCCGCTGAGTGGCGCTGGCAGCCACGGCCGGGGTCAAGACCTTGATGGCGCGGCGCACCTTCAGGCGGACGTCGTAGGCCTGGTAGACCACAGCCATGCCACCCTCGCCGAGGATGCGCTCCAGCTGATAGCGGCCGTCCGCCAGCGCGCCGAGTGTCTTGCTCATCCCATTACCCTGCTATCGTGAGCACCGATTGTACCAGAGACTCCCCCGCAGGGGAATCCGGCTTTCCCCTACTCCTCCCCCGACTCCTCCCCCAGACCCAGAAAGCTGGCATAGTAGGCCGCGTGCTCGTTGTCAGGATCCATCCTGGCAGCCTTGTCGAAGTGCTGGCGGGCCTCATCCAGCAGGCCGCGCAGGCGCTCGGGCTCGCCGAAGATCACCTCGTCGCGGTCCGCCTGCTTGCGCAGGATCTCCGCCAGCAGGCCATGAGCCAGGCTTTGCACGGTCGCTTCGGGCAGATCGTCGATCCACTGTCCGCCGGCCTCCAGCAGGCCCAGACCCTGGCGGGCCTGGGCCTCGGCCTCGTCCAGCAGACCCCCGTCCAGGGCCAGGCGGGCCAACTCCAGGCGCGGCTCGGGCAGGCGCGGCTCCTCAGCCAGGATCTCCCTCAAGATCTCGCTGGCACTGTCCGTATGACCCTGGCGCAGCAGGTCCATGGCCTGCAGAAAACGGGGACCCAGGGCCTCCAGGTAGCCCTCGGGCGCCTCCATCAGATCCGTATCATCCGCACCAGTGGTCAATTCGCCCAAAGCAGCTCCTTCAAGGCTGGATCTCCAGGGGATACCAGAGCCGAATAGCGGTGCGACCCGGTCGCGAGGAGACGGCCATGGTGCCCTTGGCCATGGTCACCAGGCGGCGGGCGATGGACAGACCCAGCCCTGTGCCACGGCCCGGGGGCTTGGTGGTGAAGAAGGGCTCGAAGATGCGCGCCTGCTGCGCCTCGGTGATGCCCACGCCGTTGTCGGTGAGCGTGATGGCCACGCCCCCATCCTCGCGCGAGGCCTGCAGCTCCAGCTGGGGCGCGGCGATGTCGGCGACGGCATCCAGGGCGTTCTGCAGCAGGTTCACCAGCACCTGCTGCATGGCCACGGGGTTGCCCTTCAAAACGGGCAGATCGGCTGCCAGCCGCAGCTGGAGCTCTACCCCGAGCTGACGGGCGCGGGGGGCCAGGGCGTCGCGGGCCGCTTGCAGGGGTGCCTCCACCGCAAAGGGCTGACTCCAGTCCCCGGGTCGCTGAACCAGGCCGCCAGCGGCCTCGAGGATCTTCTCCATCTGCCGCACCTGGCCCATCAACAGGGCGTTCATCTCTCGGGACCTGGCATCGCTGATGTTGGGCTCGTTGACCTGCAGCGTGGCCTTGATGGCGAAGAGCGGCTGCTTGAGCTCGTGCACCAGCGTGCTGGACAGCAGCCCGAGTTCCGCCAGGCGGCCCACCTCCATCCAGGAGTCGGCGCCGCGCTTCTTGTAAGAGGCATCCGACATCACTGCGGCTCCACGACATGGTTGTCCAGCGAGATCTGGGTCGTACAGACCTCACCCGTGTTGAGGTAGGCGTCCGCGGCGCTCACATGGATGGTGTAGGTTCCGTTCTCCATCACGATGCCATCGTAGCCCCTGCCGTACCAGGTCAAGGTCTCGGAGGAAGAGGCGGCGCTGGTCCACCAGGTCCAGACCACTTCTTCCTGCTCGTCTTTCACCTGCAGCAGCCACCAGTCCGGGGTGGCGTCCGCGCTCACGTCCACTTCCAGGATGTCGGTTTCTTCCGTCGTAGGCTGATCATCGCCGTCGGGCCGGAAGGTGGTGAACTCGGGAACGCAGCTGTCCACATCGGGCGCGCTGTCGCTGACCGCGCCCAGCTGCGCTGTGAACGGCCCAGCCTGCACGGACCAGGTGCCGTCCAGGCGGTTGCCGGCCTCATCGCGCACCTGATCGCTCAGGACCAGGGTGTAGGTGTCCAGGCTCAGATCCGCTTCCTCGGCCAGGGTGATCGAGACGCTGTTCGTCTCTTCGTCGAAGTCCAGATCGTCCAGGTCGAGGCTGCCGTAGGAGTCGCTGAAAGTGACATTCGAGGTGTTGAAGTTGACGCCCCGCATGGCCTCGCTGAAGCTGACGCTCAGGCTGTCGATGCTCTCGTCCGTGCTGCCGCGGGGCTCCAGGTCCACCACGAAGGGCCGCGCGTCGTCGCCTTGCACCGTGATGCTGACCGTCCCGTACGCGATCCCGTCCGGGCGGCCCGCATAGATGACGGACTCTCCTCCGTAGACCTCCGAGGCCACGGACCAGGTGGCCACGCCGTAGCCCGACTTGTCCAGCGAAACATACAGCCCTTCCCCGCTGTTCGTGGTTCCCGAGGTGAATTCGCCCAGATCGGTACGCACGTAGAGCAGCGCCCCCGTGGTCGTGTAGTCGCCCGCGCAATCCCGGGCGGAGAAATCGACCAGGGTGATTCCCTCCTTGGGCTGGCCCACCGTTCGCTCGCTGTCCTGGGATCCGACGCCGACAGGCCCCACGGGCTCGCCGTCGTTCTCGCCCACGTAGGCCACGGCCCGGGCCTCGTCGCCGCAGCCGTAGCTGTCGAAGGCCACCAGCGTGACCACGTAGCCACCCGCCTCGGTGTAGGTGGCGGAGACCACGTCGGCGTTGGTGCGGTCGTCGTTGCCAGCGTCGTCGTCGTAGAGGAAGAGCAGGTTCTCGCCGCTGCTGCCGCTGGCGTCGAGCGAGGCGCTGACCGTGCCTGAGACCAGGCAGAGCGAGGTCTCGCTGGCGCCGTCGATGGTTAGGTGGGCTTCCACGCCGCAGTCCTGGTCGAGCACGTCGATGGGCGTCAAGCTGACGCTGACTCCGGAGCTGTCCGCGCTGGCCTGCAGCTCCTCGGCGATCCGGATCTCGTCGAACTCCATGCTGCCCACGCCCCGGCCCTGCTCGAACTCGTCGATGGTGATGGACTCGGCGCTGCCGTTGACAGCGTCCACCACCACCTCCTCGTCGAAGCTGGTGACGGGGTTGCCCCAGCCATCCACCGCGACGACCTCGAGCTCCAGGCTCTCGCCCAGGAACACCCAGGGCTGGGAGGCGGCCAGGGTCAAGCCCTGCAGCTCGGCGTGCACGACGTCGAAGGCCTCGGAGCTGCCCAGATCCACGCCGCCCTGGCTGGCGTAGATGCGGTCGTCCTCCAGAGCGGTGGTGATCTCCCCCTCTTCGTAGCCCAGGCCAGCGGTGTCGATCTCGACGCTGCTGACGGACAAGGTTCCGGTCTCGTCCGTCAGGTCCACGTCCCTTTCCTTGCCTTCCAGATAGGGATTGCCGTAGGCGTCGCTGGCCTGCACGTTGAAGCCGAAGCTCTCCCCCGCCACGTACTCGGACCCGGCCGGGATATCGAAGACCACCTGCGCCAGCGGGGCGTTGATGACCCGGAAGTCGTCGGTGGTGCAGGAGATCGCGGGATCGAGGGTATCGATCCGCACCTCGATGGCCTCGCTCTCCACCGCCACCGTGGCAGTGCAGCCGAAGCTGCGCACGCCCTCGGGAGCGAGGCCCTTGTCCCAGTCGCAGCTCACCTCCCCCGCTTCGGCGGAGAAGACGTAGCTGATCTGGGAGGGATTGGTCTCCAGGGGGTTGTTGTAGGCATCCAGCGGCTGCACCTGGAGCTGGAACTCCTCACCCGCCTCGAAGGTGCCGGTGTCGGCGCTGCAGAAGATAGACGCGAGCGTGCTGGTGGTGACGTCGAAGAAGGGAGAGGTGCCCTGCACCCCGTCGTCCCCCGTGGCCACGATGTAGTTGTCTGCGTCCGCCGCCCAGACCTTGGCGTCGCAGTTCAGGATGCCGTTCTGGAAGCCCGGGCCGCACTCCTGCTCACCGAACCCGTCTCCCAGCCCGCCGTACCGGTCCTCCAGCGCGACGCCCAGGGCCTGGCCGTGTTTCTGCTCCCAGGCCTCTCCGTAGTCGGTGATGACGTTGCCGTAGTCGTCCTCGGCCGTCAGCCACAAGATGAGCGTATCCACTCCCGCCTCGATGACGGTGGGGTAGATCCCGATGTGGTAGCCCGCAGGTGGACCAGGGTCGACCTGGAAGGTATCGCTCGCGCCCACCGCGGCGCCGTTGACGTCGATGTAGTTGTCGCTGCAGTCCTTGCCGTCCGTGGCGGTCTCCACCACCACCTCGGCGGTGGCCCTCCCCATGATGGAGATGGAGTCGGTGTAGCCCCCGCAGGCCTCCGCGAGCACCAGGGTGCCGCTGGCGTCCTCCAGCTCGTGCCCGTCCTCGTCCTCCATCACGAGCTCCACCTCGAAGGCCTCGCCCACCGCGGCCACGTAGCCCGAGTAGGGCAGCTCCACCCGCACGTGGTCCAGGGGTCCGGCCGAGATGGACAGCAGCAGGCTGTCTTCGTCCACCACCGAGCCGTCTTCGTCCGGCACCACCGTCAGGGTCAGGGTCTCGGGCGTCCTGGCTGTGAGGTTGAGCGCCGCTCCTTCCTCGGCCCGCATGTTGGCGCGGATCAGCAGGCCGCCGTCGATGGCGCTCTGTTCCACCACGTCCAGCTTGCTCGCCTCCACCTCCATGTCGGTCAGCCCGCTGTCCGCCGTGATGGTGACGACGATGGGGAAGGGCTGCAGCACGATGTCGTCTTCGGGGTTCAGCAGGTCGATGCCCACGGAAAAAGGCTCGTTGACGGCCCAGACCACCTCGTCGACGTCAAAGGCCAGCCGGTCGGCGCGGGTGTCGGTGACCGTGAAGGCGGCGCCCAGGCTCGACGAGCCCCCGGCCGGCGAGAGAACGCTCAGATCGTAGGCCCCCACGGGCAGCCCCTTTGGGACCGTGGCGATCAGCTCCTCGTAGCTCTCGACCTCCACGCCCTCCAGCTCGAAGCTGCCCGCTTCCCCTTCCAGCACGAGTTGGTATTGGTGGTCCAGGTGCGCCTGATCCTCGCGCACGTCCACCTCCACCACCGGGTAGAAGTTGTCACCGGCGACACTGATCAGGGTGTTCTCCCCGTTGTAGCCCCAGTCGGGCTCCACAGCGGCCACGACCG
Organism: uncultured Enterobacterales bacterium; assembly: GCA_964454135.1. Lineage (GTDB taxonomy): Bacteria > Myxococcota_A > UBA796 > UBA796 > JAFGLY01 > CAYVQL01. Next base: position 23,624 of record CAYVQL010000081.1, on the reverse strand, counting down.
GCTCGGGAAGCGAGGGGGAGCAACCCGCAGCGACGGCGATGGAGAGACCTGTCAGGATGCGGGTTGGAAGCATGGAAGGGGCCCTGGCATCAGAAGAGTACACGATAACCGACCGTGGGCGCCACTCCGCCGACGGGGCCGCTGTATCCGAGGTCGCCCTTCTCCGTGGTGACCAGGATGTAGCGCAGCTCCAGTCCCAGCTCGCCAAAGCCCAGGCGCCAGCCGAGACCGCCGTACAGGGCCGCGCCGGGCCCCCCCAGCCCCATGTCCGACGTGCCGATGCGCGGTCCGAAGTGCGTCTCGCTGCGGTAGAGCAACATGACGAGTCCCGTGCCGATCCAGGTCGCCCGCAGGCCCGACTCGCGCCGCAGCGTAGCCGCCAGCATCATGGGGATCATCATCGTGCGGATGCTGATCTCCTCTTCGGTGGTCTCGTCGGTGAAGACCCTCTCGTCGCCGTAGAACGACACCGAGCTGCGCAGCAGGACGCGCTGCTTGAGCAGGGGCAGGCGCAGCTCCAGGTTGAGGTCGCTGTAGAACGAGTGGATGGATCCCAGGTTCGTCAATCCGCCCGCACACAGGCTGACGGCGCGCGCCAGAGGACGCGGGATGATCTCCAGCTCGGTGGCGGCGGCGAAGGCCCCCTCCTGCCCCGAAGCGGCCAGGTGCACCTTGCCGGCCCGCATGCCTTGAGGTGGCCGATACCATGCTTCATAGGTGCCATCTGGGCCTGCCCGCAGGGTCCCTGTTTCGCCCAGATCGGCCTTGAGGCCGATGGTCTCGTCCGTGACCGCGTTTCCGTGGCGATCCACCAGGCGCACGTGCACCCGCGCCATGGCCGAGGGCCCGCTGTACAGGGTCGAAGGCTCGGTGCTGATGAACACCTCTCGCACCCGGCCAGCCGTGATGGGAACCTCCACCAAGGCCTCCAGGTCCGGCCGTTCGAGGTCGACAGCCGGATCCGGATCAGCCGGCAGCAGCGGCTGACGGGCCACCAGGAAGTCGCTGCGCGCTTCGAGCACGACCAGCGGCGGCGCGTCCTGCAAGGCCAGATCGACCCAGGCCCAACCCCGCGCATCGGTGCTGGCCGTGGCGCTTTCCTCCCCAGCGGACATCGTCAGGGGCAGATCGGCCAAAGGCCGTCCCTGGCTATCCCTTGCGCGCCCGTAGACGCGCAGCTTGAGCCCGCCCGGACCCGTTTCCACGGGCCCGTGGGCCACCTGCAACAGCGCCACGGCGCCCGAGCCCGTGGGCATATCGTAGAAGGCCCGGATCTCGTCCCCTCCGGCGCTGGCCGCCAGCGCTCCATTGTACTCGCCTCGCAGGGCGCCCCCTCGCGACTCGTCCAGGCTCACCTCGCCCAGATTGGCCTGCAGGCGGATGTCGTCCGGTGCCAGCCGCTCTCCCTGCCTGTCCTCGAGCAGAGCCTGCAGCTGCGCCACGGGAAAATCTGCGGACAGCGCAGCCGGATAGATGCGCAGAAGGAGCTTGCGGGGAATGCCCTCACCTGAGGATATGCGCGTCTGCAAGCGGGTCATGGTCCCCGGGAGCTCGCAAGCCAATCTCAGGTCCAGGTAGGACTCGTCGTCGGGCGGAGACAGCAGGACCTTGTAGGTCCCCGTGGCGACCTGGGCCACGTCTTGCGATCCTCCTGGCGCCATATGGCAGGTCGGCGGCGCGGCGCTCCAGTGCTGGCCTGTGATGTCCGCAGCCCCCAGGTAGAGGGGCGCGGCGGGCTCGCCAGGTGGTCTTGGCGGTGCAGGCAGGTCCAAGAGCAGGGGCTTGGGCTCTCGTACCAGGTTCAGGGTGCTGTGCTGCACGTTGCCGAGCTGATCGCGAATGCGCACCGCCGCCGTCTCCTCGCCCGGCCAGGCCGAGATGCTCGCCAGCGCCACGCCGTCATCCCCCGCCTGGAAGGGCCCGTAGTTGCGCTTGCCCACGGTAAGGATGACCTCGGCACCGGGTTCGGTGCGTACGGGGATGGTGGGCCGACCCACGATGCGCAGCACCGCCCAGGCCGGCGGGCTGTCGGGCCGACGGTGATCCAGCACGCCGACGAGAACGACGCGCGGGAAGCGCTCCGCACTCAGCTCCAGCACGACATCGAGCCCATCCTCGCGCACCGTGACGGCCTTGACTCTCCCCTCGGAGGCCTTCACGGTGACCTGCTCGGCGCTGGAGACCGAGCCCGTGAATCCGAGCGTGACCTCTTGCTGGGAACCCGCCACCACATCCACCCGCTGCGGACCCCGCAGTACCGGGCTCGGCATGGGAGCCAGCGGCTTCTTGATGCGCGTGATCCCTCCTGAACCGGTACCAATGGTGAAGACCACCGATCCCTGGGCATCCGCTGCCGGCAGGTAGTGGTAGCCGTACACGCCGTCCCGGATCCTGCCCTGGGCCAGGCTGACCTCTCCAGGCGTGGCGGCCACCGCCGGCAGGGCCTCGGTGACCGCCTTTCCCTCTCTGTGCAGCACCACCAACAGCCGATTCACCTTGCCCGGGATCAAAGGACCGTCCGGAGCGATCAACGTCACCTCCGCTCGAGCGTTCAGCGGCCAGGCCAGCAGGAGCAGGCACAGGATCCGGAGCCAGGCGCGAAATGGATGCACGAGTGGACCCTATCAAGAATCAACCGAGAGAGGGACGTTCCCTTCCCTCGGGTCGCATCCCCCTCCCCCTCTCCCGGCGAAGACGCTGCCGAGAATCAGTACTTCACCTCGAAGACCGCGCTCCCTGGAGGCTGATTGTCCCGAGTCAGCGATTTTTCCTGCGTGCTGGTCCTGCCCAGGGGATCCTCGGAGACGACCTTGAGGGGGTTCTCGCCCTCGTCGAGGGGCACGGTGGCCTCGAACAGCCCCTCTCCGTCCGCGATCACCGTGGTCCAGCGACCCGCGGCGCCGATGCGCACCTCGGCGCCCGGATCCGTGCGTCCACGTACGGCCACCTCGGCCTCCCGCGTGCGCGCGCTCGGGGGCCAGGCCACCTCCAACAGCAGGGACTCCGGGATCCCGGTCTGCTTGGGCGTGCCGTCCGCCAGCAGCAGCAGGCGCTCGCCTTCGTCGAGCTTGTCGACGCTCTCGATACCCGTCAGCTGCAGCTGGCCGGCGTAGCTCTCGATGGCCACGTTGCCGCCCGCACCTACGCCCACGGCGAAGTTGCCCTCGTTGGTGCTCACCTCGCTGCCGCGGTGCACGATGCCCAGTTCCCCGCGCTGCGGACGCACGATCGCCTCGACGCTGCCCCCCTCCAGCTCGACCCTTACGCCCTTCTTGGTGATCCCCAGGACCTTGACCGAGGTATCGCGATGCAGGGTCAGGGTGGATGACTCCCCCAGGGAGAGGAAGGCCCTGCCGCTGGGCGTGGTCTCGATGCGATCCGCTCGCTTGAGCGCCAGGCCGGGCGTAGCCTCGTTGCGCTGACCGCGGGCGTCCACGTGATGCACGGTGCCCTCCACCGCCTGCACCAACAGCGGATCCACATCATCACCGCCGAAGATGACCTTGTAGCCTATGAGCCCAAGGACCAGAATCGAGAGCAGGACGATCAGGATCCGTAGGTTCTCGCGCATTGCTTCAGGCCTTTGGCAAGACGAGCCGGTAGTGGGGCACTCCCGGCGGTTCAGGCTCGCGGAGTTGACCTCCGTGTTCCGCCAGGATGCGCCGCGCCACCCACAGAGACATGCCGGAGGCGAACCAGTCGTCCTTCCCGGCCGGATCCTGCGCGGCGGCGCGCCCTGGGGGACGCTCCGCTTCCATCACCAGCTCTACCACTATCTCTTCACGCTCCAGCTTTCCATGGACATGCAGCGCGCCCTCTGCGGGCAGGAGCGCGCGCATGCTGGTGAGCAGCTGTGCCAGCGCCCGTCCCAGGCGGGCGCGGTCCGCACGCACAGGCAGCTGCTCGCTGGCGGGCCGATGCCGCAGGGCGCTGCCGCGTTGACGGAAAGCGGGCGTCACCAGTACGACCACCTCGGCCATCACATGGTCGAGCTCGACGATATCCAGCTCACCGCGGTCGATCCCCTCGCGGGTGAAGGACAGCAGCGTACGCACGATCTCGGTGCAGCGGACCACCTGCTCTTCCATGGAGGCGATCAGGGGCTCATCCGACTCGCCAGCCCTTCGCTGGCGCAGGATCTGGGTCACGCCGAGGATGCCCGCCAGCGGGTTGTTCAGCTCATGGGCCAGGCCAGCGCCCAGCTCGGCCACGGCTGCCAGCTTGCCCGACTCCACCAGCTCGGCCTGCGCCTCACGCAGCTCCCGCGTGCGATCTTCGACGCGCCGCTGCAGCTGCTTGTTCCAGGTCCGGATCTCCTCCTGCTGGGCGTTGATCTTGTCTTCGTGCTCCTTGAGGTGCTGGGACATGGTGTTGAAGGTCTGACCCAGATCTCCCAGCTCACGCACGCGGTCCGGGACTACCACGCGCCCCAGCCGCCCCTCCCCCACCTCCTGTGCGGCGTCACGCAGCTGGACTACGGGCCGGTGCAGCTTGCGGGCGAAGTGGAAGCCCATGACGGCGGCCAGACAGACGGCCACCAGGCCGAAATAGGCCGACTGCCATCGGATGTCGCGCCCTGGCGCCGCAGCGTGAGCCAGGGGCTCGGCCACCACTGCCAACCAACCCGTGCTGTCGACCCGCGAGAAGGCCGCCAACACCTCTTCCCCCCCCTCCAGCTGGTACTTCAGATCCGCTGCCGCCACCCCCCCCAGGAAGAAGGAGAAGTGTTCGGCGCGCACCAGGTCCTCGCCCTGGCGCGCGAAGCACGTCCCCGTCCCGTCCAGCATGGCCACCTCCGTGGCCTCGGAGACCTGCTCCTCCAGCTGCAGGACCAGGGGCTCCAGAGAGAGCTCTACGGCCAGGATCGGGCCGTCCTCTCCGCCAGCGGCAAAGACGATAGGAACCACGGGAAAGGCGGCGCTATCGGGGAAGTAGGGTCGGCCGACGGCGATGTCCTGCTGCCGCAGCGTCGCCAGGGGCAGCTGCTCGCGGAAGCTGTGGAAGCGCTTGTTGCTGATGGCCTGGTGTCCGGGTTGCACCGTGTCGCCGAACGCGGTCCGCGCCATCTGGCTGGGGGAGAGATCCGCGCCCGCCCTGTTGACCAGGCTGACGATGTTGATCTCGTTGAACTGGCTGTAGACCAGGCGCTGCAGGCCCACCCGGCCGCTATCGGAGAGCTCCGCCAGCGGGAATGCGCCCGCCAGCAGGCTGATGGCGTGGACCCTTCCCGTGATCCAGGTGTCGACGAAGGTGGCCAGGTTGTCGGCCTTCTGGGCGTGCAGATCCTCCACGCGCTCGGTCACCGCCTCGGTCGCCACATGGGTGGCTGCGATGCCCATCAAGAGCAGGGGTGGAATGGCGGCGGCGGCGATGCCGAGAATCAGGAGCGTTCGCAGCCGCAAGATACCCCCCTTATGCGCCCTCAGATCTCTGCTGGGAAGCGCAGCTTGAAGGTAGTGCCCTGGCCCTCTTCGCTCTCGACCTGGATCGACCCGCGGTACTTGGTGATGATGCGGTAGACGATGTTGAGGCCCAGGCCCGTGCCCTTGCCCGGCTGCTTGGTGGTGTAGAAGGGGTCGAAGACAACCGCCAGGTTGGCCTTGGGGATGCCTGGCCCGTTGTCGGACACCTCTGCCCAGGCGCCGGTCTCATCTTGGCCCGCGTGCACCCACACCTGGCCATCCTTGCGCGAGGTGCGTTCCTCGGCCAGGGCCTCGGTGGCGTTCTTCACCAGGTTGACGAAGACCTGCTGGATCTCGTTGGTGCGCGCATTGATGTAGGTGGCAGGCTCGAGCTGGGTGCGGATGGGGATGCCCCGGGTGTCCGAGGAGCGCTCCACGAGGCGAATGGCGTCCTCGATGACCCGCGGCAGGTCCACCGTGGTGAGGTACTCCCCCTGCGCCGCCCGGCTGTAACCGGAGAGCTCGACCACGATGCTGCGGATGCTCTGGCTGTACTCCACGATGTCTGTGGCGTACTCCCGCACCAGGACCGCATCCTCCTCTTCCTGGATGGCCTCGGCCAGGCCCAGGATGCCGAAGAGCGGGTTGGAGATCTCATGGGCGATGCCGGCTGCCAGCGTCCCGATGCCCGCCAGCTTCTCGGACTGGATCAGCTCGGCTTGCAGGGCGCGCGTCTCGGCCAGCGAGGTCTCGAGCTCGACGTTCTTGACCTGGAGGTGCTTCAGCAAGTGGCGATTCTCGATGACCATCTGCTGCTTCTCGAGCGCTCGCCGCACCTTCTTGCGGATGTCGAAGACGTTGTTGAGCGGCTTGAGCACGTAGTCGAAGGCGTCGAGCTCCATGGCTGCCAGGGCGGTCTCGAGGGAGGCGTAGCCCGTGATGATGATCACCTCGGCGTCCGGGTTCACCTCCTTGGCGGCCTTCAACAGCTCCAGGCCGTTGGCGTCGGGCAGGTTCTTGTCGGTCAGGAGCAGATCGACGCCCTCGCGGCGCATGATCTCCAGCGCCTCGTGACCTGAACTGGCCAAGAACAGGCGATAGGGCTCGTCCTCGAAGACGGCCTTGAGAATCTGCAGGATGACGGGCTCGTCATCCACGATGACCAAGACATGGTCGTCGGCGGAGACCTGGTCTTCCATCACGCTTCGTTTTCCATCACCGGTTCTTCATGCAAGGGGAAAGCGTAGCACGTCCCAGGCCCCAGCGGCGAGGTCGGTGGCAGGGATCGTAGGCCCCCATTGCCTGGCACCTCGTTGTCCAGATACACTCAATGCGGCAGCGCTCTGCGAGCTGGCCGAGCGTTGCTGCCCCAGACCCACCCACATGTCCCGTCGGAGTCCAGCGATGCGGAAAACCCTGCCCCTTTCTCTCTGGGTCCTCCCACTGCTGTCGGGTTGTCCCAAGAACACGGAGACCACCACCGCTCAGAAGACGAGCACCCTCTCCGCCGTCGTCGAAGAGTCTACCAAAGACGGTGGCGTCGTCGTGCAGGTGGACCTGAACGCCGACGGCAAGGCCGACATCTACAACTACTACCGACTGCTGGAGGACGAGGGGCGCGTGCTGCTGCGCAAGGAGCTCGACCTGAATCAGGACGGACGCATCGACGTGTGGAGCTACTTCACCGAGACCGGGGTGCAAGAACGCGAGGAGATGGACAGCGACTTCGACGGCGATGTGGACTGGGTCGACCACTACCAGAGCGGCAAGCGCGTGATGAGCGAGATCGACACGCGCAACCAGGGACAGTTCGACCTGTTCAAGTACTACGAGAGCAAGACGGGCGAAGACCTCCCCGGGGGCGCTCAGGGCGCACCCAAGGGCATCATCCGGCGCAAGGAACGCGACACCAACGGCGACAGCCAGATCGACCACTGGGAGTACTTCGACGACAAGGGCAATGTCATCAAGGTGGGCTGGGACATCGACGGCGACGGGCAGATGGACGTGCGCGAAGAGTAACGCCCGCCAGAGGAGCCCCTACTCCGCGTCCCCCTACTCCACGTCGAAGGCCAGCACCTCGAGGGCCACGTTGGCATCTCCCTCGTACCAGCCCACCTCGTAGCTGCCCGGCGGGGGCGCCTCGATGATGATGGTGGGCGCGAAGCAGAGCTCGCAGTCGTCTTCGGTGCGCGACTCCCAGAACTCGCGGACGAAGATCACCTTTCCCGAAGCTTCCACTTCGGGCCGGAAGAGATCGTCGCAGCCCTGGAAGACACCCGTGTGGGAGATGTGGATGTCCTCTCCTTCCTGGGTCAGCTCCACGGAGCTCACCTCGGGGTCCACGAAGTTGTAGTCTTCGCAGGCCGCCGTCTCGGTGAGGATGGACACCTGGTCGGAGCAGGCTGCGAGGGCGATCAGCAAGAAGAAAGACATGGCCTGGATTCCCTTTCCTGGCGAACGATACCTCGAAATCTCGAGCATTGGAAGTGGGGGGGGCGAGCGAGCGGCTAGAGGTAGTCGTCCAGTCCGCGACGACGCAGCTCTTTGGTTATCTCACGGATCTCCTGCGCACGCTCTCTGCGGCTGATCAGCAGCACATCGGGCGTGTCGACCACGACGGCTCCACTGACGCCCAGCAGGGCCACCAGCTTGCCCGGAGCATGCACGACGTTGTCCTGCGACTCGATGACCACGGTGTCGGCGGCCCGTACGCAGCCACCCGCGGTGGCCGCCAGCACCTCGGGCAGGGCGGTCCAGGCGCCCACATCGGACCAGCCGAAGCTGCCCGGAACGGTCAGCACGCCGCGGGAACGCTCCATCACCCCGTAGTCCACGCTGGTGGCGTCGAAGCGTTCCCAGAGATCCTCGATGGTGCCCGGCTTGTGGGCCAGGGCCTCCATGGCCGCCCAGGTGCCGGGCAGGTACTCGCGGTAGGCGTCGCGGATGGCGTCCACCGTCCAGCAGAACATGCCGGCGTTCCACAGGTAGTCGCCGCTCTCCAGGAAGGTCTGGGCGGTCTTGTGATCCGGCTTCTCCACGAAGCGCCGCACGCGGTGGAAGGCCTTGTCGCCCCAGCGGCCCAGCTCGCCCCCCAGCCAGAGGTAGCCGTAGCCGGTCTCGGGGCGCGTGGGCTTGATGCCGATGGTGACCAGCGAGTTGGTCTCGGAAGCGGCTCGGGCCGCGGCCGCCAGGGTGTCGCGGAAGAGCTGCTCATCGCTGACGACGTGGTCTGCCGGCAGGACCGCCATCACCGCTTCGCCTCCCGCGCGGCGCGCTATCTCCACCGCGCCCCAGGCGATGCAGGGTGCGGTGTTGCGCCCGCGGGGCTCCACCAGGAAGTTCTCCGGCGGCAGCTCGGGCAGCTGCGCCCGGATGGCGTCTTCCATGCCCCTGCCCGTGGCCACCAGGATCTCCTCGGGATCGACGAGTCCCTTCAGGCGGGCCACGGTGCGCTGGATCAAGGTGCGTTCCCCCGCCAGCGGCAGACATTGTTTGGGAAGCCGAGCGCGGGAGAGGGGCCAGAAGCGCGTGCCCCTTCCACCTGCCATCACGAGTACGCGCAGCTTGTTGGGGTGCTTCATCTCTTGAGATCTCCACTCCGTCCGCCTGAGGCGACGGACAGCAGCTGGGCTGGTGCGGCAGAAAAGCTAGCCTGTTCCGCCTGGCTTCGCTCGGACAGGAGCGAACAAGTCCGGCGCGATCTGCAGCAGGGCCTCGTAGGCGGCCACCGCGACGGCATTGGACAGGTTGAGGCTGCGCACCGGACCCGGGATGGGCAACCGCCAGCAGCGTGGTCCCTGGCGCAACCGCTGCGGCAGGCCGCTGCTCTCCCGCCCGAAGACCAGCACGTCCCCGCTGCGAAAGACCGCAGATCGATGGGGCTGAGCGGCATGGCCCGTGAAGAAATGCAGTCTGTGCGGCGCGGCCCACTCCAGGAAAGCGTCCAGGTCCTGGTGCACCTGGAGGTCCACCTGTCGCCAGTGGTCGATGCCGGCGCGCCGGACCGCTTTCTGATCGATGCGGAAGCCCAGCGGTCGCACCAGATGCAGTCGGCACTGCAGCCCCACACTCAGCCGCCCGATATTGCCCGTATTCTGCGGTATCTCCGGATGGACCAGGGCGATGTGGAAGCGGGGCGCGTCCCGAAGCAGCTTGTCGGAGCCTGCGCTCAATCCTGCTCCTGCTCCTGCTCCTGCTCCTGGTAGCGCCCGATGACCACCCGCGCCGCGCGGATGATGTGGCTGCCCACCTGGTAGCCGTTCTCGAAGACCTGCAGCACCACGCCGTCTTGCGCGGCTTCCTGCACATCCACCGCGCAGATCGCTTCGTGGATGTTGGGATCGAAGGGCGCGCCCACTGCGCTGATCTCTTCCAACCCGAGCTTCTGCAGCGCGCTCTGGAACTGCTGCAGCACCAGGTCCATGCCCTTGAGGGCTTCGTCGGACAGCTCCATCTTCTTCCAGGCGTCGGCGCTGCGGTGCAGGTTCTGCAGGGGCTCGAAGATAGCCGTGACTATCTCGCCCGTGCGGCGTCGATCACGCTCCTCCTGCAGCCTCTTCGTGCGTTCGCGGAAGGCCTGCATCTCCTCCTGCAACTGCTTGTAGGCTGAGCTGACGGCCCGCAGGCGCGACTCCAGCTCCTCCAGCAAGGGATCTTCTTCCTCGGCGGGAAGCAGCTCGATACCCCCCTGAGGTTGCTCTTCCTGATCGGGACCTTGCTCGCCTGTTTCGCCCTCGACATCGGGCGCAGGATCCGCGCGCTCGACCTCTTCGGCGTTCAGCTCCGATTCTGGCACTTCTGGCTTGCCGGACATCGTCGACTCTCGGGGTTGGAATCGACGCAAGACTAACCACGCCCCCTAGCCCGTCAACCGTGCGCCCCCCCCTGTTGATCCTGTTGACGGCCTTGTTATTCAGCCTCGAGCTGGGCGGAGCGGGTGTCGCCGTCCAACCGCCGGACAGGAGCTGCTGTGAATCCAGGCCAGAGACGGGCGTTGTACTTCCTCGCGGCCGCCACGCTGCTCGTGGTTGCCCTGATCCTGCTGCTGGAGCCGAGCTCCGAGGACATGCAGGCGGACACGAAGCCGCTCTTTCCCTCTGTGCATGAGCTGGCCATCGACTACCTGGTGTTGCAACCGGCATCCGAAGAGGCGCGCTGGGCCTTCGAAAAGGTCGCTGGCACCTGGAGGATCGTGGAACCCTTCGAAACAGCGGCCGATGCCTATCGCGTGGAGGCCATGGCGCGCGCCATCGCTGGCCTGCGCGCCAGGCCCCTGGGCGATGTGGGCGACCAGGCGCAGTACGGTCTGTCCCCACCACGGCTGACGATGCGCTTCGCCACCGAGCAAGGTGCTCGGGGCGCCATCAGCATCGGCGCGGATGCCTCCGTGGGTGTGGGTGCGTACCTGCAGCACGAGAGCGAAGTCCTGCTGACCGAGGATCGCAGCACGGACGCCTTCACGCTTCCCTTCTCCGAGTACCGCAGCCACGAGGTCTGGGACCCGCAACCAGGCGAACTGCTGGCCGTGGACGCGGCGAGCGGAGAACGGCGGGCGGAGCTCCTTCTCCAGGAAGGCCAGTGGCTCATGAACGGCAACCTGGCGGACGACGAGGCGGTGCAGGCAACCCTGCGCCGTCTGCTGGCGCTGCGGATCCTGGAGTTCGATCTGCGAGAGCCCGCCGAGCAGGAACCCATCGCCACCCTGCGGATCACCAGCCAACAAGGCGAGCAACGCATCGGCCTGGGCGCGCAGCGGGAGGCCGGCGTGCCGGTGCTGCTGCCCGCGCCACGTGGCTGGATCCTGGCGGATTCGCAGGCCCAAGCAGTGCTGGACCAGCTGCTGGATGGGGAGCTCGCCGCGCCCTGAAGCTCGCATTTTGGACCTGCGAACTCAGACCACCAGCTCCCCCTTGGGAGGTTTCCTGGGGACCTCGTGCGGTCGATCCCGAGGCAAGGCCAGGCGGTAGTTGGCCTGCATGCTCGAAGGAAGCAGGGCGGGCATGCGGGTGAGCAGCAGGAAGATGGCGGACGCCGCCAGGGTGATACCCAGGCCGGGCAGGCCCAGAGGGCTACCCATGCCCGCAGCGATCAGCGCGACGATGCTGGCCACGGTCGTCGCGATGATGGCCCATCTTCGTAGCCGCAGCCGCAGCCGGATCCGCCGCAAGGCGTGCAGCAGATCCGCGTAGGACTCGTCCCGCACCCCTTCGCACTGCTTGAGCAAGCGGTCCACGGCCGCCCGGTGGCCAGCCTTCAGCTCCAAGAGGGCCAGCAGGAAGATGGCCGGGAAGAGGGTGTCATCCAGGGCGATGGCTTCTTGCAGGGCCGGACGGGCTTCCGCGAAGCGCCGCTGCCGAGCCAGGAACAGTCCCAGGTGGTAGCGCAGCACGGCGTCATCGGGATGGTGCATGCAGCCCAACCTGGCGTAGAGCTCCGCCTGTTCGTGCTTGCCACGCACATCGGCGGCCAGTGCGGCGCTCAGCGCTGCATTGCGATGCTCCGGCTGCGCTTCCAGCAGGGCATCGAGGCGCTGCAGGGCCCGCTCCACCTCGCCCGCCTTGAGATCCGCCAAGGCCTCGTCGTAGGGACTCTGCTTGCGCTGGGAATGCCGGCGCCTGATGGATCGCGCTGGAGGGGCCTCTCTCCCGGTGAGCCTGGCCAGGGACTCGGAGTCCACCCTTGCTGTGAGCACGAGTCCGCAATCCGCCGTGTGGTGGAAAGCCAGCAGGCGCTCGATCCCCTCTCCTTCGCCAGGCGCTCGCAGCAGCTTGAGAAAGCTGAAGAAAGCCTCCCTCGTGGGGCAGTCCCCCGTGCCCTCGAAGGGGTAGAGGTAGAGCAGGCGCGGCCGATCGTCGTCCAGCTCGACGTAGAAGATCCGCTCGCGCTCGCCTCCCTCCAGGCGGGTCAGGGCGAAGTTCTCCACCAGCTCGGGCTCATCCCCCCCATAGCGCCTCAAGAAAGCGGCGATCTCGGCAGCCAGCTCGCCGTCCAGGGCATCGGGAGCGCCCATGCTCTTGATGGCGGACCAGGCGTAGCGCTCCAGATAACTGCGACGCAGCTGCCGTATCCGACGTTTGCAGTGCCCGACCTCGGCGCGAACGATCTCGTCGTCATCGTATCGCAAGTGGGCATTGGCGATGCGCCGTTGGTAGAGCCGGATGGACTCTTCGTAGCTGTAGCTGCGAACCACTCCGTTGCGCCCGATGATCTCCACCGGGAAATCCACGACCTGACTGTAGTCTTTCTGCCTGTATCTGCGGAGTTTGCGAATCTTGTCCATCGAACTCGTTCAGGCCGGCTCGAGCGGAGGGTGGGCGGTCCATTCCTGGATACCTTGACGGTAGCACTTTCGGAACAATACTCGCAACCTGAAGCCTGGCGCGATGATTCCCACGGAAGGCGCATCAGCTGCAATAATGCTGTGTCCCGTCCGTACCAAGCACGACCCACCGCGCGGCCGCGCTGCGGCGTACGCGAGCGGAGAGCAACTTGGCGCTTCGACTGGAACCAGCACCCCTCGAGGAGCAGCGCTTCATCGCGGCGGCCTGCGCCGGAGACGAGGTCGCGCGAAACTGGCTCTTGCAGCGCTACTCCAACCCGGTGTTCCGCTTCTCGCTGCGCATGCTGGCCAACGAAGAGGATGCGCGGGACGCGGCTCAAGAGACCCTGGTCAAGGTGCTGCGCAACCTGCACCGCTACGACCCCAATCGTCGATTCTCGACCTGGGTCTTCGGTATCGCGCGCAACACCTGCATCGATGAGCACCGCAGGCGCAAGCGGCGCCGTACCACCTCCGAGGTGGAGGTGACGGACAAGGGCGCTTCGCCGCTGGACATGACCGAGCGGGAGCAGGAGGCCCAGCGGCTGCACCGCGCGCTGGCGAAGCTGTCGCCCATGTACCGAGAGGTCATCCTGCTCTACCACTTCGAACACCTCAAGTACCGCGAGATCGCCGATGTGCTGGATTTGCCCCTTGGTACGGTGATGAACCGCATCTTCAGGGCCCGCCGCAAGCTGCGCGATCTCTACGGCTGCATGGAACAAGGAGGTGCGTCATGACCCGTCACCTCGAGGACGAAATCCTGCTCCGCTTCGTGGATGGAGACCTGCCAGAGGAGGCTGCGGTGAAAGCGGCGCTCCACATCGACGCATGTCCCCACTGTGCCAACCGCGCCGTGTCCCTGGAGCCCCTGGCGCAGGCCTTCGCCGCCGTGCGGGATCCGCAGCTGCCGGCCGACCTGGAAGCGAGGGTGATGGAAGAGCTGGCACAGCCCGCACCCCAGATCAGCCCCGGCTGGCTGCCCTGGTTGGGCGGTCTGATGATCGCCGCTGCGGGCGCGCTGATGCTGCTGGCGGGAGATCCCACCACCCTCGTCTGGCAGCTGGCCATGTCCCTCAAGACCTTGGCCGTGGCCGCCCAGGTCGTCCTGCGCGCCATCCCCTCACCCATGACCCTTTTGCTGGCCATCGCTGTGGTCGCCTTTGGCTGCAGCCTCACCGCCTTCCGACTCCTGGGCTTGTCCAGAGAGTCGGCCTGATGGAGCAGGCATGAGTCGTCGCTTCTCCATGTTCGCTTGCCCGGTCCTGTTGCTGTTCGCCCTGAGCGGACCCAGGAGCTCGCCCGCCCAAGTACCCACCGCCGAAGAAAACTCCGCCCAGGAACCCACCGCCGAAGAAATTTCCGCCCAGGAACCCGCCGCTGAAGAACCTGGCTCCTCAGAACCCGCCCCCCGAGAAGCCGCCGCCGAGAGCGCGACGCTGAGCATCTCGGTCGAGCTGGCCGACGAAACCCCAGTCGAGCTCGAGCTGAGGGCCGAGGCGCCCGTGGAGCTGGACGACGAGACGGCCGCCGGCCTCGAGCTGGTGACCGAGGCGCCCGTCGAGCCTGTACAAGAGCTGAGCACGGCGGATCGCCTGCACAACCTGGAGCTGCGCCTGGCCGAGCAACAGGGCCAGTTGGATGAGATCCTGACTCACCTCGATCACCTCGGAACCACCCTGGAGCAACAGCAGACCGAGGACAGCGTCACAGGGCCCACCTTGGAACAGGTCTCCGCCCAGGTCCCCGATTTCGCCGACTTCGGCAATCCCGTTCATGTCGAACGCGGCGAAGTGGTAGAGGAGGCCGTGGCGTTCGGAGCGCCGGTGCTGGTGGACGGGACGGTGCGCGGCGACGTGGTCAGCTTTGGGGCGGACGTACGCGTCAACCGCAGCGGCCATGTGCAGGGCGATGCTGTCAGCTTCGGCGGCAAGGTGAAGGTGCGCAGCGGCGGGCGTGTGGATGGCGATCGCGTCACGCTGGCGTCCAGCGACGTCCCCTCTAGCGCTTCGGGCCTGGCGCTGCTGGCCGAAAAGGGCAGCTCATGGTTCCACGCCATGGTGCGCCGCACGGTGATGCTGCTCTGCCTGGCCGGCATCGGCGTGCTGGTGCTCGGGCTCTTCCCGGACAAGGTGCGCAACGTGGCCCGCGGTCTGGAGCTGCACCCCTTCCGCTACGGCGTAGCCGGCCTGCTGCTCTCCTGTGCGGGGGTGGTGGTTTCCCTGCTCTTGGCCGTCACCTTCATCGGTCTGCCGGTATCCGTCTTCGTGCTGCTGCTGCTGGGCCTGGCGTGGTTGCTGGGCTTCGTGGCCCTGGGGCGCACGCTGGGCCACGTCTTCCCCATGCCCAAGGCCTTCGAGGGGGGGCTGGGCCCCTTCCTGGCCGGCGTGCTGCTGCTGGCCGCCATCAGCCTGATCCCCTACGTGGGCAAGCTGGTGCTCTTCCTCTCGCTCTTCCCCTGCGTGGGCGCAGCCATCGGCACCCGCTTCGGCAACGCCGAGAATGGCTGAAGCGCTTCAGGTGATCAAGGCCAGGTCGTCCAGGGAGGCAGCTGGTCCGCCAGGGCGTACTTGAACGCCAGGCAGCCGAAGAGCAGGACCAGCACTGCCAGAGATGAGCGTTCGGAGCGCAGGGCGACGCGCCACGAGACCCGCGCGGCGAGCCGCGGCTGGCCCGCGCCCGTGCCCAGCCAGCGCGGCACCTGCTGCAGGTAGCGCAGGTAGGCATCCGGATGGGTCTGCTGCAGGCGCGACTCTTCCCAGCGCACCACGAGCGCGTAGTGCAGGACCAGCAGCAGGATCAAGGCCGCGCCCAGCCAGTGCATCCCCCCAAGCGCCACAGCCGTCCACAGACCCAGGTTCGCCACATAGAGCGGGTTGCGGGAGAAGCGGTAGGGTCCCCCGCTGGCCAGCGCGCCCACCTCGGGGCCTCTTGTGCGGCTGGCCGGACCGATATGGCGCACCGCCGCCAGTCGCAGGAGCTCGGCCGCCAGCGCCAATCCCGAGCCGAGCAAGAGGCTGAGAGGGCTGGGATCGGCGATGAGCAGCAGAGCGAGCGCCAGCGGGGCGGGCAGCCAACCCCGATGCCGAAACAGCCAGCCACCGAGCCTATGCTGAGCGCATGGGCTCAAAAGGCGCAGTTGGCCAGCCTGGCGCGCAGCACTTCGCCCAGGCTGGCAGGCGAGGTCGCGTCGACCTCGACCAGGGCGTCAGGCAGGGTGACATCCGTCCCGCAAGCCAGCTCCAGGGCCTGCTGGGCCGCGATGGAAGAGTCCTCCAGCAAGGCGGCGATGGCCTTGACCAGCAGCAGGTTTGACTCGATGACGGAATCCTCGATGGAGTCCTGAGCGGCCGCCTCCACGAGCTTGCGCGCCTCGGTCGCGTCCTGCTTGCGCAGCGCCAGCTCCGCCAGCAGAACCAGGGCACGCGGCTCGTTGGGATTGAAGTTGAGGCTCTTGCGGTAGTGATCCGCGGCCTTGCCGGGCAGATTCAGCTTCTGATCGAGGACGAAGCCCTTGGCCAGGTAGGCTTTGATGACGTCGCGCCGCTCACGGGCGTGGAAGATCACGTTGTTGTAGACGTTGAGCAGGTTGTTCCACTCGCCGCGATCGCGCTGGACAGCGGCCAGCCCCAGCAGGGCGTCGATGTCGTTGGGCCGCTTCTCCAGGGCCTTGTTGAAGCGCTTGCGCGCCTTCTCCAGGTCCCCGAGGTGACGCTGAATATGACCCAGGTTCGTGTAGATGTCTGCGAGGAACCCAGGTTCTCCGCGGCCACCCGTGAGCTGGATGAGCTTACGGTAGATGCGCTCGCCCTTGTTCCACTCGGCTCGCTCCACGTAGATAGGGCCCAGCGCCTGCAAGGAGGGCAGGTGCGTGTCGTTCAGCTCCAGGGTGTACTCGAAACGAGCCATGGCCTCGTCGTGGCGATCCAGGGCGCGCAGGGCCTCTCCGAAGTTGAAGAAGAACTGCGCCACCTCGATCTGCTCATCGAAATCGTCCAGATCGCGCTCGGACTCGATGGGCTCGAGGCGTTCGAAGAGCTCGACGGCGGACTCGTACTCTCCAGCCTCGAAGAGCTGCTCGCACTGGAAGCGCAGGGCCTCGGCGTCGTCGGGCGCGACGTCGAGCACCATGGCGTAGATGTCGCTGGCAGCGGCACGGTTGTGCAAGGTGTTGGTGCGAATGCGAGCCGCCTTGAGCAGGGACTCCAGCTTCTCCTCCCCTTCTGTGGCATTGGCCAGGCTGATCAGCGCCTGCACGACCTGCTCCCACTCCCCGCGCTCGGCGTGAATGCGTTCGCGAGCTCGGGCTGCGTCTGCGTCCGGATGGGCTCCACCGGAGGCCGCGTCGAGGAAGCGAACCGCATCGTTGACACTGTTCAGCTCGGACTCGTAGACCAAGCCGATGCGGCGCAGCAGCGCGGAGCGATCCTCGCCCGTCAGCAGCTGGCTGAGGGACTCGCCGTAGCTGACGAAGCCCTTCCAGTCCCCCGCTTCCTGGACCAGGGCCACCAGGCGTGACAGGGCTTCCTGGTGGGCCTCGTCGAGCTCGAGCACCTTGCGCCAGCTCTCGTTGGCAACGGCGGGTTCCTTGAGCTCGGCTTCCCAGATCCGCGCGATGGACGCGTAGATCTCCACCTGTTCCTCGGCCTCGAAGAGCACCGCCTTGCGCGCCAGGATGCCCACGACGGTACGCCAGTCGGCACCCTCCTCTGCGAGGGTCTGCAGCCCGTCCAGGGACTCGAGGTCGTCGGGCAGCAGGTTCAGGGCCTGCAGGTAGGTGTCCCGTGCGGCATCCAGCTCCCCAGCTCCTCGCTGGATCTGGGCCATGCGCCGCATGGTGGACACCTTCTCATCGGCCTCGACCGCCACCTCGGCGCGTTGCTCGAGGTACTGCAGCGCCAGCTCCACCTCATCCCGCCGCACCGAGATGTCGGCCAGCGCTTCGAGGATCTCCGCATCGGCGGGATCCTGCTCGTGCAGGGTGCGGTAGAACTCCCAGGCGTCGTCGGTATCGGCCAGGTGCTCCGCGAGGACGCGACGCTGGGCCTGCTCGGTCCAGGCCCGGGTCTCTTCGTCCTCGACCAGCTGGTGGCGCTTACTGAGGCAGTCGAAGACCTCTCGCCATTGCTCGCCCTCGGCGTAGAGCCGCTCCAGGCAGAGCAAGAAGGGCAGCACGTCCTGCTCCTCGTCAAGCGAGCGCTGCAGGGTGAGGATCGCCCCGTCGAGATCGCCGACGTCCACCAAGGCGTTGGCCAGGTCCATGCCGCTCTCGATGCCCAGCTCCAGGAAGAGCAGGCGCAGGCTCTCGCTGTCGCCCTGGGCCACCAGGACGCGCAGCATGCCGTCGAAGGCCTTGCCGCGCCCCGGGCGGGCTGAGAGGGCCGCCTGGTAGAGCTCGCGGGCGTTGTCGAGATCCTCGATGCCCTCGAAGAGGTGAGCGCCCAGCAGGGCGTGCAGGCTGCGCACGGCGGCCGATTCGGTGTTGTTCACGAGTGAGGCGTGTATGCGCGCCAGGGCGGCGTGATCGTTGGCTCCGGTGAGCAGCCGCTCCACGCCCAGACAAGCCACGAGGTCGTTGGGCTGCTCATCCACGGCCTGCTGGTAGAGCGCAAGGGCCGCTGGGGCGTCGTGCAGGTAGAGCTCCCTCAAGCGCGCAAGGTTGCGCGCCACGCCCGGACCCTGGGCCATCTCGAGGGCCAAGGCCGCCTCTTCCCAGTAGCCCAGGCCCTCGCAGATGCGCGAGATGGCCTGGAAGGGCTGGGGCTCTGCGGGCTCGTCAGCCAGCACCATGGAGAAGGCCTGCAGGGCCGCGACGCTGTCTTCGGCTTCGGCCAGCAGGTGGGCCGCATGGCACCAGGTTGCCAGCGCCTGGGCGCCGTCATCTTCACGGGCGGCCTTCTGGCGCAGGATCTCGGCGGCGGCCAGCCTGTCGCCGGCCTGCAGGGCCTGGCGCACCAGGATCTCTTGCGCTGCGGAGTGCAGCGGATCCGCGCGCAGGATCTCCTCCGCGATCTCTTTGGGATTCGCCTCAGGCACGGCATAGCCCAGCACCAATGCTTGGTAGAGCAGCCAGGACTTGAGCTGGACATCTTCGGTGGCATCAGCCTCGGCCCGCAGGAGTCCGAAGGTGCCGGTGTCGTCGCCCTGCGCCATCAGCAGGTTCCGAAGCAGGATTCGTGCCGGCAGGAAGCCTGGAGAGAGCTCCAGGGCGCTGCGCAGACAAGCGATAGCCGAGTGCGGGTTGCTCAGGCGATCGGCGTGGATACGCCCAGCCGCGTAGAACAGCGAGACGGCCTCGTCGCCATCTCTGCTGGCCTGGGCGGCCCGATGCAGGACGCCTGCCAGCTCCGTCCACTGCTTGTTCTCGGTGAGAATGCCTGAAGCGGCGTCGAGGGCGTATGGGTGGTTCGGCACGTTCTGCAGGGCGCGGATGAAGAACTCGGTCGCCTTCTCGGGATCGGTGCTGCCCCGCTCCCAGATGGCGCCCGCGCGGTAGAGGTGCAGGGCCACGTCTTCGGGGTCGTCGGACAGGATGGCGCGCTGTTCGAGCAGCGCCGCCAGCTCATCGTTCAGGCCCAGGCGCCGGTACACCCGCTCCAGGCCCTCGAGCGCAGGCAGATAGGAACCCGTCTGCTCGATGATGGCCTCGTAGTGCTGCCGGGCCAGCTCGTCTTCTTCAAGCTGGTGTTCATAGGTCTCGGCCAGCTGGTAGCGCAGGCTGATCAGCTGGTTGAGGTCGGCGGTTTGCAGCACGAGCTTTTCCCAGAGCTCCACGCAGGACTGGTAGTCGCCCTCGGCTGCCGAGATGCGGGCTATGGCTTCGGCTGCCGGGACGGCTTGGGGATCGGCCGCCAGCGCCGCCCGATAGGCCTCGCAGGCCTCGTCGGAACGCCCGAGGCGGAACTCGAGCACGTAGCCAGCCTCGAAGAGGAGCAACGCGGCCGGGGTGCCCGTGTTGCGGTCCGCCTCGAAGCGCAGCTGGTCCACCAGGGTGGGCCAGCGCTCCATGGCGGACAAGAAGGCGCGATACTCGATGCGCTGCGGGGCATCGATGTCCAGCTCCACCATGCGCTCGAAGGCCTTGGCGGCCATCATCCCGTCCTGGGCACGCCCCCAGAAGGTATGCGCGGCCTTGGAAGCCCAATAGCGAGCCTCGGGCCCCTCTCCAAGCTCCGACTCGGACAGGTAGAGGTCAGCCAGCTCGGCCCAGGATTCCGTACGCCGGTAGTGCCGCTCCAGGGAGAGAAACGCCGGCCCGTAGGATGGATCGGCCTCGCGGGCATCCAGGTAGGCCTGCAGCGCCTCCTGGTCGCGGGAGAGGCGGCTCTCCAAGACCTGGCCACGCTCGACGTGGTACTCGGCGGCCAGTCCGCCACCTGCCAAGCTCGCCATGCGCTCCAGCACGGCGGGCAGGGCGTCCATGGCCTCCAGCCGCAGGTACATGTCGCGCAACAGGCGCAGAGAGAAGTAGTCTTCGGCGTCGGACTCGATGGCGGCTTCGAGCAGGCGTACCGCTTCGGGATCGTTGCGCAGGTTGTTTCTAGCCACCAGCGCGGCGTCCTGGTAGGCCTCGGTGCGCGCCTGGGGATCATCGAGAAGGCCAGCGCGCTGCTCCAACAGCTGCTTCAGGCCTTCGAAATCCTCCCTGGCGGCCACCAGATCGGCCAGGTCGCGCAGAATGTCGGAGCTGTCGAGCCCAGCGTCTCTGGCAGCGCGGAAGAGAGCCTCCGACCTGCCCCAGTCGCCAGTTCGATCCCGGTAGATGCCCGCCGCGGCGGCCATGCGTCGCGCACGGTCCAGCGGATCGGCGGCCAGCTCGGCTTCCTTCTCGAGCGTGACGGCTGCGTACCACCAGGCCAGGGCTTCGTCGCCGTGCTCGTCCGGCGGTTCCTCCCGAGGCCCGAGCTCGGGTGCCTCGAGGGGTGCCTGGGGCTCGGGGGGGGGGGGGGGCGCCCGGGCGGCGGGGGGGGGGTGGGGGTGGGGGGGGGGGGCGCGCGCCCCCGGCCGGGGCGGGGGGGGGGCGGGGGGGGGGTCCCGCCGGCGCGGCCGGCGGCAGTTGGGGTTCGGGGACGGGCGCCGGCGCCGCAGGCTGCGACTGGGCTTCGGCCTGGGGCACCCGCAAGGTCGCCGGGCGGTAGTCGGGACGCTCGTCGGGGGCGTCGGCCTCGATCAGCTGCTCCCGGTAGGCCTCGTCATCGAAGAGCTGTCCGCCGCCCTTGTCACCGCCCTCTTCCAGGGTGGGTTCCAGCTCTGCCGTGTCGGGCTCTGTCGGGGGGGGGGGCTCGGGCTGCGGGCTCTCGGGCTGGGAGCTCTCGGGCTGGTAGCTCTCGAGGGGCGCGGCTTCCGACGGCTCTTCCGGTGCAAGGGCCGCGGGGCGCTCGTACTCTTCCGTCGGTTCGACCTCGCTCGCAGCCTGGTCCGGCTGCTGATCGGTCGGCTCCTGCGCTGTAGGCACCGCGGCGGCATCGAAATCCGATGCTACGGCGTCGGAGGCTCCGGGCACGCCGTCCCACTCCTCCCCCCAACCCAGGTCGTCCTCTTCAGAGAACTCATCATCGCCCATCGCAAAAAAATCGGCTTCGATATCGTCGAACCCTGCATCGTGACCGGCGTTGTCTTGCGGGTCGCCCGACTTTTTCTTCTTCCTGGCCATGGTGAGGCTAACTCCTGGTTTGGGGGCCCGCGCACCGGCAGAGAGATCGTCGAGGCAGCTCGCGGGGCTAGTCCACATAGCACCGGCGAGCCCCTCCGATCAAGGCGCTCTCTCCCCGCACGGCGACGAAGCGGGGCCCTGCTCCCTTTCACGGGGTCGGGCTGGCCTGAACTTGCGGCGCAAGCTGCGATTCGGTAGGCGGCTGGTCGCCGCCAGGCCTCCCTGCTCGTATACTGTGGATGTCCTGCAGTGCGCAGGATCTCGAACGTCGCCTCTCGTCCTGAAGGAGTCAGCATGGCCTCGCCCCGTCAAGTGCCAGGGCTGCTTCAGCTGTACTGGCTGCTGCTGCCGGCCTTGTTGCCGGCCTGCCGAGGGGAGCAGGGTCCCATGCCTGTTCTGGAGGGCGAGGGTTTCTTCGACGCCCCCTGGCCCAGCGATCTGCGCCGCGGGGAAGGGGGAGGCCCCGACCTGACCGGTTTCCCGCGCCGCGATGAGATCGACCTGTTGGACAGCTACGCCCAGGTGGGCGAATCGCTCTATGGCTTCGGCAACAACTCCCCCATATTCGTGCGCTTCGAAGAGCCCATCGACAGGAGCCTGCTCCCTGACGCCGAGCTGTCGGCCACGCTGGCCTCACCGGTGCTGCTGGTGAACGTGGATCGGGACAGCCCCTTCCAGAACGAGCTGGTGCCCTTCGAGTGGGACTTCCAGCAGACAGAGACCGCCTACCAGCCAGCCTGCCTGCTGGCCGTGGCACCGGTGCATGGCTTTCCCCTGAGACCGGACACGACCTACGCCCTGGTCGTGCTGGACGGCATCGCGGGCGTGGGAGAGCAGATGCGGCAGGCCTGGGATCCCTCGGGCGCGGACTACGAGACCTGGGAGCTCTTGATCGAGACGCTGTTTCAGCTGGGAATCGACAACGACGCCGTGGCGGCGGCCACCGTGTTCACCACCCAGGATCCGGTGGCCGAGCTGGCGGAATACGCCACCTACATCAACTACGGCCTGGACCTGCCACGCTTCGACGCCACCATCGAGCTCGAGATGCTGGAGAGAAACGAGGCCTACGACCTGTACGAAGGGCGCACCTTCCTCCCTCTCTTCCAGGAGGGGGAACGACCCTACGCCAGCGAAGGCGGCGCCCTGCACCGCAACGAGGACGGCGAGCCCCGTGCCGCCGCCTGGGAGTACATCCGCTTCAGCCT
The DNA here is from genome assembly GCA_964454135.1 of uncultured Enterobacterales bacterium. Classification (GTDB taxonomy): domain Bacteria; phylum Myxococcota_A; class UBA796; order UBA796; family JAFGLY01; genus CAYVQL01. The sequence goes on along the minus strand of CAYVQL010000081.1, from coordinate 1,040 downwards.
GACCGTGCCCAACGACCAGACCCAGCCCGAAGGGGGCTGGCCGCTCTACATCTACAGCCACGGCACGGGCGGCGACTGCAGCAGCCACACCTCCGACAGTCTCATCTTCCAGCCGGCGGAGCTGCTGGCACGACGTGGCTTCGTCGGCCTGGCCATCGACCAGCCTCTGCACGGCGAGCGCGCCACCGAGTCCACGGATCCCGAGCTGCACTCCTTCAACTACCTGAACCTGGACGCCGCGCGGGCCAACTTCAGGCAAGGCGCGCTGGACCAGATCTTCCTGGCCGCCGCCCTCGCCCAGGGTGCCATCTTCTTCCCCCCCAACCGAGACACCGTGCCCATCGACACCGAGCGCATGGTCTTCTTGGGGCATTCCCAGGGCGGGCTGTCGGGTGCGCTGGCCGGACCTTTCCTGGGGCGTGAGCTGCAGGCCATGTTCCTCTCAGGAGCCGGGGGTGTGATCTCGCTCTCCATCCTGCAGCGGCAGGAGGGCTACGACCTGGTTGAGCTGCTGGGGGCCTTGCTCGACCTCGACAGCGACGAGCTGCTGGACAGCTTCCATCCCACGCTGGGCCTGGTCCAGTGGCTGGCCGATGTCACGGATCCCATCAACTACGCCCCCTACTGGTACGACCGGCAGCCCGACTGGGCGAGCACGCCGATCCACGTCGGCCTGAGCGAGGGCCTGCTCGACGGCTACACGCCCTACCAGACCACCGAGGCCCTGGCAGCCGCGGCGAACCTGCCCCTGCTGCAACCCGCCGTGACCCGCCCCCTGGCCCATGAGCTGCTGGGTCTGGACGAACAACAGCGGCCCGTGAGCGGCAATATGCTCGGCTACGACGGCGAGCCGATCACCGCTGGCCTGGCGCAGTACGGCGATCAGGGCCACTACGCCGTCTTCGACGACAGCACGGCGGCGCAGAACTACATCCGCTTCCTGGTCAGCGCCACGCAAGCCGAGCTCCCCAGCTTCCACGAGACCCAATAGGAGGCCGGGCCTGCCCCTGGCGGCCGCCGGTTGGTTCCCCACCGGCCAG